>CAYSFY010000139.1:8851-9499 GCA_964430285.1 uncultured Desulfobulbia bacterium
CCGGGGGTGTGGCCCATGACTTCAACAATATCCTTTCGGCAATCTTCGGTTACTCTCATCTCATTATGGATGAGATGAAGGAAGAAGAACCCGTTAAAGGTTATGTCGAAGAGATAATGAGGGCCTCCAAGAGAGCCGCGGTCCTTACCCAGAGTCTGCTCTCCTTCAGTAGAAAGCAGGTAGTAACCTTGACCATGATTGATCTTAGAGAGGTACTGAAGAGTTTCGAGGCATTTCTTTGCAAGTTGATCAGGGAAGATATCGAGCTCAAGATAGAGTGCGGCGGAGAGCCCCTTGCCGTCTTGGCGGATCGCGGGCAGATAGAGCAGGTGATCATGAACCTCGTCGTCAACGCCCGGGACGCCATGCCGAACGGCGGAAAACTGTTCGTGGAGACACTGCCTGTAGCCATGGACCAGGAATTTGTCGATACCCACGGATATGGCAAAGTAGGCCCATACGCCCTAATCTCGGTTTTTGACAACGGCACCGGCATGGACCAAGAGACGCAAGCACGCATCTTTGAGCCGTTCTTTACCACCAAGGAGCAAGGGAAGGGGACCGGGCTCGGCCTTGCAATGGCTTACGGGATAGTCAAAAAACATAACGGATTCATCAAGGTCTCCAGTGAGCCCGGAGCAGGGACAA
>CAYSFY010000139.1:9509-11988 GCA_964430285.1 uncultured Desulfobulbia bacterium
CGGCGCTGGTTGCTACAATAGGGATACGGGAGGTGGCAACCCTGCATGGCGGAGCCGAGACTATTCTGGTGAGCGAGGATGATGCCGTCTTACGCAGGCTGTCAACAAGGGTGCTCAGTCGCTACGGTTATCGTGTTATCGAGGCGGTGGACGGCCAGGACGCGGTGGATAAATTTGTGGAATACGTAGACAGCATCGATCTCGTTATCCTTGACGCGATCATGCCTAAAAAAAACGGCAAAGAGGCCTACCTGGAGATGAAAAGGGTGCGCCCCGGCTTGAAAACGGTCTTTGTGAGCGGGTACACGAGGGGCATCTTTGCGGAGGACCAGGCGCTTGATGAAAATTCCATATTTATCCAGAAACCTGTTTCACCTGATGAGCTTTTGAGAAAGATAAGGGAGCTGTTGGATAAAAAAATGTTCGCAAGGTCTTGATGTGTAACGGTTCAGTGACATTTAACAGAACCGTTAAATGTCACGCCTGCCTCTAACCGGTTTACCCTGCAACTCAGTTGTATGCTCTCCATTTTATCACGCACAATCAAACCCTTACTTTTACTGTGGCCGCATTTCTCCTCTGGCACGTCAGTTGCTCTATACTCTCCTTGAAAGTGGTAGGCAAATGGGCCTGCCACTAATTGTTTTTCAGGTTTGCAAGTCCCCAAGGAGGGGACACGTATGAACAAATGTAAAAGTTATTCGAAAATGTTGCTTCTGGTAGTACTACTCGGCGGTTTTGTGGCGGGGGGCGCAAACGCTGACACCGGCAGCGGACCGATGCCGGTGGATCTTGGCCAGGCGGATGGCTTCGCCATTCTGAGCCAAAGCGGAATCACCGACGTGTACCGATCCTCTATTGTTGGGGATGTGGGCACGAGTCCCATCACCGGTGCGGCTCTCCTGCTCACCTGCAAGGAAGTGTCGGGGAATATATACACCGTCGACGCAGCAGGTCCTCTCCCCTGCGCGGTGACTGATGCCCCCTTCCTGACCTCGGCCGTGGGCGACATGGGATACGCGTACGTTGACGCCGCGGGACGACCAACACCCGATTTCATTGAACTGGGCGGCGGCGAGATTGGTGGCCGTACCCTCACTCCCGGCCTCTACAAGTGGGCCACGGGGGTTATGATTACCACGGATGTCACGCTCTCGGGCGGCCCGGACGATGTCTGGATCTTCCAGGTGGCGGGAACACTGACCCAGGCCAACTCCACCCGGGTAACGCTGGCCGGCGGCGCCCTGGCCAAGAACATCTTCTGGCAAGTCGCTGAAGCGGTGACTCTTGGAACCAATGCCCACTTTGAAGGCGTCGTCTTGGGTAAAACCATGATCGCCGTCAACACGGGAGCCTCGGTCAACGGCCGGCTGTTGGCTCAGACCGCGGTCACTCTGCAGATGAATGCGATTACCGAGCCCGCCGAGTAAGCCGTTGTCAAAAAAATACATGGCCATTAAGGGCAGCCAAGACGGCATAAGGAGCCGTATAGGAAGGCTCACCAATGGCCATGTATTTTTTCTGACGGCTCCTAAGGACGCATGCCTCTTCGGTGGGTTTGACGCCCACTCACATCGCAAATAGTAAGGGTTAAGGATTTCGGTCTGTAACCCTTTACTGTTTTGCACCTTCTCTATCATAACTACTTGGGCTCGTAATCAACGTCGCAATGATGACGCTTGATCCGCCGCTGAATGCATGGCATCATGTTCTTGGCGACCCGATGGGTATCGCCGGTATGGTCGGCATGGTCCTAGTCGGTGTGATGTTTTGTGCGGCGCGACCGAGGCTGACGCAGAAGCCGCGGCTGGATATTGAGTAACGCAGGAATCAAGCGGAACGGAATCGACATGAAAAATGCACAAAAAACGAGAGCACCAGGTGTCCATGACAGCGCCGCCGATACGGGGGGAATCATCTCCGAGGTCCGCAGTGAAGCAACCCTGCTCAAGGCAGGGGCGCTACAGAACGCGATTTTCAACAGCGCCAACTTCTCCAGTATCGCCACCGACGCCAAGGGGGTCATCCAGATCTTCAACGTCGGCGCCGAGCGCATGCTGGGCTACACGGCCGCCGAGGTGATGAACAAGATCACCCCGGCCGACATCTCCGATCCCCAGGAGGTGATCGCCCGTGCCGAAAAATTGAGTCTCGAACTCGGCACCCCGATTACTCCGGGTTTCGAAGCACTGGTGTTCAAGGCCTCGCGCGGCATTGAGGACATCTACGAACTGACCTATATCAGAAAGGATGGCAGCCGCTTCCCGGCGGTGGTCTCGGTCACGGCCCTGCGCGACGAGCAGGATGCCATCATCGGCTACCTGCTGATCGGCACCGACAACACCGCCCGCAAGCAGATCGAGGCCGAGCAGAAGCAACTCAGTCAGCGGTTGCGTGACCATCAGTTCTACACCCGCTCCCTGTTCGAATCCAACATCGACGCGATCATGACCACCGATCCGGCCGGCATCATCACCGA
>CAYSFY010000140.1:0-8306 GCA_964430285.1 uncultured Desulfobulbia bacterium
GAGGCTCTCCGCTCAGACGGTGCCCACGGTATAGATGATCCCCATCTCCATCCTAATCCCCTCGTTGCCGGCGAGCCCTGCCAGCTCGGCCAAGTGCTCCGCCTTAAAGCGCTGCCGCTCCTCCACCGCCAGTTGCTCCACCAGGCCACGGAAGCCGCCATTCCAGACGATCTGCCACCACTCTTCCGGGCTCTCCAGAAAATAGCCGCACTCCACCTGGTCCACAACGACGTCATGCAAGCCGGCGCCGGTAAAGAGGGCCATGCACTGTTCAGGGGTCGCCACCCGCTTCCAGGTCAGGGTGGGCGGGGTGATGCCGTAACGCTCAAGGCAGGAGAAAAATATCTCCACCAGCGGCGAGAAAGAGGCATCGACAAACGAGGTGATCACCACCTTGCCCCCCTTTCTGACCTTGGCCGCGATGCTACGCAGTTGCGCCTCCATGTCCGCGATGAAGAACAGGGCAAAGGCGCAGGTGGCCCCGTCGAAGTGGCCGTCGGCAAAGGCGAGCTGCTGCATATCCATCTCCCGCAGTTCCACATTGACCACCCCGGCAGCGGCGAATTTGCCCCTGGCCCGGGCCAGCATCTTTTCCGAGAAATCGATGCCCGTCACCCGGCCCTTGGGGAGCGCGGCAGCAAGGGCCATGGCCGTTGCCCCGGTGCCGGTGGCGCAATCCAGGAGATGCTCGTCTCCCTTGAGACCGAGATAGGCGGGCAGCCGGGCGCCACTCTCCACAAAAAACCGCAGGGCGCGATGGTCGTAGCCCTCGGCCACGGTGTTGAAGGTATTCCTATAGAACTCCTTGACGTTTTCTTCTGTACGCATTGTTTCTCCATTCTTTTATTGCTTGGCCACAGAGCATTAGCAGCCCGACTTGGCACACTGCACATCTGGCGGGTGATTCCGTGGGAGCGTCGTCCACGGCGCGATCAAGTGTCAATCGCGCCGTGGACGACGCTCCCACCAAACAAAGGTGGCTAGCGGGTTGTTCGCTCACCATAGCCCTTGGCAAGGGCCATGGCCGAAGGCGCGAGGCTCAGGGATAGTCCTGGCGGGTGGGCCGGATGACGACATCCGCGATATGCACGTGGGGCGGTTGGCTGACGATAAAGTAAATGGTGTCGGCCACCTCACCCCCGGTCAACAGCGGCCCGAAGCGCTCTTTGAAGTTGTCGACCATCTCGTCGCTGTATCCGGCCCCGGCCTGAAAGCCGCTGAGCACGGCCCCCGGCTCGACCAGGGAGACCCGTACCCCCTGCGGGCCGATCTCACGCCGCAACCCCTCACACAGGGCGTGGACGGCAAACTTGGAGGCCCCGTACACCCCGCTGAATGGCGAGACGTGGCGGCCGACCACCGAACCGATGATCACGATATCCGCCGCCGTCTTGGGGTAGCCCCCCTGCTGGGTCTTCACCAGACGTTGCGCGGCCCGCTGCAACAGGGCCAGGGTGCCGCTGACGTTGATCTTCAGCACCTCCTCAAATTGCGCCAGATCGGCATCCTTGACCGACCCGCCCAGACCCCGGCCGGCATTGGCCACCACGATATCGGCCGTCCTGCCGAACCGTTCAACGGCAGCGACAAAGAGCTGGTCCAAGAGGCCAGGGTCCGTGGCATCGCCGGCAACACCCCGGAAGGCGGGGCCGAGCTCCTGCTCCAACGCGGTGAGTTTGTCGGCATTGCGGCCGTTGCCGACCACGGCAAAACCGGCGGCAACGAACCGCCGCGCCGTCGCTTCGCCGATGCCGGAGGTGGCCCCGGTGACAATGGCAATCCGTGGGTAGTGATCAGACATGGTTGTTCCTCCTTGGTGTGGTCTTCATGCGGGCTCCAGCTCCCAGCGTTTTTTTTTGGAAACAGCGGAGAGTATCGTACGTGTTTTATCGGTACCGGACAAGAAAAATGGAGGGCCAGGCGCTCACCCTAGGCTGCCGCCTTGTCCTGGTGGGAGCGGATCAGCCCCAGGCCCCCTGGCCCGCTGGTTCGAGGCAAAGATCGTATCCCGCTCCGGTCGGCCGCCGCCGGCCACCAGGCCGAGCCACTCCTCGGTGGTCATCACCGCGGCAAAGCGGGCCTGCATCACCACCGTCATCACCCGGTGGATCTCCTCGGCGCTGGCGAGGCCTGCCCGGTTGGCATAGGGGAGAGAGCCGGTGGCATCCCTGAGCAGTTCCACGGCAAAGCCGTGGTGCATCCCCGCCACCACGGTGGAGAGGTCGCAGTTGTGGGTCATGTAGCCGACAATGGTGATGGTGTCGATGGCCCGTTCCCGCAGCCATGCCTCAAGGCCGGTCTCATGGAAGGCGCTGGGCATGTTTTTCTTGAGGAAATGATCCCAGCCGCGCCCGCTCACCACCTGGTGCAGGTCCGCGCCTGGCGTGCCTTGGGCCATGAACGGCGCGGTCGCGGGCAGGATATTTTGCACCACCACGACCGGGATCGCCGCCGCCTTGGCGGCATCCATGGCCCGACCGATGTTGGCCAGCGACAGCTCCACCGGCGGATAGACAATGGGCAGGTTACCGCCCACATAGTCGTTTTGGACATCGATCACCAACAGGACTCTTCTCGGTACGGGCATCACCTGCTCCTCCTTTTCGTTGTTACATGTGCCGGCGTGCAGCCGGAAATACAGCTCCAGACTGATCTCCATCAACAAAAACTCCACCGTTTCTCCCTGGATATCCTTCCGGCACTCTCCCCGGCCCACGAACCCGATCCGTCGGTACAGCCTGATTCCCCGACGGTTGTTCTTCCTGACGATCAGATGAATGCGGGCCAACCCGTGGTCCGCAAAGCCGATCGCCAGCGTTTGCAGGGTAAGGTCGGCACCGAGGCCTTGACCGGTGCGGTCGGGTCGCAGGGCGATGCGGAATTCGGCCTCCCTGTCACCGCTCCGGTGCAACAGGGAAAAGCCGACCAGCTCGCCGTCATCGTCGGCGGCGTAGAGCAACGTATCCGCCCTGGCACGGAACTCATCCAGCCAGCCGCCAGCCCGTAACGCATAATCCATCTGCGCCATATCCCCGGAATAGGACGGCCAGCGCCTGATAAGGGTGATATCGGCTTCATGCAGCCGGCGCATGCGCAGCATGTCTCTTTCTCCTCTCCTGCCTCCGTATCCCTGCAAAGATGCCGTTCAAGGCCCGGCGCAGTGAAGTCATGACGGACTCCTGTGACAGTGGCCCCGGCGTCGCATCTCCGGGAAATCCGCCACCCTCCCGGCAGGAAGGGAGAGATGGAGGAGATGAAAGGCCTGCACCGCCCCGGCGGCGATGGCAGGAAGAGCGGACCAAAGACAAAACCGCGCCAAACTCCAGGTAGTCGGTTCGAATGCGGAGAGGGCCAGCGTCGCTCCTTGCCCGAGGACCATTGCCTCGGCCCACTCCCGCTCTTCCTGTTGTATCGTCGCCAATGGGTAAAACGGCGGAATGGTCACCATCTCCTGGGTGGCATGGTTGGCCTCGGCAACGAGGGATGACTGGACACCGGCCAGAACCGCGGGCCAGGTCCGGACCGTGGGCCAGCCAAAGGCGTTGACTACCCCACGGAATCCGGCACCACGGATAAAGTCACTCATCCCCTGGGGGTCTTGCCAGAGATAGAACGGGGCATACAGGTTTTCCTGACCGCGGGTAACCGGATCATCACGGAAGGCGCAGAGATAGGCCTTGAACAGTAGCGGTTGGTGGTGGTCGAGAAAATGTCCTTTTTCCTTGACGCGGCGACGGATAATGGACATGTCGTAATCGGCAGGCAGCACGAATCGATAGTGCATGGCAATCATTGATTCTCTCCGCGAGACCATGGGGTTGTTGTTTGGCGTTGATCACAACTATTCCACAGGTTGTCCTTGAAAACCAGTGGCAAAGATGACATTAATCATCACCATCGGGCCAACAGCAAACCCAACAGGAGAGAGATGACCATCGAGACCATCGCCATCGTAGCCTTTCGCCATATCAGCCCCTTCCAACTTGCCGTACCGTGCCTGGTCTTTGGAGAGAACGCCGGGGACAGCTCCGGTCCACGTTTCCACCTCAAGGTCTGCGCCGTGGAAGAGGGGGCGCTGCCGACCAGGGTCGGTTTTTCCATTGAGGCCCCGTTCACCCTGCGGGAGGTGGAGACGGCGGACATGGTGATTGTCCCCAGCTGGCGCGACGCCAAGGAAGATCCCCCTCCGGCCCTGATCGCCTCGCTGCTTGCCGCCCATCGGCGGGGGGCCATCATCGTCGGCCTCTGTACCGGGGCGTTTGTGCTGGCCGCGGCCGGCTTGCTCGACAACCGCCCGGCGACCACCCACTGGCTACTGACCGACGAGCTGGAGCGCCAGTATCCACGCATCTCGGTCAGACCACAAGTGCTCTACGTGGATGACGGAGAGGTGATCACCTCGGCGGGCGTGGCAGCGGGCATCGACTGCTGCCTGCATCTCCTCCGCCGATTTCATGGCGCCGAGATCGCGAGCCGCGTGGCCCGACGCCTGGTAGTGCCGCCGCACCGGCAGGGAGGCCAAGCCCAGTATATCGAGCTGCCGCTGCTGCGCACCGCGACGGTCGATCGCTTCACCGAGATGCTGGAGTGGGTCCAGGGCCGCCTGCATCAGCCGCACAGCCTGGACGCCCTGGCAGCGCGTGCCTGCATGGGCCGGCGCACCTTGACCCGCCGCTTCCGGCAGGTGACCGGCGTCACCGTCGGCGTTTGGCTGCTCAATCAACGGCTTGCCCTGGCGCAGCGGCTGTTGGAGACCACCGGCAAGGCCATCGCCTTGGTGGCGGAGGAGTCGGGCTTCGGCTCGGAGGCTGCTCTGCGCGTGCACTTCAATAAGGCCTTTCTGACCTCGCCGGCCAGGTACCGCCGGGAGTTTAGAGGTGGAGAGAGTGCGAAGGGGGAGAGTTGAAGGGGTTTTGCCGGTAGCGGCAAGGCCATGCCTGCGACTTCAACCAGCGCCTCCCTCCGCCTTGCGGCCTGGCCTGAAAATCCGGGCAGGGATCATTCGCGGAAACCGGTTGACGAATCCCTTATTTCCAGTTTAAATTATAAAATTTATCAGGCGGCCCGATCCCTTCAGACGGCTTCACATAACTCGTTATGAGGCCGTCTCTTTTTTTATTGACGCGACACCGAAGCGTTAACTCCGGAACTCTGATTGTATTACCGACTGTATACCGTTCTCGGCTGGCTGCTGCTTATGGTGGCCCTGCCTTTTTGCCTGCTGACCGGAAAGCACCTTGCCGGGCTCAGGCAACGATTGGGCTTTTTCGAGCCTGCCCATGCTTGGCGCCACCCCAAACGGCTCTGGCTGCACGCCGCCTCCGTGGGCGAGGTGCAGGTGGCCAAGGCCTTGGTCGCCGCCCTGGAACGCATGGAGACCCGGGCGGACATCATCATTACCACGGTTACGGCACAAGGCCTGGCCGCCGCAAACCGGCAACTGGGGGCCACGGCCCTCTGCCTGTACGCCCCCATCGATCTGCCTTGGGTGGTGGAGCGCTTTCTGCGCAAACTGCGGCCAACCGTCTATATCTGCCTGGAGACGGAGCTCTGGCCCGCCATGCTGCGGCAGGCCAAGGCCAATGGCATCCCGGCCCTGCTGTTGAATGGCCGCCTCTCGGCGAACTCCAGTCGCCGCTACCAATGGGTCGCGGCGTTTATCGGCCAAGTGGTCAACTGTTTTAGCGCGGCCTCGGTCATCGGCGACAAGGACCGCGAGCGCTTTGTGGCCCTGGGCCTTGAGCCCGGCAAGGTCGCGGTCAACGGTAATGCCAAATTTGATCTCGCCCTCGAATCGCTGTTCACCCACCACGATAGCCTCTCCCGGCTCTCCGGTGACCAGCTGCGAATGGCGGCGGTCGAGCACTACCAAAGGCTTCTGGGACTCGATGGCCAACAACCGGTCATCGTGGCCGGCAGCACCCACCCGGGGGAGGAGGCGCTGCTGCTCAGCGCCCACCAGGCCTTGCTGGCCACGATCCCCGATCTGGTGCTGATCATCGCGCCCAGGCATCTTGACCGTCTGCAACAACTGAAGGCGGAGTGGCATGGCGCGGGGATCACCTTCCAAAGCCTAAGCCAAGTCATCGGCAGCGGCAGGAGCGCGCCGATCATGGTGATCGACCAGATGGGCGAACTGGCCAGGTTGTACGCCGTGGCCACCTATGCCTTTTGCGGCGGCAGTCTGGTGGAGCGAGGAGGGCACAATATCATGGAGCCGGCGGTCTGGGGCAAGCCCCCCCTCTACGGCCCGCACATGACCGACTTCATGGACGCCCGCGCCCTGTTGGAAGAGCACCAGGCAGGCTTTTTGGTCCATGATCTCCATGAGTTGATCGCCACCATTGAGACGTTTCACCGCCATCCCGAGACCTACCAGCAGGCGGCGGAGCGAACACGAGCCATCGCCCTGGCCCAGCAAGGGGCAGCGAGCAAGCAGGCAGAGATGATCCGTGCAGCCCTCGGTTGAGGGCAGCACCCCGTACCAAACAATGATAATGGGAAACACTATGAAAGCGCTTATTGCCCTTGAAGACGGCAGGACCTTTACCGGCAGATCATTCACCGGACCCGGCGAGGCGATCGGGGAGATCGTCTTTAACACCAGCATGACCGGCTACCAGGAGGTGCTCACCGACCCCTCCTACAAGGGCCAGATCGTGGCCATGACCTATCCCTTGATCGGCAACTACGGGGTCAACGACGAGGACATGGAGTCCGCCGGCATCCACCCCGGGGCCTTTCTGGTCAAGGAGTACACTGCCGTGCCCAGCAACTACCGCTCCCAGTCGACCCTGGCCGACTTCCTGCGCAGCCATCAAGTCCTGGGGGTGGAGGGGTTTGACACCCGCGCCCTGACCAAACACATCCGCCAGGCAGGGGCGCTGAAGGGGATCGTCTCCACCCTGGATCTCGACCCGCAATCGTTGATCGCCCGCGCCAAGGGGTGGTCCGGTCTGGTGGGCAATGACATGGTCACCCTGGTGACCTGCCCCGAGCCCTATGGCTGGACCGACCAAGGGCCGGTGGTGGGCACGAACTTCACCACTGCCAAAGCAGGCCGCTTCAAGGTGGTCGCCTTTGATTACGGTCTAAAGTACAACCAACTCAGGCTGCTCTCCGCCGCCGGCTGTCAAGTGCAGGTGGTGCCGGCCCAGACCAGCGCCGCCGAGGTCTTGGCCATGAACCCGGACGGCATCTTCCTCTCCAACGGCCCGGGTGACCCGGCCGGGATCCCGGGGGTGGTGGAGACCATCCAGGCCCTCTTGGGCAAAAAGCCGATCTTCGGCATCTGTCTCGGCCATCAGATCCTGGGTCTGGCCTACGGCGGCACCACCTACAAGCTCAAGTTCGGCCATCGCGGCGGCAACCAACCGGTCAAGGACCTGACCACCGGCAAGATCGAGATCACCGCCCAGAACCACGGCTTCTGCGTGGACATGAACTCCCTCGACCCCAATGAGGTCGAACTGACCCATATCAACTTGAATGAAAACAGCGTCGAGGGCATGCGCCACAGGAAGTTCCCCGCCTTCTCCGTCCAGTACCACCCGGAGAACGCCCCCGGCCCCCACGACTCCATCTATCTCTTTGACCGCTTCATCGAGATGATGGCCAAGTAAAAGATGGGGAAGGGTGCGAGGTAGAACACTCTCGCCCTCTCTCTTGATCGCCTGTTACCATTAGCCGTTAACCTTTCACCAGACACCGACGCCCCCATGCCTAAACGAACGGACATCAAAAAGATACTGATCATCGGCTCCGGCCCCATCATCATCAGCCAGGCCTGCGAATTCGACTACTCCGGCACCCAGGCCGTCAAGGCCCTGAAGGAAGAGGGGTACGAGGTGGTGCTGATCAACTCCAACCCGGCCACCATCATGACCGACCCGGAGATCGCCGACAAGACCTACATCGAGCCCATCACCCCGGAGATGGTGGCCAAGGTGATCGAGAAGGAGCGGCCCGACGCCCTGCTCCCCACCCTGGGGGGTCAGACCGGCCTCAACACCGCCCTGCGGGTGGCGGAGATGGGGGTGCTGGAAAAGTACGGGGTGGAGATGCTGGCCGCTAATGTCGATGTCATCAGGAAGGCCGAGGGCCGCGACCTGTTCCGTACCGCCATGCGCAAGATCGGCCTGAATGTGCCGGAGAGCGCCATTGTCCACACCATGGAAGAGGTGCGGCCGGCGGGGGAAGAGATCGGCTTCCCCATCATTGTCCGCCCCAGTTTCACCCTGGGCGGCACCGGCGGCGGCGTGGCCTACAACAACGACGAGTTGGAGGCCCTGTGCGTCTCCGGCCTC
>CAYSFY010000140.1:8316-9648 GCA_964430285.1 uncultured Desulfobulbia bacterium
GTGGCCCCGGCCCAGACCCTGAGCGACCGCGAGTACCAAGAGATGCGCAATGCCGCCATCGCCATCATGCGCGAGATCGGCGTCGAGACCGGCGGCTCCAATGTGCAGTTCGCCGTCAACCCGGTGGATGGCGAGCTGGTGGTCATCGAGATGAACCCCCGGGTCTCCAGGAGTTCGGCCCTGGCCTCCAAGGCCACCGGCTTCCCCATCGCCAAGATCGCCGCCAAGCTTGCGGTGGGATACACCTTGGACGAGATCAAAAACGACATCACCCGCGAGACCTACGCCTCGTTCGAGCCCAGCATCGACTACTGCGTGGTCAAGATCCCGCGCTGGACCTTCGAGAAGTTCCCCGAGGCCGAGGACCTGTTGACCACGGCCATGAAATCGGTGGGCGAGACCATGGCCATCGGCCGTACCTTCAAGGAGGCCTTCCAGAAGGGGATGCGCTCCCTGGAGGTGGGGGCCACCGGCTTCGGGGCCGGCAAAAAGTTCAACCATACCGACCTCCCCGCCCACGAGTTGGAGAAGGGAATCGTCACCCCCAACTCCAAACGCATCTTCTTCTTGTACGAGGCCTTGAAGCGGGAGATCCCCATTGACGAGATCTACCGCCTGACCAGCATCGACCCCTGGTTCCTCCGCCAGCTGAAGCAGATCACCGACATGGAGCTGGTAATCAAAAAGGCCGGCTTCGCGGGTCTGGACCATGACCTGCCGTATAAGGCCAATCAGTATGGCTATAGCGACCCGCAACTCGCCTTTCTCACCGGCACCTCGGCGGATGACATCATGGAGCTCAGGGATCGCCACGGCATCCACGCGGTCTACAAGCTGGTGGACACCTGCGCCGCCGAGTTCGAGGCCTTTACCCCCTACTACTACTCCACCTACGAGGAGGAGAACGAGGCCCGGCCCACCACGAACCGCAAGGTGATGATCCTGGGGGGCGGCCCCAACCGCATCGGCCAGGGGATCGAGTTCGACTACTGCTGCGTCCACGCCGCCTTTGCCTTGAAGGAGTTGGGCATCGAGAGCATCATGGTCAACAGCAATCCGGAGACGGTGAGCACCGACTACGACACCTCGGACAAACTCTACTTCGAGCCCCTGACCCACGAGGATGTGCTCAACATCATCAACACCGAGAAACCGGAGGGGGTGATCGTCCAGTTCGGCGGCCAGACCCCCTTGAACCTGGCCGCTCCGCTGCACCGGTCAGGGGTTCCCATCCTGGGCACCCGGCCGGAGAATATCGCCCGCGCCGAAGACCGGCGTCTTTTCCAGGAGTTGTTGCAAACATTGGGGTTGAACCAGCCGACCAACGATACG
>CAYSFY010000140.1:9658-11844 GCA_964430285.1 uncultured Desulfobulbia bacterium
GGTCAGACCCCCTTGACCCTGGCCGCCGGTCTGCACAAGGCCGGGGTCAAGATCCTCGGCACCTCGGTGGACAGCATCGACCGGGCCGAGGACCGCGAGCGCTTCCAGCAGTTCTTGCAGAAGCTCGGCCTGATCCAGCCCGAGAACGGCACCGCCCGCACCCCGGAGGAGGCCTTGGCCATTGCCGAGCGCATCAGCTACCCGGTGGTGGTGCGCCCCTCCTATGTCTTAGGCGGCCGGGCCATGCGTATCGTCTACAACCAGCGCGACCTGAAGGAGTACATGCGCACTGCCATCGATGTCTCCTCCGAGCACCCCATCCTCATCGACAAGTTCCTGAAGGAGGCGGTGGAGGTGGATGTGGACGCCATCTCCGACGGCGAGAACACCATCATCGGCGCCATCATGGAGCACATCGAGGAGGCGGGGATCCACTCCGGCGACTCGGCCTGCGTGCTGCCGCCGCACACCCTCTCTCAGTCGCTCATCGAACGGATCAAGTCCGCCACCAAGGCCATGGCCCAGGAGCTCAAGGTCATTGGCCTGATGAACATCCAGTTTGCCATCAAGGACGATGTCCTCTATGTCCTGGAGGTCAACCCCCGGGCCTCGCGCACCGCGCCCTTTGTCAGCAAGGCCACGGGCGTGCCCCTGGCCAAGCTGGCCACCAAGGTGATGATGGGCAAGAAACTCCCCGAGCTGGGCCTGACGAAAGAGGTGGAGATCTCCCACTACGCGGTCAAGGAGGCGGTCTTCCCCTTTGACCGCTTTGCCAATGTGGACACCCTGTTGGGCCCGGAGATGAAGTCCACCGGCGAGGTGATGGGGGTGGACTTCACCCTGGGACTCGCCTTTGCCAAGGCCCAGGTGGCGGCGGGCCAGAAGATCCCCACCTCCGGCAGCGTGCTCATCTCGGTGCGCCATAGCGATAAGCCCCATATCCTGGCCACTGCCGAAAAGCTCGCCGGCCTGGGCTTCAAGTTGCTGGCCACCACCCATACGGCGCAATTCCTTACCGACAACGGCGTGGAGTGCACCAAGGTCAACAAGATCTCCGAGGGCCGCCCCCACATCCTGGACATGATCAAGGACAAGAAGATCCAGTGGATCATCAACACCTCCATGGGCACCCGCACCACCGAGGACTCCTACACCATCCGCCGTAGCGCCCTGGATTACCACATCCCCTACACCACCACCACCGCCGGGGCCGAGTCCATGGTCATGGCCATTGCCACCCTCACCGAGAAGAGCATGGAAGTTCAGGCCTTGCAGGATTATTTTAACTAAAGATGGAATCGCAGAAAAACGTGAGGCCGACCATCTGCCAATGCAATTTCAACAGGTTACGGAGCGTACCAGCGGCGGTTGAGCGGTTTTTGCGAAACGGTCAAATAATGCGGGTTGCGCTCGGGAATTTATGGGTATACTTTAATGGGTACTTTTACACCTCACACCCACGCACCTCTACCAACACTTACAGGCAACCCCATTGAACATGTTCTATAAAAACCTCTCCATGTGGCTGGTGATCGGACTCACCATGATCCTGCTCTTCAACCTGTTCAACAAACCCCAGAGCCAGGTGACGGAGATGAGCTACACCGACTTCCTCGCCAGCGCGGAGTCGTGCATGGGCAACAAGGTCGTGGTCCAGGGCAACGTGATCACCGGCATGGTCCAGGGCGGTACCAGTTTCAAGGTCATCGCCCCCCCTGCCGACTCGACCCTGATCACCACCCTGCGCGATGCCGGGGTCAACATCCAGGCCAAGCAGCAGGAGGATACCCCCTGGTACGTCACCATCCTGGTCTCCTGGTTCCCCATGCTGTTGCTGATCGGGGTGTGGATCTTCTTCATGCGCCAGATGCAGGTGGGCGGCGGTAAGGCCATGAGCTTCGGCAAGAGTAGGGCGAGGCTTCAGGACGGCGAGAACAGCGTCAAGGTCACCTTCAAGGATGTGGCCGGGGTGGAAGAGGCCAAGGAGGAGTTGGCCGAGATCATCGATTTCTTGAAAGACCCGAAAAAATTCACCGACCTGGGTGCCCGCATCCCCAAGGGCGTACTGTTGGCCGGCTCCCCGGGCACCGGCAAGACCCTGCTGGCCAAGGCCATTGCCGGCGAGGCCGGGGTGCCCTTCTTCTCCATCTCCGGATCGGACTTTGTGGAGATGTTCGTGGGGGTCG
>CAYSFY010000141.1:0-315 GCA_964430285.1 uncultured Desulfobulbia bacterium
TCTGCCAATGTAATTTCAATGTGTTACGGGGCGCGCCAGCGTCGGTTGAGCGGTTTTTGCGGAACCGACAATCTTTATTTGTCCTGCACGTCAATTGCGGTCTTCAGCAGCTGGGAGCTGAGACGCAGGCCCGCCTCGCTCGCTACCTTGCGGTTGATATGATACCGGATTCGGCTTTGTTGCTCAAGCATGGTGATCATCCCCCCTGCCGCTAAAAAGGGGTCGGTATCGCCCACCGTGAGGACCGGGCGTTTGTTGAGGTCGGCGATGATCTCGGCAAGATGCCCTTCTTCCGAGGCGCTGACAAAGAGGATG
>CAYSFY010000141.1:325-2072 GCA_964430285.1 uncultured Desulfobulbia bacterium
CGTTCGATCCGCAGCGCCCGCGCACCAAGCGGCGGCTGCGCTTCCGCCACCTGCCGATCCGCACCATCCTGCCGAACGTCGTCACGCTGCTCGCCCTCTGCTCCGGGCTGACCGAGGAACTGACAAAGAGGATGTGGCAGGCGCCGAGGTCAAGACCCGGCCGATAGCTGCCCAGGGCCACGATGCGGAGCGATCGCTTGTTCTTCTCGGTGATGGTGGCGGCCAGCTCCTCCAGGGCCTGGAGCACGGGGGAGTCGCCGACCACGCCGATCACCATGGCGGCGGCCTTGTCGGCCCCTTGCGGATCAGCGGGCCAGGTGACAAAGTGGAGAAAGTTATAGAGGAAGACCGCTTTCAGTTGGGCGTGCTCCACCCGGGGAGGGGGGGCGCCGTGGCAGGGCGGTGGCCAGGCCGGGAGGCCAAGGAGGAGGGTCGCCAGCAGGAGAAGGCGCCACAGCGGCAGCCGGCGGGGCACGGGCCTGCCGCTTTTCGCTTGCTGGCGCGGGGTGGTGAATGGCGAGCGCTTCACGACCCTGGCCTGTTTGCCGTTAGTGCGTCGCTCGCTGCCGTGGCGCCAAGCGCTGCATCGAGATCCAAGGGTCTGGCAACGACATCATCCACCCGGTCAGGGCGGCTCTCCTGGTCCGGGGGGATGCGCAGGATGAAGGTCGTCCCCTGCTCGCCGGCGGCATCAAGGATGATCTCGCCATGGTGGTTACGGATGATGCCGTAGGAGATGGACAGGCCCAGGCCCGTCCCTTCGCCCTCCTCCTTGGTGGTGAAGAAGGGGTCGAAGATTTTGCCCCTGATGGCTTCCGGGATGCCGTGGCCGCTGTCCGCAAAGCTGATATGGACCATGCCCTGGGCAAACCAGGTGCGGATCCGGATGGTGCCGTTGCCGCTAATGGCCTGGATGGCATTGCGCAGGATATTCATGTAGACCTGATTGATCTGGTCTTGATGGCACACCACTGGCGGCAGGTCAGGGGCGAGGTCCAGTTCCACGGCAATGCGCTCTTGCAGCTCATAGCGGAGCAGGGTGAGGACCATCTCCAGCTCTTGGTGGACGTCGGTGCGGGTCAAGCGGCCGTGGCTGGGGCGGGCGAAGCGGTTGAGATCCAAGACAATCTTGGCGGTCCGCTGCACGCCCATCTGGGCATTGGCGAGCAGGGTCCGGATCTTCTGGGCGGTCTGTTCATGCTCCGCGCACGCCTCCGGCCGCTGTTCATGGTAAGCGGCGCACTGCCGCGCCAGTTGGCTGGTGAGACGGTCGATGGAGGGGATGGCGCCGGAGATGAAATTGATATTGTTGTTGACCTCATGGGCCACCCCGGCCACCAGTTGGCCCAGGGCCACCATCTTCTCCGATTGGATCAGTTGCTCCTGGCTCTTGGTCAGATCGTCCACGGCCTGCTGCAGCTTCCTGGTCCGGTCCACCACCCTCTTTTCCAAGGAGATGCTGTACTCCGCCAGTTTGAGGTGCGACTCCTCCAGGCGCTGGCTCATGTCGACGAAGGCGGCGGACAACATCCCCACCTCGTCCTGACTGTGGATGCGGATCCGGTGGCGGGCCGTAAAATCCCCTGCCGCCAGGCGCTGCACCGCCGTTGTCAAGGCAAGCAGGGGGCGGGAGATGAAATTTTGCAGGAACGAGGCCAGGAAGAAGGTGGCACCTAGGGCGACGATCCCGGCCACGGCCAGGAAGGCCAGCCCCTTCTGCTTGCTCACGGCGAGATCGCGGATGTCG
>CAYSFY010000141.1:2082-11593 GCA_964430285.1 uncultured Desulfobulbia bacterium
TCATGGACCACGATGGTGCCGATCACGGTGCCATCGTCCAAGGTGATCGGCTGTTCAATGGTCAGGGTGGTGCGCGGATCGGGGGGTGGGGCGGCAGGCCCGTCCTTGCGGGGATAGGCGGCAAAGAGGTGGTGCCTTTGATCGTAGAGGCGGGCGGCCACGATGGACGGACGACTCTTCAGGGAGTCCATGACCGTGTCCGCATCCTCCGGCACATTGAAGACCAGGGCCGCCTTGCAGGTATGGCCGACAATGGCGGTCAAGGTCCGCAGGTCCTGCTGGTAGGCCAGCTGGAAGTGGCGGGCCACCAGCCCATAGAACATCAGGCAGACCAACAACACCGCCATGGTGCTGGTGGCCATCACGAAGAGGGAGAGCTTGGTGCGTATGGTCTTATGGCGTAGGAACATGAAAGGCTAACGGCTGAAGGTTGAAGCCAGGTAGGGTTGGGCACGGCGAAACCCTACCTGGCGCGGTAAGCTCCCAGGTGCGATCAAAACGCGTAGGAGAGGGAGAGATAGTATTGCGGATCGTTGGCCCGCGGGGCATCCAAGGGTCTGGTGCCGGCATAGTAGGCGGGCTGCTGGTTGTAATTGTGGTGGAGCAGCTCCTTGGCCTGGAAGGCGAGGGTGAAATGGCGGTCGATCTTGTACCAGGCATTGGCATCCACCACCCACGACCACTGGTCGAACAGCTCCTTGATCCGTGGATCGGTGACCCCTGCCTGCTCATAGCGCGGCGACTCCACCGACCCGGTGGTACCGATGAACAGGTCCTTCACAATCTCATGGCCCAGGCGGAACTTGATCATGTGCAGGGGATAGCGGGTCCAGGTGTCATCCTGGTTGGCCAAGCGGATGGCGGTCTCATGGGAGTCCAGGGGCCGGGCATGGCTGTAGGAGAGCCCAAGCTGCCAGGCGGTGGTGGGGTGGTACTCGCAGATGATATCCCCGCCCACCGAGGTGATGGTCTCCGGGCTGTTGCCGAAGTTGTTGAAGTCCGGGATGTAGCCCTGGGTATCTTCATAGCGGTTGTAGAACAGGGCGGTGATGATATCCAGGCGGTTGTCCAGCAGACCCCGCACGGTGTAGTCGGCCTCGTAGTGGTCGGAACTCTCCGGCACGACCTCGGTGTCGGTGTTGTTTTGGGTGTTGACATGGGCGGCCCACTGGGGGATCCAGCCATCGGCGAAGCGGAACCCCTCCTGGTAGGAGAGCTTGGCCGTTTGTTGGGAGGTGATGGCATAGGAGAGGGCCAAGCGTTTGCTTAGGGCGCCGACGTCCTCTGGGGCCGGGTAGGGGCCGTCGCTGAAGGTGGGCACGGTGGCGATGGTGTCGGAGAAAAAGGTGTGGTCATAGCGCACCCCGGGCAGCAGGGTGAAGCGGCCAAAGAGCAGTTGGTCCTCGGCAAAGAGGCCGACCGTGGTCCAGTGCCAATCGTTCGCGCCAAACTCGAAGTACTTGGCCTCGGCGCCCCAACCGATGGTCTGGTCCTTGATGCCGGTAAAGGTGTGGACCATGGTGGTGCCCAGGTGCAGCTCATCGCCGTAGTTGGTGTACTCCTCGGCGCAATTCAGGGCCGGGCAGTCGCCCGGGAGCAAGGGGTTGGGCTTGGGTTGCAGGGTAAGGTTCAGGTGTTCAACCTCATCCCGCAGGAAGTCGCTGAACACCGAGGTGGTCTTGATGGTCTGGTAGTAGGGGGTGATCTTGATGGCGTTGGCGGCATTGATGCGCAGCCTGACCTCCGGCGACACGAGGAGGGTGTCCGCCTCTTGCACATAGAACGGGGAGTACCTGCCGCCCCGGGCATCGGCGGCCAGGCGGACCTCTTCGGCCCAGGAGGCCGTGGGGCTTAGGTATTCACCCAGGACCGGATCCACATTGGAGGTGTGGCTGAGCATGGCCTTCATGTCGAGCTGAACCGGGGCGTCATCCTCGCCGTACTGGCCCCTGACCGAGAACTTGTAGTTGTCGTCGGTCCTGCCCACCCGGACATTGTCCAGGAAGGTGGCGGAGGGTGTCCCGGTGACCCCGTTCAGGCCCGCCCACTCGTTGGGCTCCAGCGGATAGTAGGGCTTGACGCCGTTGCTCTGGTCATAGCCCCCATACAAAAAGAGATTGGCCTTGGGGCTGAAGACCTGGCCCAGACTCGCCTCCGCCACCTTGGCGTCACCGCTGCCGGAGGTGGCGCGCATGCGCACCCCCTCCTTGCTCTTGCCGGTGGCGCTGACCAGATTGAGAAAGCCGTTGATGGCCCCTGAACCGTGCTGCAAGGCCCCGGGGCCGGTGGCCACCTCCACCCGCTCGATATCGCCGAGCAGGGGGCTGGACAGCTCCGAGCCGTTGATGCCGACCAGGTGACGGTTGTTCATGTTGAGATTGTCGCGCAACAGCAGGGTCTTGGAGGAGTTGTCGATGAGGATGCCGCGGCTGCCCACCGTGGTGCCCTGGGTGCCGTGGATCACCGTGGCAAAGGAGGGGGCGATGCGATTCAGGTATTCGGCCAGGGACCGGATGCCAAACTGGTCCAGCTGCTCGGTGCTGACGATGTAATTGAGGCCGGGGGCCTGCTCCAGGCTCATGGCAAAGAGACCGGAGGACTGGAGGGGGACCTCTGTCAATTGGTCCATGGAGAGGTGCAGCAGGTAGTCATAGACCTCGGTCGCATCGCTTGCCGCGCCCTGGGCCGGGCAACTGACCGGCAACACCATGGCCGTGGCCAGCAAGAGGATAGGAAAAGGTTTCATGGGTCTTGGCAAGCGCTCGGGTTAATAGTGGCGGCCTTAGGCCTGTGGGTAACGGAAATAAACGAGAGAGGGGTGTGCCAAGGCAACACCGTAGGGCCGGTTCCTAGCCCAACGGGCTACAGCCTCATCGCCCTACTCCCCGGCGTAGCGGCAAAGCTTGGCAATGTCGGCGATCAACAACTTCTTGCCGTTGCCTGGAAACAGCACCTCCACCTGGCCCCGGCGGCGGTCCGGGACAGCTGTGATCACGCCGGGGCCAAAGGTATGGTGGACCACCATCATACCCTCGGCCATCTCGTTTGTCTTTAGAAAATCCACGGGTTCAGGGGTTCTGCTGGTACATTCCGGGAGCGGTGGCTGGACCCGGGGCAGGGGGGAGCCGATGGCCGTCAGGTAGCTGTTGGCCAGCTCGTGGTCCACGGCGTGGATGGGGAGGGGCGTGGCTTCAGCGCCATGGATGGCGGCGCCCAGGCGGCTGCTTAAGTCCAGGTTGGCCTCATGGAGGAAGCGGCTGGCCAGGGGGGTGTCATGGCTCGGGGGGGTAAAACCGCTGGCCCCGGCCCGCTGCTGCCTTTCCATTCGCGGGTCGGGCGGGTGGATGAAGAAGAGTTGCTCCCGGGCCCGGGTCATGGCCACGTAACAGAGGCGGCGCTCATCCTCTTGATTGGCGAGCACCGTCTCCGGCTGGTCGTCCAGCCAGGGGAACGAACCCTCCTCAAGCCCGGGGATGACCACCAGCGGCCACTCCAGCCCCTTGGCCCGGTGGATGGAGGTGATCAGCAGGCTGTCGCCCGAGGGGTCACTCTCCTCTGTTTGCAGGCGGTCGATCTCGTTAAGGAATGGGCCAAGGGGCTGATGGTGGCGTTTGGCAAAGCTGACCAAGGCCTGGCAGGTCTTGATCTTGTTGTCGGCCAAGGCGATGCGGCTGGAGAAGCCGCGGTAGAAGGCGAAGAGTCCGGTTTTGTTGAGGATGCTGGCCAGGAGGTCGTGGGCCTTGGCCCCGGCCGGCAGCCGCTGGATCTCTTGCCACACCCCGGCGCGCTCCTCCAGCTGTCGTTTGAGAAAGGGCGGGGTGTCACGGTTGATCTGCTCTAGGATCAGCTCCGGGGCCGTGCGGGGCGCGGCGGCGATGGCCCGGGCCAGGGGGGCGAGCCGCTCGCGCTTGAGACCCAGGTGGGGGTTGGCGAGCATGGCCTCCACCGTCTCCGGTGGCAGCTCCCCTGCCCCGTGGCAGAGCCTGAGAAAGCCGGTCAAGGCCATGATCTCCGGGCAGGCAAAGACCCGTTCATGACCCAGGAGGCGGTAGGGGATCCCGGCCTCCAACAGGGCTAGCTCCAGGGGCACGCTCATGGCAAAGATGCGGACCAGGGCCGCGGCCTCGTGCAAGGCGCGTCCTTGCTCTTGCCACTGAGCCAGGATGGCGAGGATGGGGTGGGGGTCGCCCTCGGCCAGGGAGTGGAACAGGGTGTCACGGCTGCCGGGGAAGGAGCGGCAGAGCTTGCGCTCGGCTAGCCGGTTGTTGCTGATCAGGTGGTTGGCGGCCAGGGAGAGGCGGTGGCCGAAGCGGAAGGTGTAGGAGAGGGTGTAGGCGACAGGGGAGGGAAACTCCTTCTGGAAGCGGGTGGTGATGTACTCGGGCCGTGCCCCCCGCCACTCGTAGATGCACTGGTCCACGTCGCCCACCACCATCACCTGGGCGCGATCCCCGGCAATGGCCGCTAACAGCTGCTGCTGGACCTCGTTGATGTCTTGGTACTCGTCGACAATGATGTGGTCCACATGGTTGCCCACCCACTGGGCCAGGGCCGGGTCGGCGGCCAGGGCCAGCACCGGTTCGTGGATAAGGTCGGCAAAAAAACGCACCCGCCGCTCATGGCGGATCTCCTCGAACAGGGCATAGGCATCGATGAAGTAGGCATAGGTCTCGGGCAGGCCAAGCCGGGCAAAGAGTTGGGCCGCCGGGAGGGTGTCGGCCTTGACCAGATCGATGAAGGTCAAGAACCCCTCCATGTTCTCCTTGGCCAGCCACGCCCCGCTGTCGTCATCCCGCTCCATGGCCCTCTTCACCGCCTCCTTGGCCAATCGTTCCAGCTGGTGATCGGCGGTGAGCAGGGTACGGACCGGGATCACCCCCCGCTTGCTGAAGCTCGCCACCAGACGCAGCCCCAGGGAGTGGAAGGTGCGGACCTCGGGCAAGGTCAGGCCGGTGGAGTTGAGGGCCTGGGTGAGGCTCACGTGGAAGGCGTCGCGGGCCGAGCGGTTGAACATCAGCACCATGATCCGCCGGGGCGCCACCCCCTCCATGAGCAGGTGTCTGACCCGCGCCACCATGGTGGTGGTCTTGCCCGAGCCGGCCACGGCGCTGACCTTGGCATGGCCGTGGCCGTGGTTAACGATCAGCTGTTGTTCAGCGGTAAGGTCCATGGGAGAGGCACTGACGGGTGGGATTATCTGGTGATGGCAAGGCCCCATCGCTCCGTCCTCTCGCCCACCCCCCATCGTTCCCACGCTCCAGCGTGGGAACGGACGTTCAGCGTGGGAACGGTCGTTCAGGGTGGGAACGGTCGTTCAGGGTGGGAACGGGTCCCAGGAGTGGGCGTTGCTTACGAGAGCCGCCTCAGCGGCAAGCACGGGGACGCTGGAGCGTCCAGGGAGTTACGTCCCCACGCTGGAGCGTGGGGACGATGAGCAATGGTGGCGCGTGTCCCCCCATCGTTCCCACGCTCCAGCGTGGGAACGGGTCGTTCAGCGTGGGAACGGGTCCTAACACCAGCGGTCAATCTCAAGCAATCCGACCTCTCCGGCATAGTTGCGGGCACTGGAGTAGCGCCACTGCTCCGGCCGATCAACAAACCCTCTCTGCACCGGGTTGGCATGGATGTACTCCAGCTTTTCGCGCATCATCGTCTCGCTGAAAACCAGTTCGGCGTGGGAACCCTCCTGCCAGAGTTGATACTCCCGGTCTGTTTTGTGGGCCAACTTGGCACCGTGCAGGCGGGCCAACAGGTGTTCCTCCCGGTGCTGATGAAGATGAGCGATGATCTTTTTGGCGGTGAAGGATTTGAAACTGCTCAGGCACGTGTCGAGGCGTTCGGCCTGGGCGATGAAGTGGAGGTGATTCTCCAAAATAACAAAGCCGTAGAGCCGCAGTCCGGCATGTTCCCGCTGGTAACGCCAACTCTCCAGGAGGATGTCCACCACCCGCGGCCGGGAAAAGACCGACAGCCACTCCACCACCGTGCAGGTGAGGAAGTGCGGTTTATCCGGCTCGGTTATGACATAGCGGCTTCGTGCCATATTGGGGCCTTGCCGGTGGACGCTGGAGCGTTCTGGGTGTGCGTTTTCACAATACGTTCCCACGCTATACGTTCCCACGCTGGAGCGTGGGAACGATGGGGGGAACGCCCTGGATGGGGGGGACGCCCGTTACTTTGTCATTGGCCCGTGGTCAAGGGATCAATACGATCTTGCCCAGGGTGCTGGCCTCAATGACGGCGTGATGGGCCGTGGCTGCCTCGGCCAGCCCCATCTTGCGGCTTACCACCGGGCGCAGGGTGCCGTTGGCCAAGCCGGCGCCAAAGGCGGCGTGCATGGTGGCCAACTCCTTGGCCGTGGCGTTGTAGAGGCTCATGCCGAGGATGGCGGACTCGTGGCGCATGGTCTGGCGGGGGTCGATCTCGACCCTGCCCCGTGAGCCGATCACCACCACCCGGCCGCCCGGGGCCAACAGCGCCAGGTCGTGGTCCAGGTTGAGGTCGGCCCGCATCTCCAAGATCACATCCACCCCCCGGCCGCCGGTCATCTCCGGCACCTTGTCCAGATAGCCCGCTTGGTGGTGGTTCAGGGCATGGTGTGCCCCGTTGGCCAGGATCAGTTCCAGGCCCGCTTCCGAGCCGGCGGTGCCGATTACCCGTTGGCCGGTCTCCCGGGCCAGCTGTAGCGCTGCGATGCCCACGCCGCCACTGGCGCCGTGGATGAGGACGTGATCGCCCGGCCTGGCTGCCCCCCGCTGAAACAGGGCGCGGTAGGCCGCCCCGTAAGGCACGCCAACGGCCGCCCCTTGGCTGAAGGTGACCCCGTCCGGCAGGGGGTGGGTCTGCTCCTCGCTGCACAGCACCTGCTCGGCATAGGTGCCGGAGATGGACCAGGCCACGTAGACCCGTTGTCCCACACTGCGCTCAGTGACGCCCGGTCCCACGGCGCAGATCACCCCTGCCCCGTCTAGCCCCGGGGTGTAGGGGAGCTTGAGCTCGGGCTGGTAGAGCCCGGAGCGGATATAGGTGTCCACCGGGTTGACACCGACGGCCTTCACCTGCACCACCACCTGGCCGGGGCCCGGCACCAAGTCGGGCACCTCCGCCAGTCGCATTACCTCCGCCGGTCCGAAACTGCTGACTTGAATCGCTTTCATAAAAAATCCTCCAGGTGTTTGGGTTGTCGATGAGTGCCGTTACGGTAAGGGGATCAGCTGTTGCCCGTCAGCCTTGTCGGTAGCGCCAAGGCCACCAAGTGAGGGGACAAAAATCCAGCTGTCCGGCGCGACCCTCGTGGTCGTGCGCCTATGTACGTCTACCGTGATGACCTTGGGGTGTGGCCCGGGAAGCGATGGGCCTCCGTGTATCTAACCACGGTCAGCCATGACATCAATGCTAAATTTTGTCGGTTGCCAATAAAACCGCGCCATCGTTGCCGGCACAGGGAGTAACTTGTTGAAAGTGTGTAGGCGGAGGGCGAGTTGAGGGCGTTCTGATGAGACCTCATTTTTTCTCTTGGGCAAACGAGGCCGAAAGGCTGTCCGCCCTCCGCCTCAACAGAAGAAGGGGGCGTGGTTCGAGGTGAAGAGGGGCGGGGAGCGTTTAAGGATGGCGTCGATGGCCGGGTGGCGCTTGAACTCCTGATCCAGAAAACGGCGGATGGCCTGGCGATCCCAGCCCCGGGGGTGGGTGAAGTCGGTGTAGAGGGAGAGATCCCCCTCGTAGAAGGCGGTGGTGGCGAGGTCACCGGCCTCCTGGCCGGCGATGGGCATGTTGAAGACCGCGAGGTTCATGAAGGTGATGGCGCTCTGGTGGCGGACCACAAACTCCATGGTGCTCCGGGCCTCCAGCAACGACTCCGCCGGGGTGCCGAAGAGGAGGTAGACAAAGGTGGCGATGCCGGCCGCCTCCAAGGCCTTCAGCACCCGGGAGACCAGGTCGAGATCGATCCCCTTGTCCGTGGCGGTGAGCACCCCCTGATCCCCCGACTCCAGACCCAGTTTCAGCATGCGGCAGCCCGAGCGTTTCAAGGCCCGGCAGAACTCCCCATCGGCTAGCTCCGGGGCGATGCGCGAGAAGCCGTACCACGGCACCCCCGGGGGGTGGTCGTTTAAGCCGCGCATCAGGGAGGGGCTTACGGCGTTGTCCAGGAAGTGGAGCAGGCTTGGCCTAGTCTTGGCGATCAGGTGGTCCAGGTCGGCCAAGACGGTGGCCGTGGGCAGGGGGTGGTAGGGGTTCTGCTCCGCCTTTTCCGGGCAGAAGGTGCACCGTTTCCAGTAGCACCCCGAGGAGGCGGCAAAGGGGAGGATGATCCCCGGGGCCAGGTAGTCAGCCAGCGGCAGATCCTGGTAATCCGGGGTCCGGTGCTGTCCTTGCTCCGCGCGCCCCAGGAGGGCGAGCAGCGGCTCCTCCCCTGGTCCGGCCACCAGGTGATCGACGAGGCCGGCAAATGGGTTTTGCCAGTGCGGGCTGCGCAGCCAGGAGGTGACCAGGCCGCCGCCCAGGACCACGGGTAGCCCCGGGGCGATCTGCTTTAACAGGCCGACCATGGCAAAGGTGGTCGGGGCCTGGCTCAGGTAGTTGAGCGAAAAGCCGACGAGCCGGGCGCCGGTCTTGTCCAGGAGTTCAGGGAGCCGAGCCGCGAAATAGGGGTGGAAACAGTTGGCCTCGGGCCTGGCCGCGGCCCGCAAGAGGTCAGCGCTGTTGAGGGGCGAGATGGTCGGATCTTGGTAGTTGGCGAGGCTCAGGGCCAGATGATGGTCACGGCCGCGCAACTCCAACAGGCGGTTGACATCGGTCACTGCCCGGTGGTAACGGTCCGGGTGGCGGTAGAGTTCAGGCCCGCGCAGGGCGGCGAGATTGCGGCCCAGGTTGCGGCCGGCGCGTTTGCTCCAGGTGTCGGTGGCCAAGGGCGGCAGGGAGAGGAGGTGGAGCTGGGCCTCCAGGTTGGCATCCACCAGGGTGCAGGGGAGGCCGTGACCGCGCACGGCAGCGGCCAGGGCGGCGATGCCGGCGGGCGGTTCGCAGGGTTTGGCCACAGGGGGGTGGATCAGCAGCATGGGGGAGAGACCATCAATTTTTGTCGGTTTCGCAGAAAAAACCTTCAACCGCGCCGGGACGAACCGCAAGCTGTTGATGGTGGATAAGGCGGATGACTAATTCTTGTTCCGGGTCAGGTCGAGGCCGATGATCTGGGCAACGCGTTGGTTGATTTCCACCTCCACGGTCGGCTTGATGGGGTCAAGGCTGCCGGGCCGAACCCCGGTCAACAGTTGCCCGGCCAACCGCCCGGCCGCCTCGCCCATGGCGCTGGGCGGGGTGTAGATCGACATGACCGCCCCCAATTTAAGGTATTTGGGGGAAAAAGCAATGATCGGGATGCGTTTTTCCAGGGAGAAGAGGGCGAACAGTTCCATGGTGAGGGGGGTGACCACGGTGGGATCGGGGATCAGCAGTAGGGCGTCAATGGAGTTCTCCATGGCGGTCAGGGCCTTGTGCGTCAGCTTCGGTT
>CAYSFY010000141.1:11603-11830 GCA_964430285.1 uncultured Desulfobulbia bacterium
TCCATGGCGATCAAGGTCATGTGCTGTTGCTCGGCTGCCGCGCGAAAAGCAGTGAGCAGCGCGGCGGAGTTCCGCGGATCGTAGAGGATGCCGACCCTGCGGATGGTGGGCAAGTTCTGGCCGATGGCGCTCAGCTGGCCTGCCGGTGGCACCACGATGGGGACTTGATGGATCCGGCTCGCCGGCCCCTGGGCCAGCCAGATGCTGGCCGACATGGGCGCCGAGGT
>CAYSFY010000142.1:0-11804 GCA_964430285.1 uncultured Desulfobulbia bacterium
TGGTCGGACGAAAAATTACAGATGGTGAACACTTTCGCTCCGACAGGCTCCTAGTAGCGGAGGGATGTATCCCCAGGGCTCGATCCACCACTAATCATGTGCATCATCTGGTCAATGGTCGGCAATGATACTATACTATGAGCACGGCAATCGTTCGCCAGGATTTCAGATCAATGCCGCAAAAATAATTGCAACGGCTCAATTAACCGACCGACTCAAAACCGATCAAACGATGTCCATACCTACTGAACGCATGGGGAGAGACTAGATGAAAAAGAGATTACTTGCCGCCTGCCTCGCGACAGCCCTGCTCACCGCCTGTGCCGTGGTTCCGGTGGGACCTCCGGGCCGGCAGAGGATGATGATGGTGCCCATCCTGCCGCCCCTGGTGGTCTTGGAAACGGAACCATACTACTTCTACCAAGGGTATCACTATCACTACCGAGACAACCGGTGGTTCTACTCCCGGTCCCGCCGGGGGCCGTGGAACGACCTGCCCCGTGACCACTATCCACGTGAACTCAGGTTCAAGGATGGAGAGAGACGATCTCATCACCGTTGAGGCTCGGTTGGTGTCTAACATCATCGGAAAGAAATTGATTTCTGCAAGGGGTTCGGCTATTGATCTCTAAAGAAGATAGGCGTTATCTTTGTGGCTATTACCAAGGCACAACAAAAGCAAATTCCTATCATCCATCACCCCATCACCGAATAGAAACCTCAGGGAGGATCGTTCTTTCCGGACATTATAAATTTCCTTGACCCAAATACGACAGAAGGCCTTTGCCAATCGAATTGAGGAATATCTGACCACCCCGACCTCCTATGCTGAGAGGCGGTTCGATTCCTCGCTCTATACCGTGGTCCGGGAATCACGAAACCGCACCATGGCCGGTGTTTCAATTAACGAAACCGTAAATGTTCTGCATGGCCTATGTTTCGGTCCGCATATTGAACTGGTGATGATCCTGCTGGCCCATGCATTTCATGGTCTGCGGGATCATACCAGAATTCGAGATTACTCCAGAGCGGTATCGGCAGCGATCCAGGGATTTGCCAAACCTCTGGCGGATGGCGATATGGCCTGTTACCCTAACCCCAGCTTTTTACTGCATGGGACGAGAAAGGCCTCTCTCAGCGCCATAATCAATCAGCTTGCCACCAATGGCAGGATAATCCACGAGACCATGGCCAGACGAGCCATGTTCATCAGTGAGCATGGCCAAGAGACCCCTTTGGGGCATGGCCTTAAAATGCTCATGGAAGATGGGGTCACGGAGGATTGTTACGGGATCTGCTGCTTTATAACTCGGGAAGAGGAGGAGGATCCCCATGGCACGGATGCCAGTTATATCGCCAAGGTCAGTTTTTTCCTTGATGGCCGCGACAGGGAAATCTATGTCATCACTATCCAGGGACAGCGGGTGACTGCCGACAAGAAAGAGAAAAGCCGCAATTTTGCTAGGCTGGCAGCCAGATTGGGCATGGACCCCAGAACCTATGTTTTGCAAAAGGTATGTCAGGCTGCCAAGTCCGAGGATTTTCAACGGGTGCGAATTATCCGGCCCCAATTCCATCCGATGTTTATTGACAGTCATGCCGGGTTTAAGGCACAGTATGAGCCGGTTATCCGGCAGGCTGGCATCAACGAGGAAAATGGCTGCTATCTGGAGCGCAGACTATGAAACAGATGTGACGGTTTCGCAAAAACCGCTCAACCGCCGCTGGCACCCCCCGATCCACGATAGTCAGCTTCACGACTTTTTACGATTCCATCAGATGTCATTTCCAAACATTTTTTGGCTGGCCCGCAATTGTCTTACTCTGAAACAAACATGGGGGTGTCGAGAACTTTCTCGACACCCCCATGTTTGTTCGATCTCACCAGTAAACATCACTGATGTTGTCATTTTCAGGATGGGAAATAGACATCTCCATCTTGCAAAGCAAGAGATTGGTGCTCACCTTTCTACTAATACCACATGAACGTCAAGCTAAGTAACGTGCCACAGAAACTTGCCCGACAATGCTGCCATGAGGTCACACTGTACCTCACTAAAAGTATTCAGCAAATCCTGTAGCAGGAAGTTCTTTCATCGAAACATTAAAAAGTTCTTCTGAATCCATCGCGTTATTTGGCAAGCGTCCTTCCATAAGTTCGTAAAAACCTTCCCTTTCTTGTCGCTCAATTTTAATGGACGCGCCAAAGGCTTCCTTCGCAACATAAATGTATTTTGACCCGATAATTGCAATCTCACTCCCTTCGCTTATTGGCTGTTCACTAGTTATTGGCGCCTTGTAATCTACAAATACAGGCTCCTCTCCAAGCCGGAGTTGAAGGAGTAAATTTTTTGTAATCAATATTTGATCTTGTGAAATCCGCCATCCATTTCCTTCCGCAGACAACCGCATCAACTGCTCTTCCAATGCTGCAAGCGGTGTTGAAATTCCTTTCAGGCCGAGGATGCGGATGAACCCGTTTTGATTAATTTCTTCCTGATCATTCAAAACAAAAACCGCGACCTTTTTGCGGAAGGCGGATTTTTGGTAATGGCTTTTGTAATGAAATGAACAATAATTTACTGGCAAGGTAATCCCATGTTGAAAAACAAAGTTGATTATTTCAAGTGCCGTTAATTCCGATTCCAGAACCGTAACTTTCTGGCCATGTAAAAAAGTATAGTTCCGATTGAAGAGATTTTTAAAATTATATGGTGTAAGCCTCATCTGATGGAGGTTGAGATAATTTACACCAAGGCTGTCGAGTTCGATAACCATGTTTTTTAACTTTTCGATTTCATCTGGGATTGCAGGTATTTCAACGGTGACGTTAGGAATTTTCCCCAAGGCAAGTTGTAGATTTTTGGTGTTATACTCGGTAGCAGAAAGGTCGAAACGGATTTCATCCAAGCCTGTTTCGGCTAATTTTGCTGCTTTTTTTTCATCTAATAATGTCCCGTTGGTGTACATCCACACATAAACCGAATCGCTGAATTCTTTTTTTATCTTTGACAGGAAATCAATGGTAGTACTGAAAGTAAGCAACGGTTCGCCGCCACTCAGGCCAATGCCTTTAAATCCAAACTTCTTGATATATGCGATATAACTTTCAGGTTTGTCAAAAGTAATGCCCTGAGTCTCGGGAATTGATGTGTCAACCTGAGCCGTTGGGCAATAAAAACAATTGCAGTTGCAGCGGTTGTTCACGAAAAGGCACGACCAATGACCTTCTCCGCAAAGCCTGCAACCCGGAGAAACAGCGCGGGCGAATGGTTTTGTGCCATTACAAAGGTATTCGGCCTTACCCTCGATTTCGGAGATAAGTCGCGAGCGTTCTTGATCGGCCTCAATCAGCCGGTAATATGGCGGTTTTTTAAGCTGATCGTAATAAATTCCGTATTCTTTACGGTTCTGCGCGATTAGTTTTTTCTGGTAGTCTGCGAGGGCTCTCATGCTTGCCTTTTATCATAAAATGATAGGGGAAATTTTTCAGGTTTCCGGGAAGGTGCAGAGAAAACATCTTAATTCACCCTTCCGGCATTTCAGCTTTCATTGAATCCGGAAGGCCAGCGAGGCAAACAAGGTTTACGCATTCTCAATCTCGCCAAGCAGTCAAGTGTCATTGCGCATGATAGGCATGAGTCATTATGGAAGTCAATCTCTTTCCGATCTACTTGGATGGATCATGAAAAGTGTCCTGGGGTAACCTGGTGATGGCTTACGGGCCGTAGCCGACTAGACGGGAAGAGATCAAATCGCCCCCGTCCAAGATGGTTGCCCCAATACAAAAGCCATTCAACAGCCCTACGACCTATGGCCTGATCTGTCCCGACCGTTTCACCATGTCCGCGAGTTCAAATCTGCCGTTTCGACTCGAATTACTCACGAATCCGTCAATCGTATAGTAAAGAGATTGACTTCCAACAAAGCTCAGTCTATCGTTTTTTTATCGTTGACCATAGCGTTTGGCGTTCATTAGGATTAGGAAAGGGTGAATGGGGATGTTTTCCGCACCTTGCCGAAACTTTGAAAAAGCGAATGCCTATTGCGCTGCTTTCTTACTCACTTAACAAAAGGAGAATTGTCATGGGGGATAAAGGTGGAAAAAAAGACAAGGATAAGGCAAAAAAGCAAACAGATGTGAAACACAAACAAAGTGACAAGAAAAAAGCCGACAAACAACCTGCAAAGAAAGTTTGATCCTTCTTTCCCTCGATGCTGCGGAAGAAATACTTCTTCTACATTCGCAAGATACTCTCTGACATCTGACGCTTGCCCCACGAGACTTTGGACCCGCCAGAATTTGTGATCGGATTATCGAATTAGTCTGTTTTCCCATGGTGACAAAGCGAATCTTGATCGTGGGGACAATCCAACCACCAGTAGAGAGTGGCCCCGAGCACCCTTTTACCCCTCCATCAACCGGTAGAGGGTGCTGATCTCCTCAGGCCAGCGCTCGCTGTCGATGGTCTCCAGGATCAAGGGGATGTTGTCAAAGCGAGGGTCCTCCATGATGGTTTTAAAGACATCCCAGCCGAGACTCCCCTCGCCCAAGGAGTGGTGGCGGTCGAGCTTCTGGCCCAAGGTGGATTTACAGTCGTTTAGGTGCACCCCTTTTAAGAGATCAAAGCCTACTATCGTTGCAAACCGCGCCATGACCTCTTGATACCCCTCCTTGATGTCGTAGCCCGCCGCATAGATGTGGCAGGTATCAAGGCAGACCCCTACCCTCTCCCTGTGCCCGATGCGCTCGATCATGGCGGCCAGTTGCTCAAAGGTATAGCCGATATTGGAGCCCTGGCCGGCCGTGGTCTCCAGCACAAAGACCACCTCCGCCGTCTGGGCCATGGCCTCACGGACACCAGCGGCAATGAGGTCCATGCACTGCTCCTCGGGGATCTCGCGCAGATGGCTGCCCGGGTGGAAGTTGAGCAATAACAGTCCGAGTTGCTCCACCCTCTGCGCCTCGTCGATAAAGGCATTCACTGATTTCTGCCGTTTCTCGGGATCGGGGTTGCCGAGATTGATGAGGTAGCCGTCATGGGGGAGCACATGCTCCCGCTTGATCCCCACCCGCTTTAGATTCTCCTGAAAGGCCTTGATGTTTCTCTCCTCCAGGGGCGGAGAGTGCCACTGCCGCTGGTTCTTGGTAAACATGGCAAAGGCCTTGGCACCGATCCTCTCCGCATTCAGCGGCGCGTTCTCCACACCCCCGCCAATACTGACGTGTGCTCCGATATATTTGTTCATCCTCTCTCTCCTGGTGGTTGATCTATTCCATCCCGCTCACGCTGGCCTCATAGGCATAAGTACGGATCGTGAAATCTCCCGTCAATGGGACAAAATCACGCTAAAGATCATTAGGATGGATGGAGTGACGGTTATCCTGCCGGCCGACATCCCTGGCGGGGAGCGGCAGTGCTATGATAACCCGATAATATCATGGCCATTCCTGGTTTGGTACCTTTTGTTAATTAATAAACGGCTTAAATATTGCAATTTTCAAAATGAATACCGGTTCAGAGCGAGCCCCACCTGTTGCCAGACAGGATGGGAGAGCCGGCCCGCAAACGGAAGAGGTCTGCCATGAGAACCACCATTCTATGCCTAACCTTTGTCATGCTGGCCCAAGTCGCCACGGCGGCGGTGATCGATGCCCCGCATAACGGCGCGAACTATATGGGCTGTGCCACTTGCCACAGCTATTCGGTGTGGTGGCAGTACTCGCCAGTTGCCGGCGATCCGGTCCGGCGGGCCGACACGGTCAACACCATCTGCCTGAACTGTCATGGTGACAGCGGCCCGGAGATCGCAGGCGTGGCCCATGCCAGCGTGGCCATGGGCAGCCTGCACCGCAATACGCTCGCGGATTGGTCCCGGGTGTGAACCGATTGCCACGACCTCCATTTTCAGGCCCAACTCAACTGGCAGGGCTTGGTCCCGGACTCCGAACTCTATATAGATCACAACGGGGCCACTTCACACCCCTGCCGCTGACAGCAGTAACAGCAGCGCCGTAACCTCGGGCCAAACGGGTGTGGCCACCATCAATTATGCCGCCACCGAGGGCAATGGTTCGACCTGTCTCTCCTTTACCCACACCTGGATTGCCCCGCCAACCCTGGCGGTTACAGCCACGACCGCGCCACCCTTGGCCCCCACCACCCTTGGCCCCCACCACCCTTGTCCGCCAGCATTGTGGAAGGGAGCGTGGCGCTCTCCTGGAGCCCCGGCAGCGGGGATGAGCTGGAGTTCTGGGTGGAGCGGGATTGCGGCAGTGGCTTTGAGCAGATTTCGGCATTGCCCGGCCGCCACCACCAGCTACAGCGATACCGCTCTCCCCTGGTCGCAACTGTGCACCTACCAGCTCAAGGGCCATAAGCAGGAGCTGTCCCTGGACCAGCGCGCCCAGTAGTCGCGTGCAGGTGTTGGCGTCACCCGAGACACCGTTGGTCACCGCCACGGCGCTGAATGCCTTTCAGATCCGTTTGGCCTGGACAGATGCCATGGATGAACAGGGGGATGAGGTTGAATGCAAGGTCTTTGGCGGGGTATGGATGCCGGTGGCAACTCTAACCGCCAACCAGCTAAACTATAGCGACATGCAGGGCATCAATCCCAATAGCCCGTACCGCTATCGGGTAAGGGCCCGGCGAGGAGCGGTCACCTCTGGCCGGGGTCAGGCCACGGCCACCACCCCGGCCTATGCGCCAGGGGCAGCAACCTGCCCGCTTCCGTGAGGGATCGAGAGAGGCGACAAAGAGATTGGTCAAGGTGACCGATCTCCTGGATGGCGAGACGGCTTATACCTACGACACCGAAGGTCGGCTGTTGACCAAGCTTGAGCCTGACGGCCGGCTTTCCACCATCACCTATGACAACGTGGGCTACGTGGTGGCGTTCAGTGACAGCCAAGGGGTGAGGAAATCCTTTGATTACAACTACGACGTGACCAAGAAGCAGTACTACGCCATGGTCCGCTACCCCAGCGGCAAGGTGAAGGAGGTGTGGTTCAATGGCAGCGGCAAGAAGATCCGCACGGACATCAATGGCCACACCGTGAGCCGGCTGGAGATCGACGGCCGCGAGGAGCGGACATACGATGGCCATGGCAACGTCACTACCCGCTGGTACGACGAGCGCCACAACCTCTCCCGCATCGACTACCCGGACGGCACCACGGCAAGCTATGCCTATGACCCGCGCTTCTCGGAGATGGTGCGGCAGATTGACGAGCGCGGGGTGGTCACCGAGTACGAGTATGACGACCAAGGGAACCGCACCCGGATGATCGAGGCCAAGGGTACACCTAGCGAGCGGCAGACCGAGTACAGCTACGATGCCAAGGGCAACCTGGTCACCACCACCGACCCCATGGGCCACAGCCAGCGGTTCACCCACGACGCCATGGGCAATGTCCTGACCCGCACCGACGGCAACGGTGAGGTGTGGAGCTATACTTACGACGCCAAGGGCCAGCGACTGACCAGCCAAGACCCCGTGGGCAATGTGACCCGCGAGGTCCATGACGGCCAGGGCCGGTTGGTGCGGACCATCGATGCCGCCGGGGGGGAGACCCGCTACGAGTACGATAGCGACGACCATCTGGTGAAGCGAATCGATGCCCTGGGCGGCGAGACCGGTTTCACCTACGACCTGGACGGCAACCTCCTGAGCCAGAGCGACCCGTTGGGCCATGGCACGCGTCAGGAGTACAACGAGGATGGCCAGATGGTGAAGCGGGTGGATGGCAACAACAACGTGACCAGCATGGAGTACGCCGGGATCGACGGCAGCGGCTGCTCCTCCTGTAGCGGCGCTGCCGGCACGGACCAGCCGATACGCATCGTCTACCCCACCTTCACCCGTGAGTTCAGCTACGACCTCCGGGGCCGCAAGGTCGAGGAGCGGGACATCGTGAGTAGCGACGAGACCCTGGTCACGGGGTACAGCTACGACCCGGCCGGCAACCTCTTGAGCAAGACCGACCAGCAAGGCCGCGTCACCAGCCATCAGTATGACGAACTGAATCGGCTGGTCATCACCACCGACCCCATGGCAGGGGAGACCCGTTTCAGCTATGATAACCGCGACAACCTGCTGACCCTGACCGATGCCGAGGGCCACGCCACCGCCTTCACCTACGACACCAACAACCGGCTGTTGACCGAGACCAGGCCCAACGGCCAGGCCACGGGCTACGAGTACGACGGTAACGGCCATTTGACGATGAAGAGCGACAGCCTGGGCCAGCGGACCGAGTACCTCTACGACCCGGCCGGTCGCGTGATCACCACCCGTTACTTCAAAACCGGCGAGTCCACCCCGGAGAAGAGCGTTACCTTCACCTACAACCCGACCGGCACCCTGGCCTCTTGGGCGGATGGTCAGGCCAGCGCTAGCTACCGTTACGACGCCCTCAACCGCAAGCTCGAAGAGAGTGTCAACTACGGCACCTTCACCTTAAGCCACGGCTATGACTACTATGCCAACGGCCTGAAACAGACCTTCCATAGTCCCGATGGCAGTGACCAGGGCTACACCTACGATGCCAACAACCAACTGCTGCGGGTGGCCATCCCCGGCCAAGGCGACATGACCTACAACGGCTACAACTGGACTAAGCCCACCGGCATCACCTATCCCGGCGGTGCCTCGCGCCAGCTTGGCTACGACCCCTTGCAGCGGTTAAAGACCATCACCACTCAGGACCCCGGCCACAACCTCCAACAGGAGTACCACTATCGTTTTGACCAGAGCGGCAACATCACCGGCAAGGAGACCGAGCATGGCGACTACGCCTACCGTTATGACCTCCTCTCCCACCTGACCGAGACCACCAGACCGGAAGGCGAGCCCGAGGCGTTCAGCTACGACCTGGCAGGTAACCGGCTGACCGCGGCCGAGGTGGCCGGCTACTATCTCTACAATGAGAACAACGAGTTATTGGGTGTGGATGCCACCACGTTCGAGTATGATGAGAATGGCAATACCGTCAGCAAGGCCGAAAATGGTACGGAGACCCGATACCGTTACGATATCGACAACCGTTTGGTGGCGGTGACCGACGGCCAAGGGGCAACCACTGCCACCTACGGCTACGACCCATTCGGCCGACGGCTTTGGAAAGAGGTCGGCACCACCCGCACTTACTTCCACTACGCCGACGAAGGGTTGGTGGCGGAAGCCGATGCCAATGGCACGGTTACCAAGACCTACGGTTATGAGCCGAACAGCACCTGGACCACCGCCCCGCTGTTTATGAAAGTAGGCAGCGAATACTACTTCTACCAGAACGACCATCTCGGCACCCCTCAGCAACTGATCGCCATGAATGGGGCCGTGGTCTGGCAGGGGAGGTATGATGCCTTTGGCAAGGCCACTGTTGGGATTGAGATGGTGGAGAGTAATTTGCGATTTCCGGGACAGTATTACGATGTCGAGACTGGTCTGCATTATAATTGGAATCGCTATTATGATCCGACTCTGGGGCGATACCTTACGACTGATCCGATTGGGTTGAAAGGGGGGCTGAATTTATTCCTCTATGTGCAAAGTAACCCAATAATTTTATCAGATCCAGAAGGTTTGGAAACAGTATGTGGTTCTTGCACTAAATGGTATTGTATATCTACTACATCGCTGCCGCATGGATACCCAAAAATATGTGTAAGGTTTTGTCCTTGCTGGGATGAAGATTGTAAAGGAAATTCATCAAACTGGCGTTGGAAAACTGAAGTTGGATACGATATGGGTTTTTTTAAACCTAAACCACCTGGTGCATGATTATAAAATGATTACTATTAGAAAAGATTATCTTGTTAATATTTTGATGATTGCTGTTCCAGCTTCAATAATAATTACTATAATACTATATTATAAATTATTAAATACTGACAGCGTCAAGATTGCTAAAGTAGATTATGATTTTAAAATCATAATTAATACATTAGAAAAATACAAAAAAGATATAGGATTATATCCAAATCAAAATGCAGGATTACAATCTTTTTATATGAGACCTAATGGCGTTAAAAAATGGAATGGACCATATTCAAGAAAAAATATTTTATTAGATCCATGGGGTAAAGAATATAAATATTTTAAAATTAATGATAAACCAACTGTTGATTTTTTTATTGGTTCTTCTGGACGTAATGGGGTATGGGATTCTTCTGAAGAAGATGTCATCAACATGCGAGCATCTAAAGATGACATTATTATATCCTGTTGTCCTCCATTATGACTAAATACGGAACAGGAAAGCAAGTGGGGACGTCCTTAATTAATCAAACAACTTGACGTCATACCCTTTAATGACTGTTCAATCCTGCCACGCTTCCCCCAGCGGTCTGGCCTATGTGGTTTTTTCGTTAGAATCTGGCTGCACAGGGCAGCGATACCGAACCCAGCGGCACATCAAATGGTCAGGTCCGTCACGCCAGCGGCCGGCCGGAAGAGGTGACCATGGACGGGGTCACCAGCACCCTGAAGCTGAACCTGTTGGAGACCAGCTACTTCGCCGAGGTCAACCCGGTCACCCCCTACCGCTCCAACGGCGAGCAGGAGATCGTGATCAGCGGCCGCGCCTTGGCCCGCCTGGATAATCAGCCGGTGCCCCTGGCCAAACTCAATATCGTTATCCATGCCAACGGCTTTGAGCGCACCATCCCCATCGTCACCGATGACCACGGGGCCTTCCGTTACGCCTACATGCCCCAGCCCGGCGACTCGGGCGAGCACCGGGTGCGGGTGGTCCACCCCGACCTCAGCGACCAGCCGGTGGGCGCCTACTTCGTGATCACCCGCCTGCGGGTGCCCCCTGCCGAGATCAACATCAACATCCCCAAAAACTACACCCAGAGCGCCAAGGTCACGGTCATTGCCGGCGAGGGCACCACGGCCAAGAACCTGCGCCTGGCTTACCGGGCCGAGGATCAGGAGGGGCAGACCCTGGCCCCGGGCATCCACGTGGACGCGGGGCAACCCCTGGCGAGCCTTGGGGCCAAGGCCTCGGCCGATCTCCCCTTCACCATTTGGGGGGACAACACGGCAGCGGCCCGGGCCACGATCATTCTGCGGGCGATCAGCGACGAGGGGGAGTGGGGGCTGGTGACGGTCAACCTCATCCTTGCCGACTCCGTGCCTGCCCTGTGGTTCGCGCCGGAGTTCTTGGAGGCGGGCCTGGCCTTTGATGAGGTCCACACCGAGACCATCACCCTGGGCAACAGCTGGTTGACCGACCTGCGCGACGTCCGTCTTACCCTCCTCTCCCCGGACGGCCGTCCGGCCCCGGAGTGGATCAGCCTGAACAGCGCATCCGAGCTGGGCGATATCGTGGTGGGTGACGAGCGGCAGGTGACCATCAGCTTCGCGCCCACCACGGGCAAGGTCAGCGAGGGTCTGCACTCCTATATCCTGCGGGTGCAAAGCAGCAACAACCCCACCACCCAATTCAGGCTCTTCCTCACGGTGACCAAGTCCGGCCAAGGGGACGCCCTGTTCAAGATCAGCGACATCTACACCGGCACCATTGACAATCACCAACCATGGCTTGGTGCGAGCCGACCATGTGGACTTCACCCTGCCGCCGGCCAACGAGTTCTTCCGCTACGAGTTGGTGAGCAGCTTACCCGAGACCATAGCCGCCAAGGAGCAACTCACCGTCCCCTACCGGGTGGTCTGTTTGAAGTCGCCAACCTTGGCGGACGAGGGGGCAGGCAGCGGCGGCGGCTGTAACTCCTTCCGTGACGACCTCACTTTGGCATACGACTACACTTGCGCTAACGGCACCGAGGGCCAGG
>CAYSFY010000143.1:0-3896 GCA_964430285.1 uncultured Desulfobulbia bacterium
CCCCTGGACCCGTCCATCGCCAACCTGCTCGTGCTCGGCGAGCCGACCAGGCCGGCATCACCATCAAGGACCTGAACGACCCGCGCCTGGACCAACTCCTCGGCCATCAGGCGGATGAGTTGCGCAATGACCTCGATCTCCTGGCCGGGGCCGCCTCCCCCTTTGACCTCAAGCACTACCTGAAGGCCAACCAGACCCCGGTCTTCTTCGGCAGCGCGGTCAACAACTTCGGGGTCAGGGAGCTGCTGGACGCCTTTGTGGAGAACACCCCCCACCCCGGTCCACGCCAGACCGAGACCCGGGAGGTCTCTCCCTACGAGCCCGAGTTCTCGGGCTTTGTCTTTAAGATCCAGGCCAACATGAACCCGGCCCACCGCGACCGCATCGCTTTCTTACGGATCTGCTCGGGCAAGTACACCAAGGGGATGAAGGTCATCCACCACCGCATCGGCAAGGAGGTCCCCATCGCCAATGCCATCATCTTCATGGCCCAGGGCCGCACCAACGTCGAGGAGGCCTTCCCCGGCGACATCATCGGTCTGCACAACCACGGCACCATCAAGATCGGCGACACCTTCACCAGCAAGGAACCCTTGAAGTACACCGGCATCCCCAATTTCGCCCCCGACCTCTTCCGCCGGGTGATCCTGAAAAACCCGCTGAAACTGAAGCAGCTCCAAAAGGGGTTGCTGCAACTGGCCGAGGAGGGGGCGGTGCAGGTCTTCCGGCCCCAGCTGGGCAGCAGCTATATCCTGGGGGCGGTGGGCGAGTTGCAGTTCGAGGTGACCATGGCCCGGCTCAAGGCCGAGTATAGCGTCGATGCCATCTACGAATACGTGGATCTGGCCGATGCCCGCTGGGTCAGCTCGGAAAACCGCAAGAAATTCGACGAGTTCAAGGCCCGCACCCAGTCCAGCCTCTACCTGGATGCCGACGGCTTCCTCACCTACCTGGCCCAGAGCCAGTGGCACCTGACCTACGTCATGGAGCAGTGGCCGGACATCGTGTTCATGAAGACCAGGGAACATATTTGACGAGAGATAGGGTGGGCACCGAAATAGTGACATGAGCCCTAAAATCCAACGAGAGAAAGGAGAAGTTGTTATGGAAACGGAGATGTTGATGGATGGTCTCTCCAACGAGATCAATGCGGCCCTGCGGGCCATGGCCAAGGCCAAGACCGTGGAAGAGAAGATGGCCTACAGCCAGATCATCAAAAATCTGTGCGAGTCCCTGGATGTCTTTCTCAACCTGGCAACCAATATCATGAATTACGATACGGATGACTTTGACGACTGACCTGGTCTTGTCCCCATGCCCACCCGTCAGATCCTGATCGTCGATGACCAACGCTCGGTCCGCAAGTTCATCATCTCCTTACTTACGGAGACGGAGTGCGCATTTCTGGAGGCAGAGAACGGCCAGGTTGCCTTAGAGACCCTGGAGCAGAACGGTCCGGTGGACCTGATCATCAGCGATGTGGACATGCCCTTGCTGGATGGCCTGACCCTGTGCCAGACCCTCAAAGGGAGCGAGCGCTTCCGGGCCATGCCGGTGGTCATCGTCAGCAGCTTCGATTCTGAGTTTGACGTGGAACGGGGCTTTCAGGCCGGGGCCCACACCTACATCCCCAAGTCCGAGGTCCAGGCCAAGCTGCCCACCGTGGTCCGGCATCTCCTGGATCAGTACGAGTTCCGCAAGCAGCAGACCATCATGGTGGTGGACGATTCGGAGAGCATCAGGCTGGTGATGACCACCACCCTTGCCCAGGCCGGCTTCCAAGTGGTCACGGCGGCGGACGGCAGGCAGGCGGTGGAGCAACTGCGCTTGGTGCGGCCGGAACTGATCGTCAGCGACATCACCATGCCGGAGATGGACGGCTATGCCCTGTTCCATTGGCTTCGCACCCAAGCCCACCTCAAGGATATCCCCTTTGTGGTCATGTCGGTCCACAAGGAACACCGCTACATCGCCCGCATGGTGGAACAGGGGGCCGCCGCCTACCTCACTAAACCGTTTGCCATGAGCGAACTGGTCCTGACCATCGAACGGCTGCTCTCCGACCAGTTCCGCCTGCTCTTAAAGGAGCGGGAGAAGCTCGCCATCGAACGGGGCATGCTCCTCGCCTCCATCTCCAGTCTGATCTCCGCCCTGGAGGCCCGTGACTCTTACACCAAGGGGCACTCCATGGCCGTGGCCAAGATGGTGACCGCCATGGCCCAGCTGGCGGGGATGTCCACCGAGGAGAGCGAACGGGTGACCATCGCGGCCCAACTCCACGATATCGGCAAGATCGGCATCCGTGACCACATCCTCTTAAAGAAGGGGCCACTGACCGCCGAGGAGTTTGCCACGGTGAAGACCCACCCCGCCATCGGCAGCGCCATTATCACCACGGTACCGAGCCTGACCGATATCGTGGCGGTGATCCGCTCCCACCACGAACGGTTCGACGGCCAGGGGTATCCCGATGGCCTGCAAGGAGAGGCCATCCCCTTCATGGCCCGCATGATCGCCGTGGCAGACACCTACGACGCCATGATCAGCAACCGCCCCTACCGCGACGGCTTCGTCATCGAACACACCTTACAGACCATCCGCAACATCCGCGGCAGCCAGCTCTGCCCCCAGTGCGTCGATCTCTTCTTCCTCTGGATCGACCAGTGCGGCCGCCCGCTGACCCCGCCCCGCGAACTTCTGGGGTAACGGGGGTGCTCCGTGGTCCGTCCGTGCAAATCCCAAGACCTCCCCTCGCTCCTGCCAGACCTCCGTCTGGTCGTCGACGGTTCCTCCCATGCGTGCCCCCATGACGGATCCAAATAAACCATGTCGCTGGGGATGAGGCCCTCAGTCCCTTATTCGGCCGTTTGCGGCCCACAAAGGAGCGAGCATGTTTCTGCCCATCGGTGACACCCCCAATCCCCGGGAGACCCCATACGCCAACTACCTGTTGATCGGGGCCAATGTCGCGGTCTTTCTGCTGATCTCCCTGCCCCTGATCTTCTCGCCGCCCGATCCGCGCGATCCCCTGCTGAGCGAATACCTCCAGGCCCTGGCCTCCAGGGGATTGGTCCCCACCCAGGCATTCATCGCCCAACTTTCGGCCTATGACCTGTTCATCTTCCGCCATGGCTTTCGTCCCTCCACCCCCTCCATCGTCACCCTGCTCACCTCACTCTTTCTCCACGGCAGCTGGCCGCACCTGGCCGGCAACATGCTCTTTTTGTGGATCTTCGGCGACAATGTCGAACACCGCCTGGGCCAAGGTGCCTATCTCGTGGTCTACCTGGCCACCGGGGTGGCCTCGGTCCTGTTCTTCGCCGCCTTTGCCCCCAACTCGTCGCTGCCGTTGGTGGGGGCCTCGGGGGCCATCTCCGGGGTGATCGGCTGCTATTTTCTCTGGTTCCCCCGCAATCAGGTCAAGGTGTTTATCTTCCTGTTCCCCTTTATCATGAACACCTTTCTCATTCCGGCCCGCCTGGTCCTCGGCTTTTTCCTACTGGTGGACAATCTGCTCCCCTTCCTGCTCACCCCCGGAGGTGGCACCGGCGTGGCCCACGGCGCCCACATCGGCGGCTTTCTGGCGGGCATGGGGGTGGCATGGACCATGGATCGCTGGCCCGGCTTCCTGCACCAACAGCGCTCCCGACAGACCTACAACCAGGCCGCGGGGTTGGCCGGCAACGGCATGGGGGAAAAGGAGATCGCCAGCCGCATGGCCCGTCATCGTGAGGAGAATGACCACCCCATGGCGGCCCTGCTGTACGAGACCCTGGGGAGCAAGGCCGCGCGTTTACGGGTGGGGGACCGGGAGGTGGTGGCGGTGGGGGAGTCACTGCTGGCTAGCGGGGAGTACGACCGAGCACTTGCTGTCTATCGCCGCTTTATCGCCGAAC
>CAYSFY010000143.1:3913-11751 GCA_964430285.1 uncultured Desulfobulbia bacterium
TGGACCGGGCCCTGCTCGGGGCCGGCAAGGCCTTGCTCCATAAACCCCGCTGCCGGACCAGTGCCTACCACTATTTCCTGGCGGCCCTGGACCTGGCCAAGACCCGGGAGTTGGCGGACGAGGCGCGGGGGCACCTGCGCGCCATCGAACGGCTGGGCGAAAGAGAGTAGCCTCCTACCTTGATGAAGGACGGTTTGGGGAGTTAGGTGGTGAGATGACGGTAGATCTCCGGCATGCGCCGGGGGAGTTTGCCGACCTGATCGATGCAGATGTAGTTGACCTCGCCGTACATGTGGGCCATGTAGGCGTGGGCCTCCTTGTCCACGGTGATGCAGAAGGGGTGGATGCCCCTCGTCTTGGCCTCGATCAGGGCGTGGCGGGTATCCTCAATGGCGTAGGCCCCCTTGTAACCGTCGTAGTCCTCGGGCTTGCCGTCGGAGAGGGTGATCAACATCCGCACCCGGGCCTCGGTGGCGGCCAGGAGCGCTGTGGCGTGGCGGATGGCAGGCCCCATCCTGGTGTACTCCTTGGGGGTGATGGCGGCGATCCTGCCCTTGATGGTGGCGTCATAGGGCTCGTCGAACTCCTTCACCGTGAAGATCTCGCTCCTAAGACGCCGCATGCCGGAGAAACCGTAGATGGCGTAACGGTCGCCCAGGGCGCTCAAGGCCTCGCTCATCAGGATCAGGGACTCCTTCAGGGCGGTGCTCACCCACCCCTCGGTGGAGGAGGACATATCCAGCAGGAAGAGGGTGGCGATCTGGCGGTCGTTGCGCTGCAAGCGGATGAACAGGCGATCCGGGCATCGGAGAGGGCCTCGATGACCGCATCCAGGTCGATCTCGTCGCCATCCCGCTGCCGCCGGACAAAGGTCTCCTGCACGCTCATCATCTCGAACTGACGACGCAGGGAGAGCAACAACCCCCGATACTTGTCCAGGGTGGTGGCGACAAAGGTGCCGGCCACCGGCGAAATCTCCTTGACCTGCACCTGACACCACTGCTTGCGGAAGCCGGCCCGCCGAAAATCCCACTCGTCATAGGTGAGAGGCCCCGGGGCCGCCCGGGCACCGTCATCATCGTCCAAGCCGCTGACCTCCTGGCCAAGACCGCCCCCGGAACGGCCCAGGGCGCTGACCATGGCCTGGGCCGGGAGCAGCCCCTCCTCCTGCGCCATCTCCCTGAGCAGGGCCTGCAACTCCTCGGTCAACTCAAACTCCATACCGCCGATGCGCAGCACCCCTTGCGCCAGCTGTTTTTCCAGCTCCGCCGCATCCAGCTGCCGCCCGGCCTGGCCCAGGAGCATGGACCCCTCATCCTCGCTCAGCGGCTGCCGGCCTTGGCCGGAGCGCTCCTCACCCCCATCCCCCTCCTCATCCCCCTGGGGCTTGGCCTGGTCGTTCATCATCCGGTTCAAGGCCTTCACCAGCTTCTCCTCCCGCTCCTCGCGGCGGTGATCCATGGCCGTGACGGCCTCGGCAATCTTGAGCTCCCCCATGAAGGGGAGGTCCGCCCCGGCCAGATAGGGACCGGGCAGGGTCTCCCCATACCGGTAGAGGACACGGGTCAGGGCAAGAGTGGCCCTGGCATCGGTTAGGCCACTGCCATGGGCCACGAGGCGCTCTTGCAACTCCTGGGGCAAGGGGGCGCCGGCCATGGCAAGGGGACCGGCAAAGTGATGGAGCAGCCAGCGGCGCAGGGTGGCGACAAAGGCTGTCTGGTCATGGCCCTGGCGAGAGGCCGGGGTCTGCTCGATGAGGGCCGGACAGATCTCGGCAAAGTCCCCCATCAAGCCGGGGAAGTCATGCTGGAAACGGGCCAGGATGCGAATCGCCTCGGCCACATAGAAGAGGTCGGTGGCGAACCTCGGGTCGGCAAAGCCGCCGATGAACCGGGCCAAGGGCTGGGGGTGCCCCTCGCCGTCCACCTCCTGGGCGCGGAAGCTCCCCAGGCGGTCCAAGGCCAAGAGAAAGGTGGTGGTGAATTTATAGAGCAGGAAGTTCTGGGCCTGGTTGGGGAAGAGATTGATCTCCGGGGCGAGGGCGAGGGTGTCGGTGTCAAAGCTTGCTGTCTCGGCGGCGGCCACTCTGAGTTCCCGGCCCAGGATGCCCCGGGCATAGGGGAGGAGGCGGTGCTCGACCTGGGCCAGCCTGACCCCGACCTCGCCGCGGATCTGGCAGAGAAAATTGGCCTCCACCTCCTCCAGATAGAGCTGGGCGGCACGGAGGCCATCGGCCTCGTAGCAATCCAGGGTGGCGTTGACCCATGGCGAGATCTGGCTGGGATGGAGGCAGGTGGCGGCCCGGGCCAGCTGATCGACAAAGGCGTAATAGAGGGCGTAACTCACCGGCCAGATTACCGGCAGATGCTTCAAGGCCTGACGCCGGAGCTCGGGGGAGAGGGCGGCCAGCTTCTCGGCCAACTCCTCCCGCTCCCACTCCGCCACCGCGTCTTGCAGCAGCACGGCCAGTTGTTTGTTGATGCGGGCTAGGGTCATGGAGGAAAAAGGCCCAGGGAGAAGGTTATAGGGGCGAATGGAGGCGAGGTCATTTTGGACCTCAATCATCAGCCATGCCAACGAGCCACCACGAATGGGTAGGGTGGCACAATGATTCACCTTGCCCACCGGCTTCAGGTGCACAGCGAGGTAAGTTCCTTTTCTCGCGAGCCGCACCAGCATCCGGTGGGCAGGTGAGGCGTTTGCCCACCCTACCGGTGATCAATGCAGACTCCGAGGAGTGTTCCTACCCTTAAAAGATGGCCGACACCATGTCGGCGATGGAGGCCCCCAGCTCATGGTCATCGGTCAAGGCCTCGGTGACCGCGGCCCGGCAGGCCTGGCGGGGTGCCACGCCGCTCTTGATCAACAGGGCGGCGTGGATCAAGAGTCGGGTGCTGGCCCCCTCCGGCAGACCGGCGTCCTTCAGCTCCCGGGTCATGGCGGCCAAGCGCACCAGGGAGTCGGCGATTTGGCGAGAGACCCCGGCCTCGGTCTGGACGATCCGGGCTTCCAGCTCCGGCGGCGGGTAGAAGAACTCCATGGCCAAAAACCGCTGACGGGTGGACTGCTTCAAGTCCTTGAGCACGCTCTGGTAGCCTGGGTTGTAAGAGACCGCCAGGGCGAACTCGGGTGGGGCGATCAGCAGCTCGCCCAGCTTCTCGATGGGCAACTCCCTGCGGTCATCGGCCAGGGGGTGGATCACCACCATGGTGTCCTTCCTGGCCTCGACGATCTCATCCAGATAGCAGATGGCCCCGGCCCTGACCGCCGTGGTCAGCGGCCCGTCCATCCACACCGCCTCCCCCCCCTTGAGGAGATAGCGGCCCACCAGGTCACTGGTGGAGAGGTCATCGTGGCAGGAGACCGTGATCAACGGCCGTTTCAACTCCCAGGCCAGGCGGCGCATGAACCGGGTCTTGCCGCAACCGGTGGGCCCCTTGAGCAACATGGGGATGCGGTTGTGGTAGGCGGCCTTGGCAATCTCCATCTCCTGGCCCTGGACCAGATAAAACGGCTCCTCCTTGACCAGGTGTTCGGCTATTCGTTCGTGATTGACTTGCATCATCCGTCCTCGGTTAGGGCTTGGCATCAAGAGCTTTCCTTGCTCGTCTCAAGGTATGGCCTGGTGCCGCCCCTGTCAACGCCTAAGCGCAAACACTCCAGGGTCCCGTCAAAGTCGTGGGGCGCAATTCATATCGTTTCCACGCTCCTGCGTGGGAACGATGCCGAATATAAGGGAGTTGCAAAAAGTCTAAAACTCGCTATCCGCCTACGTACTATCAACAAGTTACACGGTGAGCCGGCGTCGATTGAGCTGTTTTTGCGAAAGCGACAAATATTGTTTGAATTTGCGCGGTCAAGGTGTGTTAAAGTTGTTCAAATTGAACTTTTTTTTACAGCGGATGGGTAGAGGGATCGCTCCACTCTCGCTGTCCTCAGCGCCCGCATCCGTGATCAAAACCGCAGGGAGGGAGTTATGTTGGAAAACTTTAAGATCCGTTGGAAGATTGTCATTGCCTTCATGGCTACCCTGCTGACCACGGTCATGGTCATCTCCCTGTTCAGCGCCTTTTCCATGAAAAAAAACGCCATGCGCGAGATCGACGCCTTTCGTCTCGCCGAGACCGAACAGGTGAAGGCCAATCTGAAGAACTATGTCGACATTGCCTATGAGACCGTTGACTCCAACTACAGGCTCTCCCAGGACACGGGGTATCTGCGGGAGCGCTATGGCCAGCAGCTCAAGTCCATCGTCGATGTGGCCACCACGCTGGTGGCGGACTCCATCAAGGCCGAACAAAACGGCACCATGACCACGGCCGAGGCCCAGCAACGGGCCATGGCGGATGTCAAGAAACTCCGCTACGACCACGGCACCGGTTACCTGTGGATCAATGACACGGGGACACCCTTCCCGAGGATGGTCATGCACCCCACCGTGCCGGCCCTGGATGGCACGGTGCTGGACGACCCGAAATACAACTGCGCCCTGGGCACCGGAAAAAACCTGTTTATCGCCTTTGTGGAGGTCTGCCGGCAAAATGGCGAGGGGTTTGTCAATTATCTGTGGCCTAAACCGACCAAGGAGGGCCTGACCGCCGATCAGCCGAAACTCTCCTACGTGCGGCTGATCCCGGAATGGAACTGGATCATCGGCACCGGCATCTACATCGACGATGCCCTGACCGACGCCATTGCCAAGACCAAGCAGGACCTCAAAAAGATGCGCTATGATAACGGCACCGGTTATTTCTGGATCAATGACATGGGCACCCCCTACCCGAGAATGGTCATGCACCCCACCGTGCCGGCCCTGGACGGCACGGTGATGGACGATGCAAAATACAATTGCGCCTTGGGGGAGGGAAAGAACCTGTTTGTCGCCTATGTGGAGGTCTGCCGGAAAGCCGGCGAGGGGCTTGTCGATTATCTGTGGCCCAAGCCGACCAAGGAGGGCCTGACCGCCGAGCAGCCCAAGCTCTCCTATGTGCGCCTCTACGCACCCCTGCACTGGGTGATTGGCACGGGGGTCTACATCGATGCCATCGAGGCGGCGGTCCAGGCCAAGGTCAAGGCCGTGGATGCACAGATCCGGCGCATGCTGCTCAACATCGCCCTGGTCGGCTTGCTGGTCTCGGCCATCGCCATCCTCATATTATGGGTGGTGGCCGGCAGGATCAGTGAGCCGCTGGTGGCCTGCGCCCGCATAGCCAAGCAGATCGGCAGCGGCAACTTTGAGGCCCACCTGACGATCACCTCCCAGGACGAGGTCGGTCAGCTGGCCCACTCCCTTACGGAGATGAGCCGGGAGTTGCAACACTCCATGCAGCGGCAGGAGCAGAGCCTCGCCGACCAACGGCAGGTGCAGCAATCGGTCAAGACCAATGCGGAAAAGGTCCAGGGCGCCGTGGCGGAACTGGCCCGCATGGCGGAGGAAATGGACCAGCAAGCAACGCAAATTGCCGCGGAATCCAGCAGCGGCGCCGCCGCCACCGAGCAGATGTCGGCCACCATGGGTTCCGTTTCCCAGACCGCCGAGCAGTCGCAGGCCAATATTGCCTCCGTTGCCGCAGCTATTGAGGAGATGACCACCACCATCGGTGAAATCGCCAAAAATGCCGAACAGGGCCGGGCGATCACCGATGAGGCGGTGCACTGCGCCGAAAATGCCTCCCTGCGGGTCGATGCCCTGAACCGGACCAACGAGGAGATCACCACGGTCATTGAGACCATCGTCGAGATCGCTGAACAGACCAAGCTGCTGGCCTTGAATGCCACCATCGAGGCGGCCCGGGCCGGCGATGCCGGCAAGGGGTTTGCGGTGGTGGCCAGCGAGGTCAAGGACCTGGCCAAACAGACCAATGATGCCACCATCGACATCAAAGCCAAGATCGAGGCCATGCACAGTTCGACCGGACTGACCATCGTCGAGATCAACAAGATCAATGGCAGCATCGCCAAGGTCCGGGAGATTGTCGGCAGCATTGCCGCCGCGGTGGAAGAGCAGAGCGTGGTCAGCCGCGATATTGCCGAAAATGTGGTGCAGGCCGCCAGGCAAACGGCAGGGATGACCACCGGTTTTATCCAGGCGGCCGAGACCACCAGGCTGATTGCCGATGGGGTCGGCAACGTCAACCGCCATGTGGCGGAAGTGAAGGAAACGGCCTCCAGCGTCAATATGAGCGCCGAACGCCTCTCCCAGGTCGGCAGGGAGCTGCTGGCATCAGTCAACACGTTTGACCGGGCGGATTGACGCCTTGAGGGCGCACTCCGTCCGCGGATGGTTCACAGAACCAGAATCCTCCATCACGACAGGCCCCATCCCCATCCCCTAGAGGCAAAGACCATGACCCGCCCCCACGACGGCAAGCAACAGCCACTCCCCTCCCCTCTGCGTATCGTTCTCACCCTGCTGCTGATCATCGCTACGGTGGAGACCATCATCATGACCTTCCTGCCGCTGGTGATGCCGGCCACCACCAACGATACCCTGCAAGACCTGGCCGACGCCCTGCTGTTGGCGATCGTCAGCGCCCCTTTCATCTGGATGTTGGTGGCGAAGCCATTGCGCCATGCCGCCATCAACGAGATCTCCCGGACCCAGGCCGTGGTCGAACATATCGTGGATGCCGTGATCAACTTCGATGACCACGGCCGCATCGAATCGCTCAATCAGGCGGCGGTGAAGATGTTTGCTTATCCCGCCGCGGAGATCATCGGCCAACCGATCGGCACCCTCATCCCGGGGTTGCGGCCGGGGCCCGACCTCGCCACGGCCGACAACGAGCCACCCCCCCGGGATTCGGTCTGCCGCTTGGGTTATGAGGGTATCGGTTGCCGCAAGGATGGGAGCTGCATCCCCATGGATATCTCCGTCACCAAGCTCCTTCTGGATGGCCGCTCGACCTCCATCGCCATCATCGACGACATCTCGGGACGCAAACAGGCCGAAACCCAGGCAGAAGAGCAGAGGGCCTTGGCCGGGAATCTGTTGGAGAACCACGCGGTCCCCACCTTTGTCATCAATGCGGAGCATCGGCTCCTCATCTGGAATCGGGCCTGCGCGGAGCTCACCGGCATCACCGCCGACACCATGCTGGGCACGGACGGGGCCTGGCGGGCCTTCCATGCCGAGCCGCGACCGGTGCTGGCGGATATCGTGATTGATGGCGTCCACGAGGAGAGCCCGCGGCACTACGAGGTCTTTGCCCGCTCCGCCGTTATCCCGGATGGACTCCGGGCCGAGGCGTGGTACCTGGACCTAAACGGCAGGGACCGCTACCTCTGTTGCCATGCCGCCCCGGTCCGCGGCGCGGATGGGAGCTTGCTCGCCGTTATTGAGACCGTGGAAGACGCCACCGAGCGCAAACGCTACGAAGAGCAGCTGGAGTATCAAACCAATCACGACGGCCTGACCACCCTCCCCAACCGCAACCTGTTGACCGACCGCATCCGCCAGGCCTTGCTGCTGGCCCACCGCAACCACCAGGAGGTGGCGGTGCTGCTGGCCGATGTGGACAACTTCAAGCTCATCAACGACACCTTGGGCCACGACATCGGTGACCAACTCCTGAAGCTGGTGGCCGAACGGTTGACCGCCGCCGTCCGCGCGGGGGACACCGTGGCCCGCCAGGGGGCGGACGAGTTTGTGATCGTCATCTCCCAACCCGCCATCGCCGACAACATCACCCCCCTCGCCACCAAGCTCCTGGAGGCGATTGCCCAGCCCTTCCGCATCCTGGAGCATGAACTCATCGTCACCTGTAGCCTCGGCATCAGCATCTATCCCCGGGATGGGGAGGCTGTCGTTCGAGTCTATTCTGGCGCGCGATTATCCA
>CAYSFY010000144.1:0-11739 GCA_964430285.1 uncultured Desulfobulbia bacterium
GAGGGCGCCCCCTTGGACGGCATCCTGGTTGAGATCGCGCCGGGTTTTCATGTCCTGCCCGCCAGTTCCGGGGTGCCGGAGATGGCAAGCCTCTCCGAGGAGGAGCAGGCCTTTCTGACCAACGCCCTGGAAGAGATCATGGGCGCTTTCGATTATGTGCTGATCGATTGCGCCGCCGGCATTGGCGAGTCGGTCCTCTGGTTCAACCGTTGGGCCTTGCATAGCGTGGTCATCCTCTCCCCGGACCCCACCTCCATGACCGATGCCTATGCCCTGATCAAGGTCATGGCCGCCCAGTTCGGCAGGCGGGAGTTCTCTCTGGTGGTCAATAATGTCAAGACCCGCAAGGAGGGGTTCGAGGTCTTTAACAGCATGGCCGCGGTGCTGAAAAATTTCTTGCGCATCGAGCCCGAACTCTTGGGGATTTTGCCCGCCGATCCCGCGGTGGTCAAGGCCATCCGGGCGCAGAAACCGTTTTTCTTGACCACGCCGGAGGCCAAGGCCAGTAAGGCGGTGCGGACCATGGCGGAGCAGATCATCACCCGCTTTCCCACCCCGTGATCCCTGGCGCGAGCACGGCAACCACAACCCGTTAACCTTTATCCCCGTAACCGCCCCCTATGTTCATCATCAGTAATTTTTTGAATGCCCTGGCCACCCTGATTGATTTCGTTCTCTCCGCCTATATGTGGATTATTATTGGCCGCGCGATCATCTCCTGGGTCAATGCCGATCCCTATAACCCCATCGTCAGGTTCATCCATGAGGTCACCGAGCCGCTGCTCTACCGGATCAGACGGGCCTTGCCGGTGGTGGCGGGCGGCTTTGATCTGTCGCCCATGGTGTTGATCATGGCCATCATCTTTTTGCAGAGTTTTCTGGTGCCGACCTTAAAGCGCATGGCCGTGGGACTCGGATGAGCGGAGATCAAGCACCAGAATGCCTGTTCGCCGGTTCACCAGGGACTGTTTCGCTACCCGTTAACCGTTACCCCTTGAGCAGTTCCTTTACCCTTTCTTGTGAGGAGTGTTGGTCATGACATTGATGCCGGAAGACATTCAGTCAAAGCAGTTTCATGTGCGTTTCCGTGGTTTTGACGTGGAGGAGGTCGATAGCTTCCTGGAGCAGGTGGCTGAGAATCTGTTGATGCTCATTGAGGAGAACCGGACCTTAAAGGCCAAGATCGAGACCATGAGTCAGGATCTGGTGGTCTTCAAGCAGGACGAGTCCTCGTTTAAAAATGCCATCCTCTCGGCCCAGAAGGTGGTGGACGAGATGAAGAAGAAGAGCCGCAGCGAGGCCAACCGCCTGCTGATGCAGGCCAATGCCGAGGTGACCCAGCTGAAGGACGAGGCCAACCGGGAGATTGCCGCCCTGGAGGCCAGGGTCGATCAACTGAGCGGGGTGGAGGCCAGATTGATGGCAGATCTGCGCAATGTGCTCCATGGCTATCTGGATCAACTTGCGGACCCACGAGGGCTTGCCCCTGAAGGGGTACGCCCCGCCCCTGAACCGCCGCCCGTGGAGGTGAAAAAGGCGAAGCCCGCGCCGAAAAGGGCGATAGCGGAACCCGAGGAGACCCCCCTCTACGAGAAGATCACGGTGGGCGAGGATGATACGTGGCTGGCCCAGGCCGAGGCGGACCTGCAAGCCGAGGAGGAAGAGGATGACGATCGTCATGACGAGCGGTTCGCGGGTCCCGCGGTGAGCGGTTTGGACCTGGAGGAGGAAGAGCCCAGCGTCACCATCCCGGATATGGATGACGACATCATGTTCACCTTGGACGACCCCCTGGATCAGGAGAGCAGGCGGAAAAGGCGATAGACCGCGAGGTGGTGATGGACAGGGCGCTCTTGATCGACACGGGTTGTCTGGAGGCGGATCGGGACCACGGGGTCTTGGTGCGCATCCATGTCCAACCCCGTGCCGCCAAGAATGGCTTTTGCGGCATCCACGGCGGTGCGCTCAAGCTTAGGATCACGGCCCCGCCGGTGGATGGCAAGGCCAATGAGCTGATCATCGCTATCCTGGCCAAGCTCTTTAGGGTGCCGAAAGCGGCGGTCTCCCTGGTCAGTGGTCAGCAGAGCCGCCAGAAGCGGTTCCGGGTGGCGGGGATCGGTCTCGATACCGCCCTGGAGATCCTGGCCACCGTAGTCGCACCGTAACAGGGTAGGTTGTTTAGGCTATAGACTGTAGGCTGTTGGCCCAAAAAAGAGTCAGATGCTGGCCACCACCGCACCGCCCCTCCCCGATAATTCGTCATTCCTAATTCCTAATTCGTCATTCACCCTTACCCCTTCACCCCCTTGAGCTGCTGGAGGATCTTGATCTTGGCCTCCAGGATCACGGAGGTGTGGTCGACCTTGAGCCGTTGGTTCTGGGCGTCATACTCCACGGCCAGACCATGGAAGACGATCTCCGGTCCCTTGACGGGGCGGATAGTCACCGAGTCGACCACGCAGTGGATCTTGAAGAGGTATTTCTTCTCCGCTACCCCCCGAAACAGCTTCTTACTGCCCCCCTTGACAAACTCCTTGCGGATGATGGTGCTGCGGGTGAAGCTCGTGATCTGGACCTCAATGCCGGAGACGATGGTCTCCACGGCCAGGCCGGGCAGTTTGTCGGTGAGTTCGCTGTAAAACCACTCCTGGACCACCGGGGCCAGGAGGTGATCGGCAAAGACCGACTCAATCTCATCTTCCGGAATGGCGAAGAGGTCAGCGGCAATCTCGCCGATGCTGCGGTCAGGGTGTTTTTCTTGCACCGCCAGGATGTTTTCCAGCTGCTCCCGGGTGATCACCCCTTCCCTGGTCAGAATCCAACCGATTTTTAGAATTTTTCCCATACGAGTTAGTTCGTGCGTTTGAGGTGATGAAAGAGATGGACCCGCGCGGTCCGACCTTGCTCCCCGACTTTCCCATGGATCAGCGGGGATGGGAGATCTCCAGGCCTCTGCTATAGAATTTTTTGACTACCTCCACCGGCAGCTGGTTGTGCCAATGCCCTGTGACCCGGGCCGTCAGCCAGCAGCTGAAGAAGAGGGAGAGGATCAGGGCCGGCAGCAGCAAGGGGTGGGGACGCTTTTGGTAGATGGTGGTCTCAAGGCACCCCTCCACCGGACAGGCCGCCACGCACTCCAGGCAACCGATACACTCGGGGCTGCGCATGGTCCCTTTGGCGGGGACCGGGATGGCCGCCGGGCAGACCTTAGAGCACTTTTTACACTGGATGCAGCTCTTTTGCTCCCGCTTGACCTGGAAGGGGCTCGCCAGGGCCAAGAGGCCCAAAAGGGCGCCGTAGGGACAGAGGTAACGGCACCAGGGGTTCTTGACGAAGAAGGAGAGGATGATGATGGTAAGCAGGATGCCGCCGGCCAAGGGGGTGGGGCTTAGGAAAAAATAGAGCATCTTGATGTCCACGATCATGTTGTAGGAGGAGCGCAGGAAGGCCTCAATGGCCTGGAGGTCCATCTTCAGCAGGATCAGGTAGGCAAAGAAGGTGAGCAGCAGGTACTTGATCGCCAACAGCGGCAGGTCAAGCCACTGGGGCGGGTGCATGAGCACCCGGAAATGGCGGCCGGTGTTCTCGGCCAGATTGGAGGCCAGGCCCACCGGGCAGATCCAGCCGCAAAACCCCTTTCTCAGCAGCAGGCCAAGGGCCAGGGCCGCGAGGAAGATGGTCAAGCCCGCCGGGTGCACCGGGTCGTACTGACCGGTCAGGATCAGCCGTTTTAAGGAGACCAGGGCGCTGATCGGCAGGAATCCCTCCACCATGGGCGGCCTGGGGACAAAGGTCGGTGAGCGGTCCATGGCCCACTGATGGAAACGGTAGAATTGCAGGCCGCCGAACAGGCAGAAGAGGGCGAAGCCGCCTTGAATCCCGCGGCGCAGGGCGGGGAGGTGGGTGCGATGCATAGGGGTGTTTTTTTTTAGGTGGTGAGTGATGGAGGGCTTGGCATCTCTTCAGAGTGAGTAATATACACACTTTTTTGAAAAAGAGTAAGTGTCGAGTGCGCATGGATCATTCGCAATGAGCGCCTTGGCCCTGGCCACCCCGACCGCGGCCAAGGTCTCCGGCAATATGCCTCCCTCGCTTAAAATGCTTGACATCGGGGCATAATTTCTTATATTCCTCTGTTCTTCCGAATCGGTTGTATCGCTATTGCTTGGCCGATGGTTCGGAAATTTCGCGTCCAAGCGCAGGCATCAACGAAGACGGGATCAATGGGCCATGAAGATACTCTTTGATGAGGTCCCGGAGTCCGGGGTAACGGTGAAGGTCGCTGATGCCTCTTGGTTTCCGGAAGGGGACTGGGTCAGGGTCGGGCCGGTGCAGGGGGAGTTGTTTCTCACCCGCCGCCAGCAGCAGGTCCTGCTGGATGGCACCCTGCGCTTCACCAGCCGCTTTGCGTGCGATCGTTGCCTGGAGCCCTATGAGACAGGGGAGGATCTGCGTTTCCGGATTGCCTTCGAGTATCTGCCCCCCAATGACCCTTACTGGTTAACGGAAGAACATGAGTGTCCGGAGGATGAGATGGATGTGGTGACCCTCTCCGAACCCGCCATCGACATCGAGGCCGTGCTGGAGCAGCAGGTGATCCTGTCGGTACCTGCTAAAAGGCTGTGCGCCGAGGGATGTCTGGGGTTGTGCCCCACCTGTGGCCTGAATTTGAACAAAGCGGCATGCAACTGCCAAGGGCTGGAACGTGAGTCACCGTTTCAGATCTTGGCGCGGTTAAAAGTGAAATAAGACCGTAGGGTGGGCACTGCCCACCGCACCCTGTATCAACTATCAAAATAGTTAATTGATCTGAAGTAGTTACCAGCAGTTCCCATAACCATAACGAGGCAAGACCATGGCATTACCCAAGCGAAGACACTCCCATAGCCGTACCCGGACCAGACGTGCCCACGACTTTTTGACCCCCCCCAATGTTTCCAAGTGCCCGGATTGTGGCGAACCGAAGCAACCTCATCGTCTCTGCGGCGGGTGTGGCTCCTATCATGGCCGCACGGTCGTGAAGTTTGAGGATGCATCGGCTGCGTAACCCGAAAGTGATGACGACAGACAGGATGACGTCGACCTGTGCGATGCGGTTTTGGCAGTGAAGGCCTCACCTGGTGATTGGAGCGACGGGCGCAGTGGTTCGTCGCCGGCAGGAGACGTGCGTGTAGCCCTGGACGCCATGGGGGGTGATCACGGTCCCGAGCAACTGGTCGAGGGGGCGGTGCAGGCCGTCTGTGAGTATGGCCATCAGGTCGTCCTCCTGGGTGATCGGGAGCTGCTTGAGCGCACCTTGGGGCAGCATGCCAAGACCCTGAATCAGTCCGCGTCCGCTGGCGGTAACGCCAAGGGAGATGGGTCGTGCAGGTCAAAGATCACCATTGTCCATACCACGGAGGTGGTGGGCATGGGCGAGTCGCCCATGGATGGGGTGCGCAAGAAAAAGGACTCCTCCATTCTAGTCGCCTTCAAACTCCTCCAGCAACAGAAGGTCGATGCCGTGGTCAGCGCCGGTAACTCCGGGGCGACCATGGCGGCGGCGGTGAAAGAGGTCGGTCGCCTGCCCGGCATTGCCCGGCCCGGCATCGCCGGCATCTTCCCGACCCTGAAGCGGCCCCTGGTGGTCATGGATGTCGGTGCCAATGTCGACTGCCGGCCGCAACACCTCTATCAGTTCGCGGTGATGGCCACTGCCTTTTCCAAGGCCCTGTTCGGCATCGACAACCCCAGGGTGGGGCTGCTCAGTATCGGCGAGGAGGGGGGCAAGGGCAATGCCCTGGTCAAGGGCACCCATGAGATCCTCTCCCACAGCACCTTGAACTATACCGGTAACGTCGAAGGCCGCGACATCTTCCACGGGGATGTGGATGTCATGGTCTGCGACGGTTTTGTCGGTAATGTCTGTCTCAAACTGAGCGAGGGGTTGGCCGAGGCCCTGGTGGCCATGCTCAGGGAGGAGTTGACCAAAAATTTGAAGTCCAAGGTCGGCTATCTGTTGACCAAAACCGCCTACGCCAATATCAAAAAGCGCACCGATTACGCCGAGTACGGCGGCGGCCCCCTGCTGGGGTTGAACGGCACCGGCATCATCTGCCATGGCCGTTCCAATGCCCATGCCATCAAAAACGCGATCAGGGTGGCTGGCGAACTGGTGCAGAACAAGATGAACGACCGCATCCTCGATATGCTAGCCGCTCCCGACCCCGTGACCTTGGTCCACGAGCAGGGGAGAGGGGAGATGATCGCATGAAAAACTCCTTTGTCCTTGGTACCGGCTCCTGTCTGCCGCAACGGGTGATGACCAACCTAGAGCTGGAGGGGATGGTTGACACCTCCGACGAGTGGATAGCCACCCGAACCGGGATCAAGACCCGCCGCATCGCCGGCCCGGGCGAAGAGACCTCGCGGCTCGCCGCCGGGGCGGCCCGGGAGGCCCTGGCCATGGCGGGACTGACCCCTGCCGATATCGATATCATCCTGGTGGGCACCATCACCTCCGAGATGACCATGCCCTCCTGTGCCTGCCTGGTGCAGAAGGAGATCGGGGCGGTCAACGCCTTTGCCTTGGATCTGAACGCAGCCTGTTCCGGTTTCCTCTATGGCCTCGATATGGCCGATGCCTACCTCAAACGCAATCCCTCCTTAAAGATTATGGTCATCGGTGCCGAGACCATGTCCTCCCGGGTCAACTGGCAGGACCGCGATACCTGCGTCCTCTTTGGCGACGGGGCTGGGGCCTGTCTGGTCACCGGGGCTGGCGAGGGCTCGGGGATGGTGGCCAGTAAGATGTTTTCCGATGGCCGGCTCTTTGAGCTGTTGAGCATGGGCTCGGCCCGGGGGATGAACCCGGCCCTCATGAACGCACACAATCAAGGCTCGTTTATCTCCATGGCCGGCCGTGACGTCTTTCGCTATGCGGTACGGGCCATGGCCGGGGCCGTGGAGCAGGTCCTGGCCATGGCCGGTCTGGCAGCGCACGAGATCGCCCTGTGCATCCCCCATCAGGCCAATATCCGCATCATCAACAGCCTGACCGAACGGCTGGGTGTGCCGGCAGAAAAAATCTATGTTAATATAGACAAATATGGTAATACATCGGCTGCCAGTATAGCCATTGCCCTGGACGAGGCCAACCGCCAGGGGCTGCTGCACCCGGGCGATCTGCTCCTTTGCTGTGCCTTTGGCGGCGGGTTTACTTGGGGCGCTTTTATTATTCGCTGGTAGGTGCGTTTGTCGCACCCGTTAGTATTTTTTGATCAGGGGACACCATGGATTATTTTTTGACTGAAGAACAGCAGATGATCGTTGATGTGGCGCGTCAGATCACCGATGAAAAGATCATTCCCTGTCGGGCGGAACTTGACGAAAGAGAGGAGTTTCCCACCGACATCATCCGCGCCATTGCCCAAGCAGATTTGGCGGGCCTCTATATAAGCGAGGAGTATGGCGGTTACGGCGGCGGCAGTTTTGATATCGTACTCGCCTTGGAGCAGTTTGCCCGCGGTTGTGTCGGCATCGCCACCAGTTTCGCGGCCAATGCCCTGGGGGCCTATCCCATCATCATCTCCGGTAGTGAGGAGATGAAGCAGCGGTACCTGCCCAGTATTGCCAGTGGCGCGAAGATGGCGGCCTTTGCCCTGACCGAGCCCAATGCCGGCAGCGATGCCTCCGGGATCCAGACCACGGCCGTGCTCGATGGCGACCACTGGGTGCTGAACGGCACCAAACAGTGGATCACCAACGGCGGCGAGGCCAACTACTACTCGGTGATCGCCATCACCGACCGCAGCAAGGGACCGCGTGGGGCCTCGATGTTTGTGGTGGAGGATACCGACCCCGGTTTCGCCTACGGCCAGAAAGAGAAGAAGCTCGGCATCCGCGCCTCCTCCACCCGCGAGTTGATCTTTACGAATTGTCGCATCCCCAAGGACCGCATGATCGGCCGTCCGGGCTCCGGCTTCATCACCGTGATGAAGACCCTGGACAAGTCTCGGCCCGGGATCGCCATCCTCGGGGTCGGCTTGGCCCAGGCCGCTTTGGACGAGGCAGCGGTCTACGCCAAGCAGCGGGTGCAGTTCGGCAAGCCGATCATCGCCTTCCAGGCGGTGCAGCACCTGTTGGCCGACATGGCCATCCAGACCGAGGCGGCCCGCGCCCTGGTCTACCAGGCGGCCAAGCACATCGATGCCCACCCCAACGACATGTCCAAGGCCTCCTCCATGTGCAAGGTCTTTGCCACCGACGTGGCCATGAAGGTGACCGTGGACGCGGTCCAGGTCCTGGGCGGTTACGGCTACATGCGCGACTACCCGGTGGAGAAGATGATGCGTGACGCCAAGATCCTGCAGATCTACGAAGGGACCAACCAGATCCAGCGCAATGTGGTGGGTCAGGCCTTGAACAAGGAATATACCGCATGAAGATCGTCTGTTGCCTGAAACAGGTACCGGACGCCAAGAATGTCCGGCTGGACCCCAAGACCAACACCCTGAGCCGGGAAGGGGTGGAGAGCATCATGAACCCCTATGATCGTCACGCCCTGGAAGAGGGGGTGCGGTTGAAGGAGCAGTATGGCGGCACCGTGGTGGCCCTGAGCATGGGGCCTCCCCAGGCCGAGGAGATGCTGCGCGAGGCCATTGCCTGCGGCGCCGATGAGGCGGTACTGGTTTCGGACCGCGCCTTTGCCGGTTCCGACACCTGGGCCACCACCTACACCCTGGCCATGGCCATCACCGCCATTGGCGGCTGTGACCTGGTCCTCTGCGGCAAGCAGGCCATTGACGGCGATACCGCCCAGGTCGGCCCGGGCCTTGCCCACCGTCTGGACCTGGCCTACGCCTCCTATGCCCGCAAGATCCACGGTTTCAAGGATGGCGCCTTGCTCTTGCAGCGGCTGATGGACGACGGCTACGACGAGCTCAGGGTGCCGCTACCAGCCCTGTTGACCGTGGTCAAGGAGATCAATGAGCCCCGCATCCCCTCTCTGAAGGGGAAGATGCGGGCCAAGAAGGCCGAGATCCTGCGCTTGAATGCCGCGACCATCAATGCCGATGCCGCCTGCTTGGGCCTTGCCGGCTCGCCCACCAAGGTCTTTAAGGTCTTTGCCCCGGAACTCCGTGGTCAACGGACCATGCTGGAGGGTGAAAGCCACGAACAGGCGAGCCAGTTGGCTGCCATTCTCAATACCCTGTTATAATCATGCTGATCATCGATACGGAAAAATGTATAGGGTGCGGGGTCTGCGAGGACCAGTGCGCCTTTGGTGCCATCCAGGTGAAGGATGGTCTGGCCCGGGTCAATGACAAGTGCACCCTGTGCGGCACCTGTGTGGACAACTGCGCGGTGGGGGCGCTGAAGATCGAAACCGTGGAGCAGACGGCCACCGTGGATCTGGCCTCCTACAGCGGGGTGTGGGTCTATGCCGAATACCGCCATGGCGCCCTCGCCCCGGTGGCCCTGGAGTTGTTGGGCGCGGGCCGCCAGATCGCCGACCAGCGTGGGGTGGCACTCTCCGCCGTGCTCTTGGGCCATAATCTTGCCGGTCAGGCCGATACCCTGATTGCCTACGGGGCGGATACGGTCTATCAGGTCGATGACCCGGCCTTGACCCACTTTACCGATGAGGCCTACGCCAATATCCTGGAAGACCTGATCCGCGAGCACAAGCCCGAGATCGTGCTGGCCGGGGCCACGGCCATTGGCCGCTCCTTTATCCCCAAGGTGGCCACTGCCCTGGGCGCCGGCCTGACTGCGGACTGCACCGATCTCGCGGTCAGCGAGGACGGCAACCTGCTCCAGACCAGACCCGCCTTTGGCGGCAACATCATGGCCACCATCGTCTGCCCGGACACCCGGCCGCAGATGGCCACGGTGCGCCCCTTGGTGATGAAGGCGGGGGCCTGGGACGGTGCCCGGGTAGGCCAGATTGTCCACCTCGATCCCGCCTGCCTCAGGCTCTCGTCGCGGGTGGAGGTCTTAAGCTCCATCCTCACCGACCAAGACAAGGTCAATCTCAGCGAGGCGACCGTGGTGGTGGCGGGTGGTCGTGGCTTGAACGACGAAAAGGGGTTCGCCCTGATCCGGGAACTGGCCGATCTGTTGGATGGCGCGGTTGCTGCCTCCCGGGCGGCGGTGGATGCCGGCTGGATCCCCTATCCCCATCAGGTGGGGCAGACCGGTAAGACCGTGGCCCCCAAGATCTATATCTGTTGCGGCATCTCCGGGGCGATCCAGCATCTGGTGGGCATGCGCTCATCCGATACCATCATCGCCATCAACAAGGACCCCAACGCCCCGATCTTTGACGTGGCTACCTATGGCATTGTCGGCGATCTCTTTGAGATCGTGCCCAAGTTGATTGCCAGGGTGCGCGACCGCAAGGCCGGAGCCAGCAATTGAGCAAGGAAATGGGCATGAATTTGGATGGTAAGATAGCCGTGGTGACCGGCGGTGGCCGGGGGATTGGTCAGGCAGTCAGTCTGCGCCTGGCGGCCCTTGGGGCCAAGGTGATCGTCAACTACGTCCAGCGGCCGGAGCCGGCCATGGAGACCGTGGCCCGCATTGAGGCCGCCGGCGGCAAGGCCCGCGCCCTCCAGTTCGACGTGGCCGATACCGCAGCGGTGGACACCGCCCTGCAGGCCGTGGCCAAGGATGAAGGACGCATCGACATCCTGGTCAACAACGCCGGCATCACCCGGGACGGGCTGCTGATGAAGATGAAGGAGGAGGCCTGGGATGCCGTCATCGACACCAACCTTAAGGGCGCCTTCAACACCATCAAGGCGGTCTCGCGGGTGATGATGAAACAGCGCTGGGGCCGCATCGTCAATATCTCCTCGGTCATCGGCTATGCCGGTAACGCCGGGCAGGTCAACTATGCCTCCGCCAAGGCTGGAATGATTGGGTTGACCAAGTCGGTGGCCCGGGAGCTGGCCTCCCGGGGGATCACGGTCAACGCCGTGGCCCCGGGGTATATCGAGACCGAGATGACCGGTGGCCTTGCCGAGGAGGTAACCGCCAAGATCATGGCGGAGATCCCCCAGGCACGCCTGGGTAGCCCCGACGATGTCGCGGCCGCGGTGGCCTATCTGGTCTCGGAGGGGGCCTCCTATGTGACGGGACAAACGCTCCATGTCAATGGCGGCATGTATATGTAAGGGTAAAGGGTACACGGTTTACGGTTCACGGGTAGCAAAACTATAACATTTTAAGGAGAATGACTATGTCTGTGCAGGATAAATTGATTGATATCATTGCCGAGCAACTGAGCGTTGATAAGGACAAGGTGGTCCCTGCCGCCTCTTTCGTCGATGACTTGGGTGCCGACTCTCTTGACCTGGTGGAGTTGATCATGGCCATGGAAGAGGCCTTCGAGGTTGAGATTGCCGATGAGGTGGCTGAGAAGATCATTACGGTGCAAGACGCCATCAACCATATCCAGTCGGTTAAGGGGTAAGGAGAGAGTCCTGGTGATGAAGAGACGTGTCGTGGTCACCGGCGTCGGCTTGGTGACCCCTGTCGGGATTGGGGTAGAGACCACCTGGGCCAACCTCTGCGCTGGCAAAAGCGGCGTGGGACCAATCACCCGCTTTGATGCCGCGGACTTGGATGTCCGGATTGCGGCCGAGGTGCGTGATTTTCAGGTGGAGGAGTTCATCGATAAGAAAACGGCCAAACACCTGGAGTATTTTGTCCAGTACGCCGTGGCTGCGGCCAAGATGGCCCTGGATGACTCCG
>CAYSFY010000145.1:0-8188 GCA_964430285.1 uncultured Desulfobulbia bacterium
GACATAGCCAACTTGGGGACACGCATCGCCGTGGAGATCGGGGTGCCCATCAAGCAACACTTCGAGGTGGCCCAAGCCTGCCTGGAGTTTGGGGTGGACATCCTTTTGGAGAAGCCGATGACCACCACCCTGGCCGAGGCCGATGCCCTGGTGGCCAAGGCGGAGCTCTGTAACCGCATCCTCCAGGTCGGCCACATCGAACAGTTCAACCCGGCGGTGCTGGCCATGGAACAGTACCTGACCACCCCTATCTTCATCGAGGCCCAGCGCATCCACAGCTTTAACCCCCGGGGTGCCGACGTGGATGTGGTCCTCGACCTGATGATCCATGACCTCGATATCATCATGAGCATCGTCCCTTCACCGATCAAGTACATCCACGCCGTGGGCATGCCGGTGATCACCACCACCACCGACATCGCCAATGTCAGGATCATCTTCGAAAACGGCTGCACCGCCAACCTCACGGCCAGCCGCATCTCCAAGACCAATGTCAGGAAGCTCAGGATCTTCCAGCCCACATCCTATATCTCCCTGGACTACGGCACGAAGGAGATCCGGGTGATCGAACACCTGGAGGGTCGAGACACGAACGGCATGCCCAGGGAGGTGAACCACCACTTCTCCTTTGCCGACAAGGATGCCCTGGAGACCGAGCTCAGGGCCTTTGTCCTCAATGTCCGGCAGCGGTCGACGCCCAAGGTCGGTGGCCTAGAAGGCCGGCGGGCCATGAAGACGGCCCAGCATATTATTGAGCAGATGAAGAACTTCGCCCTGGAGCACCAGGAGCTGTTGACATGAACAGGGGATGGTCCGCGCAATGAGGGAGATCATGATCGTGGCCGGCGAGGCCTCGGGCGACATGCATGGGGCCGGCTTGGTGCGGGCCATGACTGCCCTGGAACCGACCCTCAAGTTCCTCGGAGTAGGGGACCAAGCCCTCGCGGCCCAGGGGGTGGAGATCCTCTTTCCCGCCCGCCAACTGGCCGTGGTGGGTCTGGTGGAGATCTTCTCCCACTGGCGTGAGATCCGCGCCGCCTTAAACGGCCTGACCCGCAGGCTAAAAGAGAGACCCCCCAGCCTGTTGATCCTGATCGACTTTCCCGACTTCAATTTCATCCTTGCCCGCCGGGCCAAAAGGCTCAGCATCCCCATCTTCTACTATATCAGCCCCCAGGTCTGGGCCTGGCGTAGCGGCCGGGTCAAGACCATTGCCCGTCTGGTGGACAGGCTGGCCGTGATCCTCCCCTTTGAGGAGCAGTTCTACCGGGAGCGCGGGGTAGGGCAGGTGACCTTTGTCGGCCACCCCCTGGTGGACACGGTGCGGCCGGAGTTTACGCCCCAGGAGTTTAAGGCCAAGCACGGCATCGACCCTAGCGCCACGGTCATCGGCATCCTCCCCGGCAGCAGGCGGCGGGAGATCACCTCGATCCTGCCCGATTTCATCCGCACCGCCCGCCTCTTGCGAGAGGCCCGGCCCCACCTCTCATTTCTCCTTCCCTTGGCCCCGACCCTGTGCCGGGAGGAGTTGGGGGTAAGCGATGAGTTGCTTGCCGAACTCAACATCAAGGTGATCAGCGATCACCGCTACGACCTGATGGCGGCCTTTGACCTGGTGATGGCCGCCTCGGGCACCGTCACCCTGGAGTTGGCCATCCTCGGCATCCCCATGGTGGTCACCTACCGCACCGCCCCCTTGACCTATCTCCTGGGCAACGCCCTGGTCAACGTCAAATTCGCCTCCCTGGTCAATCTGGTGGTCGATCGGCAGGTGGTCACCGAGTTGATCCAGGATGCCTTTACCCCCCACGCCCTGTGCGCCGCCCTCCTTGCCATCTGGCCGGGTAGTGTCCGCCACCGGACCCTGCTCCTGGGGCTTCGGGATGTCTGTGAGTTGCTGGGCCCCGCCGGGGCCGCCGACAAGGCGGCGAGAGTTGCCCTCTCTCTGCTCGCTAAGGGATGAGTAGCGTGCCTTTCATCCGCTTGCCAAGAGAACGGCTTTTGTTGGTGGCGCTCCTGATCCTGGCCCTGCCTGGGGTCAGCTCGGCCACCACGGTGAAGATGCAGACGGTGGTGGGGGAGATCGACATCCAGTTGTTCGACAATGAGGCGCCACTGACCGTGGCCAATTTCCTGAATTACGTGAATAGTGGTGCCTACAACAACTCCTTTATCCACCGTAGCGTGCCGGGGTTCATTGTCCAGGGCGGAGGGTATGCCTGGAGCGCATCCACCAGCACGGCGCCCCACATCCCGCAGCTGGCGCCGGTGGTCAATGAGTTCAGCCCCAGCCACTCCAATGTGCGGGGCACCCTGGCCATGGCCAAGCTCGATAACTATCCCAATAGCGCCACCAGTGAGTGGTTTTTCAATCTGGTGGATAACTCGGCCAACCTGGATAAGCAAAACGGCGGCTTTACCGTCTTTGGCCAGGTCATTGGCAATGGCATGCAGGTGGTCGATGCCATTGCCGCCCTGCCCAAGACGAATGCCGGTAGCGCCTTTACCGACTTGCCCCTTGCGGCGCCCTTGAATACCGGCATGGGCTGGCAGAGTGCCAATTTTGTGGTCGTGAGCAAGGTTCAGGTAATCATCGAGACTACCACGACCACCACAACGACAACAACAGCGGCAGCCACCACCACGACCACCCTCCCGGGGACGGACAATTTCACCCTCTCGGTCTCCCCTGGCTGGAGCCTGCTCTCTGCCCCCATCGGCTTTTCCGTGGCGTCACTCTTTCAGGATAGCACGACCTTCACCAGCCTCTGGTGTTGGCGGACGGCTGGCGGCACCGCTGCCAAGACCTGGGCGGTGTATCTCCCTGACAACGATGGCGGCGTCTCCTATGCCGAGGCCAAGGGCTTCCTAGCGCTGACCACCATCAGCTCGGGCGAGGGGTTCTGGGTGAACAGCAAGACCGCGCAGCAGATCAACCTCAACGGCTCCCTGGTCACGGGCCCTCTCTCCTTGACCCCGGGGTGGAACTTGGTTGGGCTTAAGGGCACTTCCCCCGTGGCGGTGACCGCGCTGGGGGCGGTCACTTCAGTCTGGAAGTGGACCACGGTGAACGGCTCCAAGACCTGGTCGGTCTCTCTCCCCGGTGATGAGGATCAAGGGGCCTCCTATGCGGCAGCCAAGGGGTTCGGTCTGTTCTCCACCATCAACTCCGGCGAGGGTTTCTGGGTGAATGCGCCGTAACGGGGGGATCCACTCCCTCGTAAGAACCTGATGGCAGATACCCCCCCTGTTTTTTGCCTGCGGCAACATCCCTTATCCCCCTTTCCGAGACCAACCATCGTGGCCCGCATCGCTCTCTTTGAACCGTACTACGGAGGCTCGCACCGCACCTTTGTCGATGGCCTCACCCGTCTGCCCCATCAGTTTCAACTCCATACCCTGCCGGCCAACCGCTGGAAGTGGCGGATGCGCTTGGCTGCCCCTTTCTGGGCCGAGGAGATCCGGCGCGGCAAGATCGACCTGAGCGGGGTGGACACCATCCTCTGCTCCTCCTATCTTGACGTCGCCGCCTTTAAGGGAGTGCTGCCCGCGGCTTTCTCCGCCATCCCCATCCGCGTCTATTTCCATGAGAATCAGTTCGCCTATCCAGTACGCGAGGAGGACCCCCGGGACATCCACTTCGCCCTTACCAATCTGACCACGGCCCTGGCCGCCGACCGCTTGGCCTTTAACAGCCGTTACAACCTGGAGAGCTTTCTTGCTGGTTGTCGCGACCTCCTGGGCAACGGCGGCGACATGGGCCTTGGCGACTACCCAGAGCGGATCCGGGCCAAGGCTCGTATCCTGGCGCCAGGCCTGGACGTGACGGAGATCGACCGGCAGGCGACGCATGCGCAAACCACCAATCCAGTGCCGGTGATTGTCTGGAACCACCGCTGGGAGCACGACAAGGACCCGGATCTCTTCTTCAACACCCTCTTTGACCTGCATGCCCAGGGTGTACCCTTCCGCCTCATGGTCATGGGCGAGGCGTTTCGCGAGAGGCCCGCCATCTTTGCCCGGGCGCGGGAGCTCCTGGCCGACCGTATTGATCACTTTGGTCACCTCCCTTCCCGGGCCGCCTATCTGGCCACGCTTTCCCAAGCGGATATCGTGGTCTCCACCGCCCGCCACGAGTTCTTCGGCCTTTCCGTGCTGGAGGCGGTACGGGCCGGGTGCCGCCCCTTGGTGCCCAGGCGTCTGGTCTACCCGGAACTCTTTGGCCCGGAGGTCCTCTATGATGACCAGGAGCTTACGGAGAGGTTACGGGCCGTGCTGGGCCAGGGCCGTCTTCCGAGAGCACAGGCGCTCAAGCTGACCGAGCGTTTTGCCTGGCAGCAGTTGTTGCCTAGCTTTGATGAGTGGTTGACGGGATGATGGTCGTTGCCTTGACCTCTCCTGCCAGCTTTGGGGAGTTGCGCAAAACACCGCTTATCGTAAGTCGATAATCACGCCATGAACGACTCTTAAGCTCTAGCGACAAATTGTTTGCAGACACCAATGAGAAGTTGCGGTCACGGTCGCCTAAAGAGATCATTCCCCTTGTTGTCGCAGACAATGAAGGCCGGGAACTCCTGGACCCGGATGCGGTGGACCGCCTCCATGCCCAGTTCCGCGAATGCGATGACCTCGACTTGGGTGATGCTCTCCTTGGCCAGCACGGCGGCCGGGCCGCCGATGGAGCCCAGGTAGAAGCCGCCGTGTTGCTTGCAGGCATCGGTCACCGCCTGGGAGCGGTTGCCCTTGGCCACCATGATCATGGAGCCGCCCAAGGCCTGAAAGCGATCCACATAGAGGTCCATGCGGCCGGCGGTGGTGGGGCCGAAACTGCCGGAGGCGTAGCCGGGCGGGGTCTTGGCCGGGCCGGCGTAGTAGACCGGGTGCTCCTTGAGATAGCTCGGCATCTCTTGGCCCTCGCTGATCATCTGGGCGATCCTGGCGTGGGCAATGTCCCGAGCCACGATCATGGTGCCGTTTAGGTGGAGCAGGGTGCCCACCGGATAGCGGTCCAGTTGGGACAGGATGTGGGCCATGGGCTGGTCCAGGTCGATGGTGATCGCCGCTTTGCTCGTCACCGGCAGCCGGCCGACATAGGGGGAGAGGTCATGGGCCAAGCTCTCCAGGAAGATCCCCTCGCCGGTGATCTTGGCCCGGATGTTGCGGTGCGCACTGCAACTGACCCCCAGGCCCACGGGGTTGGAGGCGGCGTGGCGGGGGAGGCGGATCACCCTCGCGTCATGGGCCAGGTAAGTGCCGCCGAACTGGGCGCCAAGGCCGCTCTCTTGGGCAATGGCGAGCAACCGGGCCTCCCACTCCAGGTCGCGGAAGGCCCGGCCCGAGCGGTCGCCCGTGGTGGGCAGGGTGTCGTAGTAGCCGGTGGAGGCCAGTTTCACCGTTTTCAGGTTGGCCTCGGCGGAGAGGCCGCCGATGACCAGGGCGATATGGTAGGGGGGGCAGGCGGTGGTTCCTAAGCTGGGGATCTTCTCGCGACAGAAGCGGAGCAGGCTCGCCTCGTTCAACAACGCTTTGGTCTCCTGGAAGAGAAAGGTCTTGTTGGCCGAACCGCCCCCCTTGGCCATGAACAGAAAGTGGTACTCCTCCCCCGGGCAGGCAAAAAGGTCGATCTGGGCCGGCAGGTTGGTGCCGGTGTTGACCTCCTCGAACATGGAGATGGGCGCCATCTGCGAGTAGCGCAGGTTCTCCTTCATATAGGTATCCATGATGCCGCAGCTTAACGGCGCGGCGTCATCGCCATGAGTCCACACCTGCTCCCCCTTGTGGCCGACCACGATGGCGGTGCCGGTGTCCTGGCAACTGGGCAGCACCTGGTCGGCTGCCACCTGGGCGTTACGGAGCAAGGTGGCGGCAACGTAGCGGTCGTTGTCCGAGGCCGCCGGGTCGTCCACGATGGCGGTCAACTGGGCCAGATGGCCAGGGGGCAGGAAGAAGGCGATCTCCCGCATGGCCTCCCGGGCCAACAGCCGTAACCCCTCGGGATCGATGGAGAGGATCCGGCGGCCGGCGGCAGCAATGGTCTCCACATGGTCGCGGGTCAGCAGGGGGTAGGGGGTAGGGTCCGGGCCCAGCTGGAAGAGGGGGGTGTAGGGGAAGTCCATGGTGGTATCTGTGTTATTGGATGTGCATATCTCTCTTACCGCTAGCCATTCATGGCCTGCATAGCCGCCTGGGCCAAGAATCCGCTTCGACTCTCGCCATGGGCACGGGCATAGGCATCAATTTTGGCCAACAGCAAGCGCGGTATGGTGATGTTGATCTTCTCCGCCGGTCCAAAGTATCGTTCAACAGGGACCTCAACCACGGCCCAAACCCAGCCGGCATACTCAGGATTGGCTTGATGGACGGACATGAAGGAGGCAACAGGGATGCTGCCTCCGTCCTCAAGCAAGGTCTCGCAGTAGAGTTCAATCGCCTCTTTTGCCTGGTCAATTGCCTTATCCAGCGTATCTCCGGCGGAAAAGCAGCCGGGAAGGTCTGGAACCACTACGCCAAAGGCGGTGTTTTCGCAGCCTGGTTCAATCGCAATCACGAATTTCATGGGGTTGCCTCCTATTTGCTGCCGGCTTGTTTCAACAGCTTGTGGACGATGCCCTTCCCTAATTCCAACCTCGGGTGAGGGACAGTGATATGGCCGGGCTTGCCGGCGTGGGCAAAGATATGGTGACTTCCCTTCACCCCTCGCAGGACCCAGCCGTCCGCCTCCAACTGCCTGATGAGTTCTTTGCTGTTCATGGTGGGTATTATACCTCCTGATCCTGAGAATACAACGTTGGATTCGGGAGCAGGGGTGGCAAACGGGTTCGCATATCAACTTAACTGCTGTCGACACGCGGACACTGCTGGTTGTCCGCTTGGGCACGCCTACTAGCAGGCATGCCACCTGTTCTTTTTGCAGCAAGATGCGGCATGGTGAATCCGGTGACTACTCGTATTGGGCTGAAATTTTCCGCACCGGAAAAAATGTTTACATTGATCGGCCAACCATTGTAAATGGGTAGACGCTGTATCGACCATCACCGACTCCCTTACCATTTTCCTGTGAGGTTCCGATCATGAGTACTCCCTTGGAGAAGACCATTCGCCAACACCTGCCCGCCGCCCTGTTCGACCGGCCAGTCAAGGACTCGGGCTCCTACCACCAAGAGTTCCGCACCTCGGGCCAGGCCAAGGCCAGACGGGTGGTGGAGATCTTGAAAGACCTGGAGGTCGATCTCTCACGCACGGCCTACATCAGTATCGGCGGGTCGTACGGCTCCGAGATCGTTTATTCCCTAGAACACTCGGCGATCAGCCATGGGGTACTGCTGGAATACGACCCCGCCGTCACCTCCGAGGTGATGAAGGAGGTAGCGCGGCTTAAGGCCAGGGGCAAGGAGTTGATTCCCATCATCGGCGATGCCACCCAGCAGGCCGCCTCGATTCGCGCGTGCGTTGAAAAATGGCAACAAGCAGGCCTGGTCGATACCGTCGTCTGCTCGGCCCAGGCGGTGTTCCACGAGCTGCCCAGCCGCTCGCCGAACTTCCATCTCGGCAACTTCCTCACCCAGATGCTGCACGGCTGGCCCCGGGCCATCTTCATCTCCCGGGAGCCCTGCGCCCCCTCCGGTTGGCCCGGGCGGGTGGAACTCGCGGTGCCTGAACTGCCGGTGGCGGTGGTGGAGGAGTTGGCCCGGGAGATTAAGCGTCATCTAAGCTTTGGCGGTGAGATCCGCCGGGTGGGGGATGCCGTCGAACTCTCCGCCGCGCTGGCCGTGGAGACCCTGGTCAAACTCTTCTACGCGGAGGACTTGCAGCATGAGCTGCAGGAGCGCTTGACCCGCATCCAACCATCGAAGTTCGCCGCGGAACTGAAGAACATCCTCGGCCCCTCATCCGTGACCCAGACCTATCTGAGCAGCAAGAGCTTCGCGGCCAACTACCGCAAGTTGAAGGTATGCGCCCGTCATGCCAAGACCAAGCAGGTGCAGACCGTGCCGCTGGTCTTCTGTGAGTTCATCGGGGATTCGGGGCAATCGACAGGGGGCGGTGGGCAACAGATTCATGCCGCGACCGACGTCCCTCCGGTTACAGCCCGCCAGCCCGAGGCGGAACCCAGGCACGCCACCTTATCGACAGCCCGTGAGGAGGCGCCTACGGATGGCGGATCCACTCCCCATGCCAATAACGGAGG
>CAYSFY010000145.1:8269-9639 GCA_964430285.1 uncultured Desulfobulbia bacterium
CCCGACAGCGCGTTCATTACCCAGGCCCATGCGGCCATTGACCGGATTCTGGAGGGGTGTGCGGTCCTGAAAGAGGAAACAAATAAACAGCTGGCAGCGAGACCGGAGTGCGCTGAACTGCAAGGGTTGGTTAGCGCCTTGGAGACCCGCCGCTGCCTCATGAGCGTGGTTAACGATATCCTGCGCCCGGCCGCCATCGTCTGCCTCAAAGGCCTCCCCCGGGATGGCGACGAGTTCCGCCAACGGTGGGAGGCGGCCCGCGAGGTTCTGGCTTGGCTCTGCGTCTTGGCGGTCAAGCCCGAGTGGGTGCGAGAGTTCGAACAAGGCAAGGCCGATTTCCGTTCCCTCTATTTCGAGATCCCGGTCATGACAGAACTCGGTCTTGAGATCCTGAGTTCGCGCTACCGGCAGATGGAGACCAGACTCCCCAGCGATTCCGCCGGCAGGTCGGACGTCTTCGGTACCGACCGCTTCCCAACCCCCGTCATCATGCCCAAGAGTTACAACCCGCAAAAGGTGCTGGACGACCTGCTGATGAGCATCTGGAACAGGGTTTTTCCGGCGGAGAGCCGCATGAGTTTGTCGGTGCAGGACAAACGGAAGCTGAATGCAACCCTGGCCACGCGGGAGAAAAACAAGACGGAGCACCACTACCTGGCCTTTGCGCCGGATCAGACCACCCCGCTCAACGACCCGGGATTCTTGGAGAGTCTGCTGCGGGAACTCCCCAATCTGGTGGTCATCCGCATGGTGACATCGACGGCAAACATCCCCCTGCTGACCTCGGATGAGTTTAACTTACTCTCCGAGATCATCTCCTTTCTTGAAATCCCCACACATCTGAGCAAACTCCCATGACTACGCATTCGACCATTCCCGACATCCATGACGGCGAAACCATTCCTCTTCCCGCTCAAGGCTCCTGGCCGCAGGCGGTGCATGTGTTCGATGCCGAGTCCGCCTTGGCGTTGCGAGCGGCGCTGGCGGCGCAACGGCCTCTGTTGGTGCGGGGCGACCCCGGGGTTGGCAAGAGCCAGTTGGCCCGGGCCGCCGCCGCCAAGCTGGATTGGACCCTGCTGAGCGAGGTGGTGCATGCCCGCAGTGAGTCCCAAGACCTGCAATGGCGCTATGATGCCATCGGCCGTCTAGGCGATGCCCAGGCCGTCGGCGCCAGTTCCGGCAACCGAAATGCGTGCGCCGAGCGGTTTGAGCATGGTGCTCACGAGCGCCTGCACATTGCGGTCATCGTCAATGAGCAGCACGTGCGCCGGCACCGTAATTTCCGACGGCGACGAGATTGTGGCAGAAAGCGTTGCGATGTTCACAGTTCACCCGCTGCGTGCGACAGCCGTACACCACTGCCCGTCAGC
>CAYSFY010000145.1:9649-11607 GCA_964430285.1 uncultured Desulfobulbia bacterium
GGCCGTCTAGGCGATGCCCAGGCCGTCGGCGCGGCCAAGCTGGGCATCACGGCTGCGCGCGCCGAATTGGCCCATACCCACTATGTCAGCCCCGGCCCTTTATGGTGGGCCTTTGACTGGGACTCGGCCCGGCGTCAGTACAAACAGGCAGGCAAGCAATACTGCCCTCCCCCTCTGGCGAAGGGGAGGGTACGGCCGAAAGGGTGCGTGGTGCTGATCGACGAGATCGACAAGGCCGAGGCCGAACTCCCCAACGGTCTGTTGGAGACCTTGGGTAATGGCGGCTTTGCCGTGCCCTGGTTGAGCGAGGCCATCCGCTGTTCGCCCAAGATACCGCCGCCCCTGGTGATCATCACCACCAATGAGGAGAGGGAGCTCCCCCCGGCCTTTGTCCGTCGCTGCTTGGTCTTGCAGTTGGCCCTGCCGGGTGTTGCACAACTGGTGGCGCGGGGCCGTCTGCACTACGGCGAGGCGTGCAGACAAGCGGTCTACGAGGAGGCGGCCCGACAACTGATGGCGGACCGTGCCGATCCCCGTCGCCAAGGGCATGCCAAACCGGGGCAGGCCGAGTACCTGGACCTGTTACGGGTGGTCATGGAGTTGTGGCCGGGAGATCACGCCGCCCAACTCGCCAATCTGAGGCGCATCGGCGAATTCGCCCTGCGAAAGCACCCTGTTGAAGAAGAACGTGGTTGAGCCCATTGGCCACCTGCGCACATTGACCGGTCGGGGCGATCTGCTGCGCATCCTCCACGGCCTGGGCGAGGAGGCCATGGAGGCCATTGCCCTGACTCTGGGGTATCGACGCAACCCGGATGCGCGGCATGGTGGGGAGGTCTCCTCGGAACTGTCGTGCGAGTTCAGGGTTCAAGGGGAAATCATCCCTCCGCCCCCGGTCGCTCCGCCGCCCACCACCCATCCCGTGCGCTACTGGGTGGTGACCAGCAGGGAGACACGCCCTCCCGAGCAGGCCGCCATCTCCCCCCCTGAGTGGTATCGAACCGCCATCCCCCCCGGCCCTGATGCGGTGCCGGGCTGGCAACATCCGCCTTGGCGCCCCCTGCTCCCTTGGTCCCGGCTCGGCCCCTGGTTGCGCCGCAGCCTGGGCGATACCCGGCCCGGCCGCGAGCCGGACCTCATCAAGCTCCTGGCCTGGATAGCGGCCGGGCGTCTCTTGCGCCGTATCCCCCTGCGTCCGCGCCAGGGTTGGGCACCCCGTATCTGCCTGCTGTTGGACCATGCCCCCCACCTGTGGACCTATCAAGAAGATATCAACCACACCTATCGTCGACTCCAGCAAGCGCTGGGCGCCGTGCAAGTGGAGGTCCGTCTGTTGGTGGGGAGGCCCGGGGCTCACCCGCGTATTCGCGCCGTGGATGGGGATGACGACACCATTCGCCCCTGGCTGCATCCGGCCCCGGGCGTTCCCTTGCTGGTGCTGGGGGACCTGGGGATGCTCGCCCCTCTGTCCGAGATCCGGAACGGCTGGTTGCGTTTTGGTCAGGCCCTGTCCAGGGCCGGGGTGCCGGTCTTGGCCCTGTGCCCGGTACCGGCGGCGCGGGTAGACCCGGCCCTGGCCCGTCACTTCACCATTCACGAATGGGACCGTTCCGCCCGCCTGGCGCATCCGGTGCGGCCCGGCGTCGAAGCATCGGCTGCCGCTGACGCCCTTGACACCACGGCCGCTGCCTTGCTCACCCGTCTGGCCCCAGCCTTGCGCGTGGAAGCACCCTTGCTGCGCGCCCTGCGCATGGATATGGGCGGCCATGCCGTGCTGGAGGCCGACATCCAGCGCCACCAGGACCTAGTGCGGGATGGCGATGTCGTCTGTCTGGCTGGGGAGTCGGCCAGGGGGCGGTTCCGTGATGCCTTTCGTGCCCTCCCCATCCCTGCGCAACGACGGGTGGTCGGGATGCTCGCTGCCTACCATGGTAATTCCCCCGCGCTCTCCATGAGCG
>CAYSFY010000146.1:0-10217 GCA_964430285.1 uncultured Desulfobulbia bacterium
CTCGGCCGAGGAGTTGAAAATCCGTCTACTGACGGCGGGGGACCCCATTGCCGACCCCAAGGCCCCGGCGGTCAACAAGCCGAGGATCAATCTCGATGCCGCCGCCGCGCTGGATGCCGATGGGGACGGGGTGCCGGACCTCCAGGATGCCTTGCCGGCCAACCCCAACGAGACGGCGGATACCGACGGTGACGGAGTAGGGGACAACGCCGACCTCTGTGCTAGCGGCAACGACACCATGGATGGCGATGGGGATCTGGTCCCTGATGCCTGCGATGCCCTGCCCTCCGTGGCCGGCGAGTGGCGCGACACGGACGGCGACGGGGTGGGGGATAACCGGGATAACTGCGTGGGGGTGGCGAATGCCGACCAACTGGACACGGACCACGACGCCATGGGTAATGCCTGCGACAGCACGGTCAACCAGGCCAACTACGGCGTGGTGTTGGCCGCCCCCCACAACGAGACGCGCGGCATCCGCTGCGCTAGCTGCCACTCTTACTCCCTGTGGTGGCAGTACTCGCCCGTCTCTGGCGCGGATCCCCTCTACCCCGCCCTGGCCACTGCCATGTGCACCCCCTGTCACGGCCAGGGCGGAGCGGGGCAGTGGATCAAGGAGGGGCATGGCAGCGCGGCCATGGGGGGACGCCACCGCGAGGCCTTAGGCGCCTGGGCGGTAACTTGCATTGACTGCCACGACCCCCACGACCAGGGGCAACTGGAGTGGCGGACAACGGATGCCCAGGGACTCTATCTGGTCACCGGCACCATTGCCGGGCAGGTAACGGTCCAGGGCGGGGAGACCACCTTCGCCTACACCGCAGACCAGGTCAAGGCTGAGTGGAGCGATCTCGCCACCTGGGGCCGCAAGAACGGCCTGGCCCCGGCCAGCGGGCTGATCCTGGTGGAGGACCTGGTCCTGGCCAAGAATACCTTTGCCATCATCGCCGCCGATGCCACCACCATCACCGTTAAGGGCGGTCTTGACCCGGCGGCCACGGGCAGCACCTTTGGCATCATCTACGGCCAGGCGATCAAGGCCCATATCCAGACGCCGGCGGCGGAGAGCCGGGCGGCCAAGTTTTTCAACCCACTGGACCCGGCCGGCGGCTTCACCGACCACAACAGCCCGGTTACCGGGATCTGTCAGGTCTGCCACCGCAACACCCTGTATTGGAACGCCCAGGGCACGGCCTTGGACAACGCCGGCCACAGCGGATTCGGGCAGAGCCGCTGCACCGACTGCCACCTGCCGGCCCTGGGCTTAAGGCCCCTGCTGTAGCCCACAGCCCGGCTGCGGCAGGCACGGTGGGCGCCACCTTTACCTTTGACGGTTTCGCAAAAACCGCTCAACCGCCGCTGGCACGCCCAGTAACATATTGAAATTGCATTGGCAGATGGTCAGCTTCACGACTTTTTGCGATTCCATCACATTTGGAGAGATGACCATGAACCCAACCAGCGACAAGCCACCGCGTGCCCCGGGCAAGGGCCTGGGGCGACAAACCCTGTGCACCGTCGCCGCCTTCCTGCTGCTGACCCACTCCTCTTTGGCCGCTACCCCGGAGACATCCCCGCCTGGCCCTGCCGAGGGCACGGTGATCCAGGCCGAAGGGGAGGCCCGGGCCAAGGTGGCAAACGATCTCCTGAGCATTGAGCTGACCTTGGAAAAGGAGAGCGCCCTCACCCCGCAGCTACACGAGGAGATGCAACAGCAGGCCGCCAAGGCCTTGGACCAGGCCAAGAAGCACCCCGGGGTGGAGGTCAAGACCTCGGGCTACAGTGTCTATCCGATCTACGACCGGGGGCGCATCGTGCGCCAGCATGCCACCTATCGCCTCTCCCTGGAGAGCAAGGATTTTGCCGCCGCCCTCTCCCTGGCCGCCGCCCTGCAACCCTTCCAGGTCGGCAACCTCGTCTTCTCGGTCTCCCCTGAGCGCGGCAAGGCCACCGAGAAGAGCCTGCTGGAGGAGGCCATTGCCGACCTGCGCGACAACATCGGCATCGCCGCCAACTCCCTGGGGGCCAAGAGCATCCGCATCACCCATATCACCATTGGTAGCCGCCAGGACCATTTCGCCCCCCAGCCGGAGATGATGCGGGAGGCCATGGACATGGCGGCGACAGCGCCCGCCCCGGTGGCGGCGGAGGCCGGCGAGTCGCAAGTCAGCGTCACCGTCTCCGGTGCGGCCTTGGTTAAGTGAGATGGAGCTGTTTGCGTGCAGGGGGGGACGAAGCCTGGGCCTCTGGGAAACTACTCGGCCTCTGACTGAGAGATGGTACATGCCCACTGGTGACGACCAGTGGGCGGCATGGCGCTGTCGGAAAAGTACACCGAGTCATTGAAATCAACGGCTTGGCAGGGGGGGAGATCCAGATAGATCTTCTTTTTTGTCTTACCAATGGTGACGCACTCCCGGGAAGGTGCCTTGCCGGTGCACTCTTGCATGGTTACGTCAATGGTGACCTGTTTGAGGGTGTAGGTTGTCGATTGGTTTTTGATGCGCCCCGATATCTGATACATGCTGAATTCCGGGGTGAGGGTAACGTTTTCAAGGGCAATCTGCGATGCGGGGATCCGGGAACGGGAGAGGGCCTGCTCATGCTGATGGAGGAGATACGCCACACCGGCGAACCCAGCCAAGACGATCAGGCCGGCAGTGAACTGCCGGAATAGCGCTGAACATACAAAAAGAACGAAGACCGCAATGCCAAGTAACGAAATCATGATCATTTCAGAGTAGCGAGCGCATGCAACTTGAGAGAGGTTGACCAACAGGGGCCAGATTGCCCAGTGCCCCCGTACCCACCGGGACGCCACTGACCTAGCCGGGCAGGATTTTGTATTTCCTATGATGCAGGAATCTGCAACCAATGTCAACGTGATCAATGGAGAGCAGGCGGTTCCGCCAAAGTCATCGCTGTACGCCGAGGAACCGCAAGACGTTGATACCCATACGCGCGCAGAGTCGCAGGCCCGGTGCGATCAAGTGGGCGCCGGCCATTCGCAGGAGTGATATTGCCAGATTGCGGATCGAAGCCATGACCTGCGCACCGTTTCCCTTGCGAATACGGCAACGGTCTTCATCATAGGTAACATCGCGTACCCAGTGCAGACGGTTTTCGATGGACCAGTGCCCCCGAGCCAGTTTGAGAAGCCGAGCAGGACTGGCTTGGTCCTGGCTGAGAGATGTGCCGCCGTAGACGGTTTCCCTACGGTTTTTGCCGGTGGAAATTTCTTCGGTGCTTCGCTCTATGCAAAAGACTTGTTCGACACAGGGGAAGTCAAGGTAGTCATTGAGGGCGGCACTACTCCAGATCCGCCGGGCCTCCAGGCGGCCATGCGCCTTTTCAGTGATGCTGTGCTGTGGGGGGGGAAAGCGTTGAGATGCAGGTCGGCAATGTCCTGACGGAGGGTGGGCTGATTGTCTTTGGTGATAAGGAGGTAGTCAGCCCCCTTGTCTTTCACCAGGAAGCGAGCCGACTCCCTTTGGGTGTGCAGGGCATCGGCGGTGACAACGGCACCGTTCAGGGGGAGTGGCTGGAGAAGCTCTTTAAGCTTTGGGATTTCGTTGCTCTTTTCCCCGACAGCCAGATGTCCGACAACCACCGCCTCCTGATGAAGGATAGCGCAGACGGCGGGGTCCTTCCTTGGAAAGGCTATTCTGCGGGGTGTTCAACCCCCGCTCGTTTTCTAAATACAAAAAATTACTGGTCGCTACTACTATGCCGGCCGCCGTTTACACTTGCCCATTCCTGCAACTGATAATCATTCTCGGGTATAGGGGCAGGCCGTACACCGGACACCAAACCGGATACCTGGGGCTGACACCGGGAGGGAGTTTTGTTTCCGGAAACAAAATTGGGTGGGTGCCGGTCGGGCAAGATCCGGTCAAGGCCTCTTGCTTCGGCAGGGGGCCTTTTTTATGGGCTGATGAGGGGATTTTGAAGCTTGGTTAGCAGGTGGGCCAAAGATAGGCGATCAGGGCTATGATGGCACCGACCGCCCCGATGATCGTTCCAATTACCACCAATAGGGTGTTACGTCTTTCCTGGCGAATTTTTTTATTCAGTTCGTCGCGGCAGGCGTTGAGCTTTGCGACATTGGTGGTGATGGTTTTAAGGTGATCCCGGCCGGTCATGTAGTACTCGCCCCGGGTCTTGCTCTGGTTGTTGTTCCTGGCGAACTTCCTGGCCTCTTCAATTTGTCGAGCGAGTTCAGAATAATCGGAAACGATATCGGCGACGATGACGTTCCGGTAGTCGTCCTTAAACTTCATGTACTCCATGAGCTGGTTGAGGATTGCTGCCTCGTAAGCGTCATAGGTGGCACGTTTGCAGTGCTTGACTGCATCGGTCAGCGAGTCTATATCGCTGGGGTCGTTAAGATACCGGATCAGGTGGTTGCCGGTGTAGCGAAGTTGGTTGACTGCCGGCACGATCAACTCGGAACCGGTGTCTTCAACTTCCTTGATGGCGACCTCGGCTTCGGCGAAACGCTCGGCGACCTCGCCTAGCAGCCGTTGCGGGTCATGTGACTGCGCTGTCATTCCTCGGAATAAAGCAGCGTCTTTTTGCGGGCCTCGATATCATCCTTGGTGGCGAAACAACCACGCTGCACCAACACGTTGCCGGTGGAGGCGAGTTGGGCGGCCCTCCTGCGCAATGTGCGTCTCTCAGCCTCGCCATGAATTGGTGGGGCAGGAGGTATGAGATCGAGTAGTCGTCTGAATAACATGGTTGGTCTCTTTGAGGGGGGGTAAGTAGTCCTACGCTCACCGATATTGGTGAGGCACCTTATACGATCCGAAAAACCTTGACAAGTTAAAAGAGCAACATGTTGACCATAACATAAGCCTAGCAGGTTAGAACGGCAAGCACAAGGACGGCGGCGCCATTAAGCGCCCATCTCTTTCGGCAATCAAAAGGGCGGGGGGTGAATGAAAGCTACCTCATACAGGAAAGTTCTCACCTAAAAAAAACTGAAGCCTGAATTTTGTTGCGGCACCGACTACGGCATGAACAAAAAAGGGGTTAAGCGATAATCGCCTAACCCCTTTACATGTTACTGGCTCCCCGGCCCGGATTCGAACCAGGGACAGGGTGGTTAACAGCCACCTGCTCTACCAACTGAGCTACCGAGGAGCACAAAATCGAATTACGTGTACTGACCGCTGAAATTGTTCAAAGTAATACGGTCATGCATGTCTGCAACAGCGGCGCAATATAGCAACTCTATTTTAACTCGTCAACACTTTTGGCAGAAAAAAACGTTGACGATTCATTGCCGGTAATGCTATGTACACAACGCAATGTCAAAAAATGTCGGGGCGTAGCGCAGCCTGGTTAGCGCGCCTGCCTTGGGAGCAGGAGGTCGAGAGTTCGAATCCCTCCGCCCCGACCAGTAAATTCAAAGGGCCTACGGTATTTCTGTAGGCCCTTTTTTTGCGACTTGTTTCTGCGTCGCAGCCCTTATCTACTCCGCATTACCCGCGCTATCCTTCTTTCTCTTCACTCTGAAATTTTCATCATTCTGGCAGTAGTCTAACGCGTCGAAAATGATCGGCGATAGCTTCATGATGTCGCTGGGCTTTGACAATGTGACGTTGGCTCCTGACACCTCTAGTCCAGACTTTTTAATTAGATCCAGGTGTTGAGCCGTTAGGTCAAGGCAGAAGTTGATTAAAGGCGTTTTCCTACTACCAAAATAATGGACAAGCCAGCGATTCGTTTTCCCTTGATACAGGACAGCGAAATAGCTCTCGGTATCTTTCCATACCAAATCGTCTTTTGAAGTTTTACCGTCGAGAATTTCAGTGATGATTTCCGCCAGCTTACGTTCGTCGGGTGTTGTTATGATCTTTTCGTTGTCGGGATTGACCCAGTCTCCATCATTGGTCGTTTCTGGTAGGGGGGATGGCTCTTGCACTTGAGGCTGAGAAAGGCTACTCACCACCATGCCGCTGATGGCTGCTGCCACTGCTTGTTTTACGATTGGAGTCATGGCCTCTAAAAATTTTGCGGTTAGTTTTGGTGTGAGGCTCGCCCTGACGGTAACAAACTTGACGAACTCGGTATCAGGATCACGGAGGAACTGTTTAATGACCCCCGTGAAGGCCTCAACATAGAGTCTCTCTTCGGCAAAGGTTTTGATTCTCTCTGGTTGGAATTGGTCAGCACGGAAATTGGCCAGTTTTTCGGCGTCTGAGTCGTTCAGGGCGGCCAGATTTACGGAGAAGAATGGAGTTGTGTCCATAATGTTGTCCGTGTTTAGGTCGGTGAAGAATCGCCACTCGATACCATTGGTGATGGCGGATATCTTCACTCCCGGGGTGGCATTGAAATAGCGGGCGAGCTGGCTTGCATGGTTTGAGAGCCTTTCCTTGCAAGATTTTGCCTCGATAAACATCACGGGCGCCCCCCCCTCAACAAAGAGGGCGTAATCCACGCGCTCCCCAGCTTTAATGCCGTTGATGTCGGCTGAGTATTCTGCCTTGACTTTGGTTGGGTCGAACGGACTAAAGCCCAGGATGTCCAGTAAAGGTAGGATTAGAGCCTGTTTTGTGGTCTCTTCTGTGGCACAATGTGTTGCGGAGGCAGCCACATGCTGAACGTGTTGGCTGATACGCGCTTTGAAGGTATCCATAACGGTCTCCACTGTAGTTTTAAATGTTTTTTAGTACTTTCCAGAAGAAAGACTAGTACCTGTTGTTTGGCTAAAAAAGGGGGAAACGACCATACGTTTCCCCCTTTGCTCCTTAGATTACAGGGCACAAGAGAGCAGGATATAATTGCGTGAGTGATCACAGAAGAGGGGCATCTGTTTGGTAGGCGGTCTGTACCATGGAGGTATTACTCTCCCTCTTTTTTCGTCGCTGCCTGGCACATCTTCAGTTTAGCTGTTAGCGACTATCAAGCAATAGCCGAACCTCTCACGGAAATCAATTAATTTTCCTATGATTGGGGAACAGCCTTCAGCCTAAACAATTTACCGTTAGCGTGCCGAGTTGTTGCCCCTCCCTGCATAACCGCCTCTTACGGTTGCAGGGAGACAACCACCAGCGCCGAATAGCCAACCGAGCCTAGCCCCCAGGTCACGGCGCTGCTGCCGGCGTAGCTCCCCGTCGCAGTGTGGGGCGTGGTGGTGAAGCTCTTGGAGGTATGGCCGTTGGCATTCGAATAAGAGGCATCTGCGAAGGCCGGAGTTGTGGACAGGGTACAGTTTCCGATACTGACGTTCCCCCCGTTGCCGCTCACCACGATGGTCATCCCATTTTTGATATAGTTAATGGTGCTACCAAAAGTGACTGTGGCAGTGCCGGTGCTGACGGCAGCCGAGCCGGCAGTAGGGATTGGGGTGGTCTGGTTTACGTCGCTGTACGCGGCCCACAGCACATGGTAGCCGGATACGGTGGAGGCGCCGCCGCTGTAAGTCAACAGCAGTTGTTTGGAGCCCGTGCCGATCTGGCTGTCTTTGAGGTATCCCAGCCACACGATCTCACGCTGTGTGTTGGCGGTGACCCCGATCTGGGTTAAGCCCGAGCCGCCGCAGCTTACACTGATGGTCTTGTTGACTGCGGGCGCGTTGAGTTCCATAACCACCGAGACCAACAGCAGGCGTTGCGTGCCGCTGCTGCCACCTACGGTAATACTGCCTACGTTAAGATTGGTGGCCGAGGCAGCACCTGATCCGGAAGTGAGGGTGGTCCAGCCATTCAGTTGGGAGACCTGCGGCGGGGGGACTACGGTGATGGTCATGGTGGCCTGGGCTGAACCACCGGTGGCCGTGGCTCGGACCACAAAGGTGTCGTTGGCCGCCAGGGTTGGAGTGCCGCCCAGGGTGCCGTCAGCGGCCACGGTGAGCCATGCCGGCCCCGACACCTTGGAGTAGGTCAGGGCGTTGCCCTCGGGATCGGTCGCTGCCCCGGCGATGGTTTGTCCAGTGTAGGCGACACCAACGGTGGCGTTGGCCTTGTTGAAGGTGGTCGGGTTGAAGGCGGGCGGCTGGTTCCAATGGCCGGCAGGGGTCTCATTATAGCCGTGGCAGACCATGCAGGTGGCATCGGTGGTGCCGTTGGTGCCATTGACAATGGCCGTTTGCACCGTGCTCCATAGGGGCAGGCCGTCGGCATTGGCTTGGGTTGCGGCATCATAATAATGGCATAAGGCGCAGCTGTCGCCGGTGGGTCGGCTGTGCAGGCTGTTGACGTCATCCTGGGTCAGCAGGGTGCCGGTGCCGGCATAACCGAGGACCGTGGAGTCACTGGTGTGGCAACTCGAGCAGGTCAGGGTGGAGCCGTAATCGATGCTGCGCGAGTCGTGGCTAACGGACTGGTGGTTGGGCAGGTACTCGCCGTGGCAGACGGTGCAGTCGCCACCGCCGTCGGCGCCGCCCAGGGTGCCGCCGTCATGGCTGGCCGCCTGGTTGACCAGACGCCCGGCAGCGTCATGGCAGCTGGCGCAGGCATCATGGGTGCGGGGATCGCTGGGGGCCACGGTATTGCCGGTGGCGGTGTGACAACCGGCGCAGTGATCAGCCATGCTGACCATGGGGTCGTGGTTGACCGAGGCATGGTTGCCGCTAAAGGCGCCGTGGCAGGTGGAGCAGTCGTTGGGGGTGGTGCTGGTGGCCCCCTCCTTGCCGAAGGCCGCGCCGCTCAGGGTGCCGGTGGCCCCGTGGCATTGGCCGCAGGCATCGTGCTTTTTGTTGTCGGCAACGTTGACCGGCATGCCGTTGACCAGCCCCTGGGTGCCGGTGTGGCAATCGGCGCAGTCGGCGGCCAGGGCCACCCGGAAGGAGTGGTCGATGGTGGCGTGCGTGGCGGCAAAGAGGCCGTGACAGGTGTCGCACTGGGCGCCGCCGCCATGGCCGCTGGCAATGGAGACCAAGCTGCCGGTGGTGCCGTGGCAGGAGGCGCAGGCCGTGTGTTTCATGGCGCCGCCCACCGGCATGCCGGAGAGCGTGCCTTGGGCGCCGGTATGACAGCCACTACAGTCGGTGGAGAGAGCGACCCGGGAGCCGTGGTCCACCGTGGCGTGGATGGTGGCGAAGCCGCCATGACAGAGCGTGCAACTGCCGCCGCCGGCATGACCCGTGGCCGCGCCGGTCAAGCTGCCGTTGTCCAGATGGCAGGTGGTGCAGGCGTCATGGACCTTGGGATCATTGGGATCCACGGTGTTGCCCGAGGCGGTATGGCAGCCGGAGCACTCGGTGGCCATGGCCACGCGGCTGGCGTGGTTGACGGTGGCGTGGTTATTGACAAAGGTGCCGTGGCAGGTGGAGCAATCGCCACCGCCGTCGGTACCGCCCAGGGTGGAGCCGTCCTTGCCCTGGGCCGCGCCGCTCAGCCGGCCGTTGGCCAGGTGACAGGAGGCGCAGGCCTGATGGGCCTTGGCGTCGCCGGGGATAACGGTGTTGCCGCTGGCCGTGTGGCAGCCGCTACAGTTGGCCTGCATGCTGACCATGGAGGCGTGGTTGACGCCGCCATGGTTGCCGCTAAAGGGGCCGTGGCAGGTGGAACAGTCGTTGGGGGCAATGGCGGTGGCCCCTTCCTTGCCGGAGGCGGCACCGGCGAGGGTGCCGGTGGCCCCGTGGCACTGGCTACAGGCATCATGGATCTTGTTGTTGCTCTCATTAAGGGGGATGCCGGTCGCACTGCCCTGGGTGCCGCTGTGGCAATCGGCGCAATCCGTGGCCAGGGCCACCCGGAAGGAGTGATCGGTGGTGACGTGCTTGCTGGCAAAGGAGCCGTGGCAGCTGTTGCACTGGGCGCCACCGCCCTTACCGGTGGCAATGGAGACCAGCGCCCCGGTGGTGCCGTGGCAGGAGGCGCAGGCCGCGTGTTGCTTCGCCCCGCCCACCGGCATGCCGCTGACACTGCCTTGGGCGCCGTTGTGGCAGCCGGAGCAGTCGGTGGAGAGGCCGACCAGCAGGCCATGGTCTTGGCTGGCGTGGACAGTGGCGAAGCCGCCATGACAGAGGGTGCAGCTGCCACCGCCGGCATGATTCGCGGCCGAACCGCTCAAGGCGCCGTTCTCCCCATGGCAGGAGCTACAGGCGTCATGGACCTTGGGATCAACCGGGTCTACGGTATTACCGGTGGCGGTGTGGCAGCCCGAGCACTCCGTGGCCATGGCCACGCGGCTGGCGTGGTCGACCGCGGCGTGGTTATCGGCAAAAGCGCCGTGGCAGGTGGAGCAGTCGCCGCCACCGTCCT
>CAYSFY010000146.1:10227-11591 GCA_964430285.1 uncultured Desulfobulbia bacterium
TGCCCTGGGCCGCGCCGCTCAGCCGGCCGTTGGTCAGGTGACACGAGGCGCAGGCGTGATGGGCCTTGGCATCCCCGGGGATGACGGTGTTGCCGCTCTCGGCATGACAGCCGGTGCAGTTGCTGTTCATGGCGACCGTGGTGGCGTGGTTGACTGTGCCATGGTTGCCGCTAAACAGGCCGTGACAGGTGGAGCAGTCGTTGGCGGCGATGGCGGTGGCCCCCTCCTTGCCGGCGGCGGCACCGGAGAGGGTGCCGGTGGTCCCGTGGCACTGGCTGCAGGCGTCATGGATCTTGTTGTTGCTCCCATCGAGGGGGATGCCGGCCGCACTGCCTTGGGTGCCGCTGTGGCAGTCGGCGCAATCCGTGGCCAGGGCCACCCGGAAGGAGTGGTCGGTGGTGGCGTGCTTGGCGGCAAAGGCGCCGTGGCAACTGTTGCACTGGGCGCCACCGCCGTTACCGGTGGCAATGGAGACCAAGGCGCCGGTGGTGCCGTGGCAGGAGGCGCAGGCCGTATGTTGCTTGGCCCCGCCCACGGGCATGCCGCCGGCATGGCCTTCCGCGCCGCTGTGGCAGCCGGAGCAGTCGGTGGAGAGGGCCACTAGGGAGCCATGGTCTTGGCTGGCGTGGATGGTGGCGAAGCCGCTATGACAGAGAGTGCAGCTGCCGCCGCCGGCATGATTCGCGGCCGAGCCGCTCAAGGCGCCGTTGTCGCCGTGGCAGGAGGCGCAGGCGGCATGGACCTTGGGATCATTGGGGTTCACGGTGTTGCCGCTGGCGGTGTGGCAGCCGGAGCACTCCGTGGCCATGGCCACCCGGCTCCCGTGTTCGACCGCAGCGTGGTTATCGGCAAAACCGCCGTGGCAGGTGGAGCAGTCACCGCCACCGTCGCTACCGCCCAGGGTGGCGCCGTCCTGGCCTTGCGCAGAGCCGGTTAGGCGGCCATTGGCCAGGTGGCAGGAGGTGCAGGCCTGATGGGCCTTGGCATCCCCGGGGATAACGGTGTTGCCGCTCTCGCTATGGCAGCCGGCGCAGTTGGCCTGCATGCCGACCATGGCGCTGTGGTTGACTGCGGCATGGTTGTCGACAAAGCCGCCGTGGCAGGTGGCGCAGGTGTTGGGGGTCGCCCCGCTGGCCCCCTCCTTGCCGGCGGCGAGACCGCTCAAGGTGCCGGTGGTGCCGTGACACTGGCTGCAACTGTCGTGCAGGGTGTTATCGATAATACTGGTGGGGATACCGGTCAAACCCCCTTCCGTGCCGGTGTGGCAATCGGCGCAGTTGGCGGTCAGGCCCACCCTAAAGGAGTGATCGGTGGTGGCGTGTTTGGCGGCAAAGGAGCCGTGGCAGCTGTTGCACTGGGCGCCG
>CAYSFY010000147.1:0-11574 GCA_964430285.1 uncultured Desulfobulbia bacterium
CGACTATCTCTACCTCCCCTTGGGCGGCAGCCGTGGCAGCGAACTCCGTACCCATTTGAACCTGGTCCTGGTCTTTGTCCTCTGCGGGCTATGGCATGGCGCCAGTTGGAACTTTCTGGTATGGGGCGGGGTGCACGGCGGGTTCATGGTGGCGGAGCGTCTGGGCCTGGAGCGCTTGTTGGCCCGGGGCTCGCGCCTGCTCCAGCACGGCTATGTGCTGGTGGTGCTGATGGCCTCGTGGGTCCTGTTCCGGGTGGAGAACATGGCGACGGCCCTGGGCTTCCTGCGCACCATGTTCTGGCCAACAGCCACCCCCCTGATCCCGGCCTACCCACCCGCCTTTTTCATGACCACGGAACTCGTTGTCGCCATTGCCGCAGGGGTCATCTGCTCTTTCCCCTGGTGGCGGGCTCTTCGCCGCCACGGGGGGCAGCGGCAAAGACCCCAGGGTAGCCGATCCATGCTGGGTCTTGCCCTGGCGGGTGATGCCGCCCTCCTCCTCATCCTCCTGGCCGGGCTGATGGAGATCGCGGCGGGTGGCCATCACCCCTTCATCTATCTGCAATTCTGACAACAATGGGCACTAAGATCCAACACTCTCTCTTCGCCCTGGTGGTCATGGCCATGCTCCTGCTCCCGGCCTCGGGCATGTTTGTCCACGAGGACCAGACCATGGCTAGCCAGGAGAACCGCCTCTTGGCCACCATGCCGCCATGGCCCCGCTCATGGCAGGCGGTAACGGAGTTTCCCGCCGCCTTCTCCCGCTTCTATGATGACCACTTCGCCTGGCGCCAACAGCTGATCGCCTGGCGTAGCGCCATCAAGGTCTTGGCCCTGGGTGTCAGTTCTCATGCCGATGTTGTCCTTGGCCGCCAGGGGTGGCTGTACTACGATGCCGAACAGCAGCTTGCCGACTATCGCGGTCTCCACCCCTTCACCGCCGCGGAGTTGCGGCAGAACCTCCAGGCCTTGGAGGAGCGCGCCGAGATGCTGGCCCAGGTCAAGATCCCCTACCTCTTGGTCCTCGCCCCGAACAAGCATACTATCTACCCGGAGTATCTGCCCGAGCGCTTCGCCAGGGTCAAGGCCGAGACCCGTCTGGACCAGATTGTCCAGGCGTTGCAGCTCTCTGGCCGGGTACCGTTTTGCGATCTTCGAGATCCCCTCCTTGCAGCCAAGGCTAGCGGCCAACTCTACTTTAAGACCGATACCCACTGGAACCAGCGCGGGGCCTTTGTGGGCTATGGCGAGGTGATGGGGGAGGTACGCCGCTGGCTCCCCTCTGTCCCCATTCTCGGTCCTGACGCGGTCAGCTCCACCATGGGTCCGGCCAGGGAGCACGACTTGGCCAACTTTCTGGTGATGAATTGGTACTTCCGGGAAGAGACGCCGATAGTCTCGGTCATCACTCCGCACGGGGCCAAGGGTACCAAGTTCGAACCCCTGCTCCGGGCAGTGACCGACCCGAGCCAACCCCTGGACCGCCACCCCTTCGTCCTCGTCAATCCGCAAGGACAGGGGCGGATCGTGATTTTCAGGGACTCGTTCTGTTCGGACTTGGTCCCCTATTTCGGGGCGAGTTTTCAGGAGAGCCTCTATATCTGGAAGAAGATGAGCCCGAACCTGATGCTCACCATCCTGCGTAGCGGCTACTGGCCCGATCTGGTGATCGAAGAGGTGGTAGAGCGGCTGGCCACCTTTCATTGACACTGCGCCCTGCTCTTTTGCCAATGCAACCAACGCCCCCCCCGCGCATCGCCTGGCTCGACACCCTGAAGGCGATCGCCCTCTTCTTTGTCGTCCTGGGCCACACCGACGGCATCGGCGATGGGGCGCGGACCTACATCTACTCCTTCCACATCCCCCTCTTCTTTTTCATGGCCGGCTTTCTGGTCCGCGAGGAGGCCTTGCGCGGTGCGTTTGCCCCCTTTGGCCGCAAGTACCTGCGCTCCCTGATCATCCCCTACTGGGGCTTCGGCCTGGCCACCTACCTGATCTGGCTGGTGGCCGGCCGCCACTACGGCCGGGACCTGCTGTTGGCCGTGGCGCCGGTCAAACCCTTGCTCGGCATGCTCTATGGCATTGGCGTGGACCACTGGCTGCGGCACAACGTGGCCCTGTGGTTCCTGCCGACGCTCTTCTGCCTGCACCTCATCTCCTTCTTCATGCAGCGCCTGGGCCAAGGGCTGACGCTGGTGTTGACGGTGATCGTGGTGAGCCTGGCCGGTAGCGTGCTGGGGCCGCTCCTCCCCGTTCGTCTGCCCTGGGGCATTGAGCCGGCCTGCGCCGGGGTGCTCTTTTATGGGACTGGGCGGTTGGCCAGGGGTCTCCTCTCTGCCCCCCGGCAGCTCACCGGCCGGTGGCAATGGCTGATTCCGGCGATCTGCCTCATCATCCAAGGGGCCGGGATCCGGGCCAATGGCCGGGTGGACATGAACGAACTGCTGTTCGGCAACCTGGCGGCCTTTTACCTGACGGCCCTATGCGGCATCGGCTTTTGGGTGGCGGTGAGCATGGCCCTGCCGGCGAGTGCGCTGGCGACCAGGGTGGCCCGCGAGGCCATGGTGATCTTCCCGCTGCACACCCTCATCTTTTCCATGATCACCTTGGTTGCCGTCAAGGCCCTGCACCTACCCGCCGCCTTCCGGCAGGGTTCCCTGCTGACGGCAGGGGTGTACACCGTGCTCACCTTTATGATCTTGATCCCGATAGCACCCCTAATCCGCAAGGGGCTGCCCGGGCTGCGGGCGTAAGCCAACCAGGAGAGGCAGCGACAGACCAACCGCCAGCCGCGGCATCGGCAGCACACAGGTGTTGAGGCGGCTGACATAAGGGCCTCGGCAAGAAATAAGTGTCCAAAGATTGCGCCGGATTTCGGTTCGGCTTCAAGGCGTAGCAAGGGGCGAATAGCAGCGCTATGTAACCCTTGCTACTCTGTTCAGTCCCCGCTTGACGGGGGCAACACAGAAGACGAGCCGAAAGACAAGCAAGATCGGATGATTATTTCTTGCCGAGGCCATAAACCAAGAAACAGGAGCCGTACCCCTCGGGGACGAATCCCACTCATGTATACGCGAGGACCTTATGCACTACGACGCCATCGTGATCGGAGCCGGGCTGGGCGGGCTGACCGCCGGAGCGCTCCTGGCCAAACGCGGCCAGAAGGTGTTGCTGATCGAACAACACCACGTCCCCGGCGGCTGCGCCACCACCTTTCGCCGTAAGGACCTGCGCATCGAGGTCGGCCTGCACGCCATGGACGGCATGGCTGGGGAGGATGATCCGAAGATGGCCATCTTCAAGGAACTTGGCATCCTCGACAAGATCACCCTGGTGCGGCTGCCGGAGTTTTATCGCTACCGCAAGGGGGAGATGGACATCGTCATCCCCGACAACAGAGAGGAGACCATCCGTGTGCTGAAAGAGCGGTTTCCCAACGACGGCAAGGGGATAGAGCGATTTTTCAAGGTCATCCACGGCATCAGCCGGGAAATCAACCGTCTGCCGCGCCAACGGTGGCGACTCATGCTGTTGCTCCCCCTGTTCCCGCTGCTCTATTGGCACCTCCTGCGCTACGCCCCCATGACGGTGGGCCGCTTTGTCGACACCATCACCGCCAACGAAGAGTTGAAGATCCTGCTGTTGGCCAACGCCGGCTACTATGACGACGACCCGTACCGGCTGGGCATGCTCTATTTTTCCGTGGCCCAGGAGGGATATTTTGCCGGTGGCGGCTATTTCATCAAAGGGGGGTCGCAAAACCTCTCGGACGCCCTGGCCGCCTGCATCCGGGAGAACGGCGGCGAACTGGTGCTCGGCCATGAAGTGACCCAAATTCTGGTCCGCGATGGCGCGGCCATGGGCGTGCGTTACCAGCGCACGAGCCACTCCCATGCCGAGGCACAAGAGGAGAAAGAGGCGCTGGCCCGGGTCATCGTCTGCAACGCCGCGGTCCCCAACGTGGTGAACAGGCTGATCCCCGACTTCCCGGATCAGGCCGCCAAAGAGAGGATCAACACCCTGCGCACCCCCGCATCCCTGTCCACCCTCTATCTGGGCTTCAGCAAACCGCCCAAGGAGCTGGGAAACAGACACTACTCCACCTTTATCCTCGACCCGGGCTTGACCCGAGCCGCGCAACTGGCCGGCGGCGAGCAGGGACGAGGGTACCAGCAACGGACCTTCGCCTTTGTGGACTACGGGCAGATCGATTCCGGGCTGGCGCCGGAGGGGAAGAGCGTCGGCGTTATCTGTTTTGCCGATTATTTGGAGGAGTGGGAGCGCTTGACCGAGGCAGAGTACCGCGCGCGGAAAGAGAGGGTGACGGGCATCTTCCTGGAGAGGCTGGAGCAGCTGCTGCCGGGGATCGGCGCCCATATCGAGTATTGCGAGCTCGGCACCCCGAAGACCGTGGAGCGGTATACGCGAAATCCGGGTGGGGTGGTGTACGGTTTTGCCCAGAGCCCCGAACAATCGGGAATGAAGAGGTTCATGGGATTCACGGCGATCAAAAATCTCTACTTCGCGTCGGCGTGGGGGTTTCCCGGCGGTGGCTTCACCGGCGCCATCCTGGGCGGCGCCATGACGGCGGAAGAGATCCTGAAACGGGGCTGAGGCGCCGGCCCTGCCAGCAAATGGCATTGACAAGCCCACCGGACCTTGCTAAACCGAAGCGCAGCATCGGAGCATCATCGGAGCACTGCCGGTGCAGGCCAAGCGGGCCGCAAGCCGGCGCCCTGTAGTCCACACCCCCCAGTCTAAGCCACCAGCACCAATACCGTTAGCCAAGGAGAGGGATAAACCGCCCATGAGTCTGATCAGCGAAGGCCTACAATTTATCGCCGAGGTCTACGAGCGCCGCGGGCAGATCCATGACCTCACCCGCCGGGACTTCAAGGATCGTTACTCCGGTTCGTTTCTTGGCATGATGTGGGCCTTTCTGGAACCGCTGGCCATGATGAGCATCATGTGGGCGGTATTCAACTTGGGGCTGAAGGTCAAGCCCAGTGGCGACATCCCCTTTGTGGCCTACCTGTTCGTGGGCCAGGTCGCCTACAATTTCTTCTCCGATGCCGTCAGCGCCTCGGCCGGGGTGATCCGGGCCTACTCCTTTCTGGTCAAGAAGGTCAAGTTCAGGATCGCCATCCTGCCCATCGTCAAGATCAACTCCGCCATCATCATCCATGGCATCTTTCTGTTCATCGTCATGGCGATCATCTGGGCCAACGGCGTCAAGCCCCATCTCTACTGGCTACAGACCATCTACTACATGTTCTCGCTGCTCTGCCTGCTCTTGGGGCTCAGTTGGCTGTTCTCGGCCCTGGGGGTCTTTGTCAAGGACATCGCCAACGTCATCCAGATCCTCATCACCTTCGGCTTCTGGCTCACCCCGATCTTCTGGGATAAGGCCATGGTGCCGCCCCAGTACCAGATCTACCTCTGCCTGAACCCGATGTTCTACATCGTCCAGGGCTACCGCGACAGCTTCCTCTACCACGTGCCCTTCTGGGCACACCCCATCAACACCGCCTATTTCTGGGGGGTGACCCTGCTGGCGCTGCTCACCGGCATCCTGGTCTTCAAGAAGCTCCGCCCTCACTTCGCCGATATCCTGTAAGTTGGTCCGCGGTGAGCACGGGGAGAGCGCTATTCCCCGGTGCTGGCGCCGCCTCTTGCCACGCCCAGCGCGCCAGGCTACAGACTCTCCCGGTAGCCCCGGACCCCATGCCAGTACCCTTTCCAGTAAGCCCACACCAGTGCCGGCCGCCGTTTCTTGAAACCAAAGATGAGAAAGGCGCCGGGGAGTTTGACCACGGTGTTGTAGAGCATGAAGAGCAGAAAGTGGTACCACCTGGCCCAGCGGCGCATGAACCACACCCGGTTGCGGGAGAAGTAGTAGACATAGGCAGGGCTGTGGAGGCCGATGGTGGAGGAGACGTCGTGGAGCAGCCCGGCGGCTGGGCAGTAGACCACCGTGTGGCCCGCGCGGATGAACCGTTGGACATAATCAGTGTCTTCGTAGTAGAGAAAGTACCCCTCGGCCATCCGCCCCACCTGACGGATGGCAGAGGCAGTAATCAGCATGGCGCAGCCCGAGAGGCAGGGTACCGCTTGGGCCTCTCCATCGCCATCGTGGCGGTGGTCCGTCACCTGGCGCGGGCCGCCCAGCCACCAGTTCATCCGGGCGCCACCATACCAGACCGCGCGTTGGGCGTTGTCGCGCAGGATCTTGGGCCCGGCCATGGCCCGGGCCGGGTCTTGGGCCAGTTGGTCCAGCAAGACGCGGATAAAGTCATGCTCGGTCCGGGTGTCGGGGTTCAGCAGCAGGACATAGTCCAGCCCTTGGTTCAAGGCGCGGGCGATCCCCAGGTTGCAGCCGCCGGCAAAGCCCAGGTTGCGCCCCGGGCAAATGGCCTGGATCTCGGGGTGGCGGCGGCGGATACGATCGATCTCGCTCACCGGGCTGTTGTCCACCACGATGAAGTGCAACTCCTCCCCCAGGCAGTGCTCTTTCAGGCTCGCCAGACAGCGGCAGAGCTGCTCCTGGGCCTGATAGTTGACGCTGACCACGCCCACCGACTCCCTACCACGGACTTTAGCCATCAGCGGCCGGCCTCGCCGCGGGCTGCCGCCACCAATCCCTTCAGCGCCAGGGCGTTTCGCTCGAGGCTGAAGAGATCTGCGTTCTCCTGTCGCACCGCGCTGGCGGCCTGCGCCAGGGGGTGCGGCCCGTTCAGATACTCGATCCACTCCTCGGCCGCGGCCAACACCCGGATGGCCGGATCAGCGCCCAGGGACATGCCGCGCATGGCCAAGGGGGTGGCCAACACCGGCATGCGGTTATAGAGGGCCTCGGCCACCTTGATATTGACCCCGCCCCCGCAGGTGATGGGCTGGATCATCAGATCGACCTGGCCAAAGACCTGGGCCAAATCCTCAACAAACCCATGGCCGTGGACCCGGCCGCCATCGCCGAAACGATCACTCCCCTGGCCGAAGAGGTGGACCTCCCCTGGGGCGGTGACCCGGGGCAAGACCTGATCGAGAAACCACTGCAGGCTACGGCGGTTGGGCCACCACTCCAGGTTGCCCAAAAAACCGAGGCGCAAGGGAGCGCCCTCCGCCCGCCGTCTCTTGGCATGGGGGGCATAGGCGAAGGAGGGCATGATGGTGACGATCCGAGCCTCGGGACAACAGGCCTGCAAGGCCTGCCGATCCGGGTCGGCAATGGTGATGATGTGCCGTAAGCGTTGAAGCCGGCTCAGTTCAAAGGCCTTGAATTTCGCGGCATCGGCCCTGAGCAAGCGCCCCAGGCCGGGGACGCCGGCGTATTTGCCGACCTGTTGGTGATAGAGCAGGTGCTCGATATTGTGGGAGATGTAGAGGATGGGCACGCGGGCGGGGATGGTATCCAGGCACCACAGCATGTCGGCGCCGCTGATCACCACCAGGCGGTAGTCGGTGCGGGCAAAGGTGGCTGCCATCCGTTGGCGAAAGGCCCGGGTGCGGAAGTGGTTGACCTTGGCCGGGTACGCGGAGAAGGGGGAGGTCAAGACGTCCACCACCTGCCGGCAGAGACGCCAGCCGCGGTGGTGTTGGTCATGGACCGCGATCTCATCCATGGCCAAGGCGGGGTCATTCAGCATGAGCATCCGCTTGATCGTCTCCCGATAGACATAGCCGCCATGGAGATAGCGGGTATTCCTGAGGTGCGAGAGCATCAACCCCCGGCTCATGACCCCTCCCCTCCCGGCCCCCGGGCCAGCAAGGATTGGAAGAGGCTGGAGAAGGCGGCGGCCGAGGCGGCCCGGGAGAAGCGCTTCTCCGCCTCAAGGCGCGCCCGCTGGCCAAGCTGTTGGGCCAGGGCCGGGTCCAGCAGCAAGCGCTCGATGGCGAAGGCCAGCTCATGGGGCGAGCGTTCATTGACCAACAGGCCGGAGAGCTCATGCTCCACGGAGTCGCCAATGCCGCCGGTGCGGGTGGCCACCACCGGCAGACCGGCCATCATGGCCTCGATGATGGTGAGCCCCTGGGCCTCGACCCAGCCATCGGGCGCGGTCCGGGAGGGGGCGACAAAGATGTCGGCAACGGCCAGATAGGCCGGCACCGCCTGGGGCTCGACCCAACCCAAAAAATTGACCTGACCGCTTAAGCCCTGGCTCCGGGCCTGCTCTTCCAAGAGTGGCCGGTCCTGCCCCTCGCCCACGACCAGCAGGGAGAGATCAGGGCGCGTCTTCCCCACCACGGCCAAGGCCGCCAGCAGATCAGCCACCCCCTTCTCCTCCACCAGACGGCCGACAAACAGCAGCAGTGGCCCCTGGCCCCGGCGGAAACGGGAACGGAGCGCCTCGGCCTGCGCGCGCAAGGACGGGGTCTCGGCCCATGGGGCCACGCCCATGGGGATGGTGTGCAGGGCTTGGTAGTTGGGGGCAAGAGTCTGGACCGCCTGCCTGGTGGCCGAGCTATTGACGGTAACGGCGTCGCTGTGGCGGATGGCAAAGGCCTTGAACTGCCGCAAGATCCGCCCTTGCAGGCCAAAGACATCACCGCCATGGACGGTGCAGACATGGGGGATCTTCAAGGGGCCGGCGGTCAGGGTGCCGACAAAGCCCTGGGGTAGCAGCCAATGGGAGTGGAGGAGGTCGAACCGCTGGCGCCGGAGCCAGAAGAGGGTGTGCACCCATTCGGCAAGGACCAGAAACGGCAGCTTGAGATAATTTACCGGCGCTTTACGCAGATTGATCAAGGCCCCGCCCTGGTAACAGACGCTCTCCAGCCGTTCGGGGAGGAGGTAGCGGAAGCGGCGGACCCGCACCCCGTCCAGGAGCTCATCCCTCTTGGCGCCAGGGGCATGGGGGGCGGCCACCGTCACCTGCCAGCCCAGGGCTTGCAGCTCCTGGGCCAGGTGGAGGACAAAGGGGGTGGTCGCATCCCCGGACCAGCGGGGGAAGTTGGAAGTCAGACAGAGGAGGCGACCGCTGGGCATGGTCTATTTGTCGTCCTTGCTCAGGTAGTCGATCTCAATCCTCTTCACCCGCACCAGGACCTCCTCGATCAGCCGCCGGTTAAAGGCGAGCAGGTCACCCAGGAAACCGATGGCCAGCACCTGAAAGCCGATCATCAACAGCGCGCCGCCGATGATCAACGACTGGATGTGGCCGTCCCCCTGGCCCTTCAGGTAGAAGTGGAGAAAGCGCACCACGGGCACCAAGCCGCCACCAATGATCACCATGCTGATGATGAAGAAGTAGCGCAGGGGCTGGTGCATGGCGTACATGCGGGTCATGGTGTTGAACTGGTTGATGACGAAGCTCGGGATATTGCGCACCAGCCTGGACTCGCGGGTCTTGGGGTTGGTGCCCACGGGGACGCTGGCCACGGCCAGGTTGCGCTTGCCGGCCTGGAGAATGGTCTCCACCGTGTAGGAGTAGTGGGTGAGGATGTTGAGCTGCATGGCCGCGTCCCGGGAGAAGGCCCGAAAGCCGCTCACCGCGTCCGGGATCTTGGCCCCGGAGAGGATGCGGACAATGGCGCTGCCGAACTTCTGCAGGATCTTCTTGTGCAACTCAAAGTGGGGGATGGTGTCGGTCTGGCGGTCACCGATGACGATATCGGCCTGCCCCTTGACAATAGGGGCCACCAGTTTGGCGATGTCGCGGCCTTGGTACTGGTTGTCGCCATCGGTGTTGACGATGATGTCCGCCCCCAAGCGCAGGCAGGCGTCCAGGCCGATGCGGAAGGAGGCGGCCAGCCCCTTGTTGTTCAGGTTACAGACCACATGGTCCACCCCGATCTCGCGGGCCACCTCCACGGTGCGGTCGCTGCTGCCGTCATCGATGATCAGGATCTCGACCCGGTCGATCCCCTCGATATGACGGGGGATATCGGCCACGGTCTGGGGCAGGGTAAACTCTTCATTGAGGCAAGGGATCTGAACGATAAGTTTCATGCTTTTTCCTCTCCGTACTGGCGCTCCAGCCACTCGCGATAGCTGCCGTCCATCACCGCCCGCCACCAGGGTTCGTTGGCCAGGATCCAGGCGATGGTCTTGCGGATCCCGGTCTCGAAGGACTCCTGGGACGCATACCCCAAGTCCGTCCGGCACTTGCCGGCATCAATGGCGTAGCGGCGGTCATGGCCGGGCCGGTCCTTGACATAGGTGATCAAGCTCTCCGCCTTTTGCCCCTGGGCGGCCGGGGCGGCGGGGAAGCGGCGAGCCAAGTCAGGCTCCGCGGTAAAGGCCTCGTCCACCAGGGAGCAGATCAGGGTGACGATGTCGATATTGGTCCACTCGTTGTTGCCGCCGATGTTGTAGACCCCGCCCACCGCCCCTCGCTTCAGGACCAACTCGATGCCCCGGCAGTGGTCCTCCACATAGAGCCAGTCGCGGATGTTCATGCCGTCCCCGTAGATGGGCAAGGGCTTGCCGTGCAGGATGTTCAGGACCACCAAGGGGATCAGCTTCTCCGGGAACTGATACGGTCCGTAGTTGTTGGAACAGTTGCTGGTGGTGACTTCGAGGCCAAAGGTGTGGTGGTAGGCCCGCACCAGGTGATCCGACCCCGCCTTGCTGGCCGAGTAGGGCGAGTTGGGGGCGTAGGGGGTGGTCTCGGTGAAGGGGGGATCGTTTGGCCCCAGGGAGCCGTAGACCTCGTCGGTGGAGACGTGGTGGAAGCGATGGTCCCTGCCCATCCCCTGATCCAACCACAGGGCCTTGGCCGCCTTGAGCAGGGTGTGGGTACCCACGACATTGGTCTCGATAAAGGCGTCCGGCCCGTGGATGGAGCGATCCACATGGGACTCGGCGGCAAAGTGGACCACGGTGTCGATCCCCTCCTCGCGCATCAGACCGGTGACCAGATCGAGGTCCAGGATATTGCCGTGGACAAAACGGAAGTTGGCCTGACCCTCGGCCGGGGCCAGACTCGTCCGGTTGCCGGCGTAGGTCAGGGCATCGAGGACCACCACCCGGTCGGCCGGGTAGTTGGCCCGCCAGTAGTGGACAAAGTTGGCGCCGATGAATCCGGCCCCGCCGGTGACGAGGAGCTTTGCTGATGGCATTTCAAGGGGACCTTGGAATAAGGAAAAGAATAAGCAGGTTGACGGTTTACGGTTGACGATTAGCCATGTGTTTTCACGGGGCCATGGCAGTCAAATGTGTATTGAAGCCTGATTTCAGCAAAAAATCCACCTTTGACAGGGCTCAGTTACCGTCAACCGTCAACCGGAAACCGGAAACAAACTCGCAGCTATATCTCCCGCAGCATCTTCCTCAGGGCCACCCGCCAGTGTTCCGGGGTGAGCCCGGTGGCCTGCCACAGGCTCTCCTTGTCCAGCACCGAGTAGGGAGGGCGTCTGGCCGGCAGGGGGTAGGCGCTGGTGGGGATGGGCCTGATCGTGGGCTGCCGCGTGAGCACCCCCAGGGCCTTGGCCTCCTCCATGATGGCCATGGCAAAGTCGTACCAAGAGGCCACGCCGGCATCGGTATAGTGGTGGACCCCGGTGATCCCCTCTATGACCACCAGCCACACGGCCCGGGCCAGGTTGGCGGCCCAGGTGGGGGTGCCCACCTGG
>CAYSFY010000148.1:0-8649 GCA_964430285.1 uncultured Desulfobulbia bacterium
GAGCCCCTGTCGATCAAGGTGGTGTTGACCCCTGCCTGTTGCAGGCACAAGGCGGCGAAGAAGCCGGCCGGACCACTGCCTACCACCACCGCCCGCTCTTGGCGGGCCCGATAGGGGATGGTCAGGGCCGGGGGCGGTGCCGGCTCAGTGCCTTTGATCTCCGGGGAGAGGACCTGTGCCCTAATGAGCCAGTGGATGTTCTCCTTTTTTCTGGCGTCTAAGCTCTTGCCTTCGATCTGCCAAGTGAATTCATTAAGTTTCAGTTCACGGGCAATGGCCTCTCGCAACTCCGCTTCGTGGTAAGCGGGCGGCAGCTTGAGCGTGATCTCTTGGTGTCCCATGGCGGCTGGTGTTCTTCAGGCGAGAGCGCTGGCGGAGGGAGGGGTGGCGGGCAGATAGATGTCGACTTGGGTGCCTTTGCCCTCGACGGATTCGATATAGATATACCCCTGGTGCTTTTTGACAATGGAGAAGGCGATGGCCATTCCTAGGCCCATGCCGCGTCTGGCGCTGCGCTCCCGGGTGGAGAAATAGGGGTCGAAGATCTTCTGCAGGTTATCCTCCTGGATCCCTTGGCCATTGTCGGTGATCGAGATCTTGACATAGCCCTTGTCGGGCTGGGCTATAGGGTCACCCCAGGGCGTAGGTCCATGATGGTTTTGCGTGACAATGGTCATGACCCCGTGACCATCGCCGGCCAGGGCCTCGATGGAGTTTTCACAGATGTTGTAGAGCAGCTCCTGCAGCCCGGCGTAATCGCCATTGACCAGGGCTAGGTTTTGATCCAGGTCCAGGGTCAATTGGTAATCTTGGGCAAATGCCGCGCGCAGGACTTGGTGCACGGCCAGCACCACCTCATTCATATTGACCGGGAGTTCGGCATACTCCTGGTGGCCGGCAAAGGATTGCAGCTTCTTCACCAGATGCGAGGCACGGATGGCGGCCTTTTCCACGGTCGACAGGCTGTCGATGGCCTTCTCCTGACCGCTGAACTGGACCTTGAGCAGGGAGATGTAGCCCAACATGCCGCAGAGGATATTGTTGAAGTCGTGGGCGATGCCCCCGGCCAGTTTGCCCAGGGAGGCCAGCTTTTCGGAGATGATCAGTTGCTGCTGGGTGTGGCTGAGTTCGTCGATCTTGTTTTGCAGGGCCAAGGTCAACTTTTGGTTCTCCTGATCCTTGTCCGCCAAGGCGAGGCTCATGGCGTTAAAGCTCTTCTGCAACTGGACAAACTCCTTGGTGCCCAGGCAGTCGGTGGTGTAGCCCAACTCGCCGGTGGTCAGTTTCTGGGTGGCCAAGAGCAGCCTGTCGATGGGGGTGGTGATCTTTTTGGTGAGGTATTGCCCCACCAACAGGGCCATGAGCACGGTACAGATCATGGTGATGGAGAGAAAGAGATAGGTCTTTTTGATCTGTTGCATCGCCACGTCGGTCTTGCGCTGTAGGGTGGAGGCGGCCCGGTTGACCATCTCCTGGACATGACTGATGATGGTGTCGGCGAGTTTGATCGCCTGTTTCTGGTTGTCGCTGCGCCAGTTGTCATTACTGGCCGAGGTGATGATGTAGCTGAGCTTCTCTTCGTAATCGCGGATCAGCTCTTGGGTGTAGCTGATATCGTTGGCCACCGCCTGCTCATGGTGGCAGTGCAAGCAACTCTGGGTAGACGTTTCCAGGCCATGGATGTTCGCGATGATCTCGTCAAGGTTATAGGAGAACTCCAGTGCCGGCAGATAGACATAGGACTGGACCTTCTGCACCCGCAGATTGAGGTTTTGCCGCATGTCCTCGATCCTGTGGAGATTAAGGAGAGTTTGCAGGCTGCTGGTGGAGCGCAGGAGGTTGTTGATGATGGCCGTCGACCCGACACCGAAGATCAGGAAGATGAAGAAGAAGCCCAGGATGATTTGTCTTTTCATTGGTTGCGGTAATTGTAGCCCGTCAGCGAGATTCCCGCCTCCGCGGCCAGATCAAAGACCGGCTGATAGTCCTCCTTGGCGGTCTTGATAAACCCTTTATAGCTCATGGCCTGGAGGATCTCCTTGCCGCGGCTGCTGTGATGGAGGTCGAGCAGTTCCTGGCGCAATCTCGCCTTGGTGGCCGGGGCCATGTCCGCTCTGACACAGAGACCGTTGGAGGGGACCCGGGGCGAGGTGGCGATGATGTCGATCTCTTGCTCTACCCTGGGGTTCGTTTTTTTGATCATCTCAAAGACGGTGTTTTTGGCCGCGCCGATATCGGCCTTGCCCGCAAGCACGGCGGAGATGGCGGCATCATGGCTGCCGGTGAACGAGTAGGACTTCAGATAGGTATCAATATCGGTTACCTGGTGGCGTTTGAGAAAGGCCAGGGGGAAGACGTAACCCGCGGTGGTGGCCTTCTCCACCAGGGCAAAGCTCTTGCCCCGCATGTCGGCCACGGTTTTGATGCCGGAATCCTTGCGCACAAAGATGTAGCCGCAATAGGTGCTGGTGTCGTCGGTGTTGATCGGTCGGGCAATGGGCTCCACCCCCAGTTGCGAGATCGCCAAGGCCCCGGTGAAGGAGCCCAGGAAGGCCGCGTCAATATTGGAGTCCTGGAAGCGTTCGATGATGTTGCCGTAACGACTGAGGATGGAGAGTTCCACCGGGATCTTGAATTGTTCGCTGAGATAGGTGGCCAAGGGCTGGAAGCGTTGCATCTGCTTGAAGACATTCATCTCCGGCACCAGACCGATGGTGATCTTCTCAGTGCCCGCCGCCCGCGCGGCATAAGGCGCGAGCATGAAAAAAAAGGCCAAGGCGAGAGAAAAAAGGGCTATACTGGCGAGGGTAAGAGAAGGGTTTTTATGGGTCATGATTTTCCCCGTGAAGGTCGGTTGGCAACAGTCGGGACGGACTTGACGCGCCTATTTCAGTTGAGGATACTCCACAACCGCTGGGGAACTCAAGTCCTTATGCAGACCGTCACGAATTTATGAAACCGTCAAAGCTTCTCCCTTGATGAGATAACGAGAGGTGACTTATGATCAGCAAATCAGTGATTGCCATGGTGGGCCTGCCGGCCCGGGGTAAATCGACGATGGCCCGCAAGATTGCATCCGCCTTCGAGCTTGATGAGGTCAAGGCGCGGATCTTCAACAATGGGGAGTTGCGGCGCAACCTCTCCCGGGGCAACACCTCCTCCCCGGAGTTCTTCTCCCCGGAGAACCGCGAGGGGGTGACCCTGCGCGAGCGCTATGCCCGGCTCAACCTGGATCAGGCCCGGGCCTTTCTGGATGCGGGGGGGCAGGTGGCCATCATCGATGCCAGCAATGTCACCCGGGCGCGGCGGGCGATGATCAGCGCCACCTTCCCCGAGATCCCGGTGCTCTTTGTGGAGTGCATCAACACCGACGAAGAGGTCAAGGAGGCCAACCTGGAGCGCAAACTCTCCTTGCAGGAGTTCGGCCACCTCTGTCCGGAGGAGGCCCTGGACAGCTTTTTTAAGCGCATCTCCCACTACGAGAGGGTCTCCGAACCCCTGGCCGAGGAGCCAAACCGCATCGTGGTGGAGTCCTTCGAGGGACGTATCCTGGAGGAGCACATCTCCGGACTGGTGCCCTACTACGATCGCATCCGCGACCTGATCACCACCCGCACCGTGCGCAATCTCTTCCTGGTGCGTCATGGGGAGACCGCCTTCAATCTGGAAGGGCGCATCGGCGGCGATCCCGAGCTCACGGCACGGGGGCAGGCCCAGGCCAGGGCCTTGGCCGAGTACTTTACCCCGTGGCGGATCCCGATCATCTTTCGCAGCAACCATCAGCGTACCCTACAGACCGCCCTCCCCATTGCCCAGCGCCAGGACAACTGCTCCATCATCTCCCTGCCGGAGTTCAACGAGATCGATGCCGGCATCTGCGAGGGCATGACCTACCAGGAGATCAGCGAGCAGCTCCCCGAAGTGGCCATGGCCAGAAAAGGGAACAAGTACGGGTACGTCTATCCGCAAGGGGAGGGGTACGCGACCATGGAGAAACGGATCCAGCGGGGGATCAAAAAGGTGCTCTACTTAAACAACTACGAAGACAACATCATGATCGTCGGCCACCAGGCGGTCAACCGCATGATCCTCTCCTACTTTGTCTTTCGCCACCAGGAGGAGGTGCCCTATATCTACATGCCACAAAACCGCTACTACCACATCCAGATCAGCCCCTACAAAAAGACCTTCGAGTTGAAGGGGTATCAGGGGTGACCCGCGGTTACACCTCCTCCACCACCAGCTTGGCCTGGAGGCGGTGGAAGTCGTGGGGGGTGCAGAGGGCGGTGCCGGACTGGAGGATGGTGGCGGTGCCGGCGGCCACGGCGTAGGTGAGGGAGTGGATGGGGTCGTTGCCGGTATGGAGGCCGTAGACAAAGCCGGCCACGGCCGAGTCTCCGGCCCCGATCTTGTTCTTCACCTCCACGGTGGGCGGTTTGACCAGGTATTGGCCGTCATCGCTGACCAACAGCATCCCTCGTTCGCCCATGGATACCAAGACGATCTTGATCCCCCGCTCGCGGATCTCGTGGGCGGCTGCGATGACGGACTCCAGGCTGCCCAGGAGGCGGTTGGTGAGCCGGCCGAGTTCATGGATGTTCGGCTTGATGATGGTGGGTAGCCCCTTCAAGCCGACCACCAGGGCCTCGCCGTCGGTATCCAGAATGGCCCGAGCCCCCTTGCCCTGGACGATCTCCACGATCTTGCGATAGATCTCGGGGTTGACCCCCAGGGGCAGGCTGCCGCTGATCACCACATAGGCCGGGTCGGTGAGATTCTCGATCTTGTGGATGATCTGCATCAACTCGTAGGCGGTAATGGTCGGACCCTTGGCGTTGAACAGGGTCTGGGTGCCGCTCCCCATGTCATTGACGATGATGTTGGTGCGGGTGCGGCCCGATATCCGCACGAAATCGCAGGCAATCCCCTCGTTGATCAACAGCCCTTCCAACTCCTCTCCGGCAAAGCCGCCCACAAAGCCCAAGGCCTTGTTGTTGATCCCGAAGGTGGTCAACGCCTTGGAGACATCGATCCCCTTGCCGGCGGCGTAGAGCTGTTCGCTCTCAATGCGGTTGCAATCGTCGGGGTTGATGGTCTTGACCCACAGGGTCCGATCCAGGGCCGGATTCAGGGTGATGGTGTAGATCATGGGAGAACCTCGTGAGGGGGGAATGAATGACGAATTAAAAATTACGAATTACGAATGGATGATGATAACGACAAGGTCACTGACGCGTAGGTTGCGCCTGCGTGAAACTTGTGGTTGGGCCGATGGCACGGAGTTCGTTGCTGCCGGTCCTCTTTAAAAAGGAGATCGATATGAAATTGTTCCCGGAATTGAAAAAAAGTCGCAAAAATGATGGTCTCGTAAAAAGTCCCAACACTGGCCATCTGCCTCCGTACTATCAAGCAGTTACACGACACGCCAGCGGCGGTTGAGCGGTTTTTGCGAAACCGTCAAAAATAAATCTGCCCCCTTTGCTCTTTTTGATATCAGGCATGCAGTGGCGATGCGGATAACTTCACGCCAAGCGCGTGCAGCAGTTTCAGCACCGTATCATAGCGGGGTTTTGCGCCGGGGGCTAAAGCCTTATAGAGACTTTCGCGCCCTAACCCGGCGTCTTTGGCTAACTGTGTCATGCCGCGGGCTCGGGCCACGTTTTTGACCGCGACCAGGAACATGTCAGGATTAGGGTCTTCCAACGCAGCAGTGAGGTATTCCGCAATGGTCTCTTCGTCGGTCAAATAATCGACAGCGTCAAATGGGGCAAGGTTCGTCATGGTAAGCTCCTACCGTAAATTTCGTGCCATCTCGATGGCGCGTTTGATGTCTCGCTTCTGGCTGGATTTGTCTCCCCCCAGAAGCAACAGGTAGACTACCTCCCCACGCCGTGTGTAGTAGACCCGATAGCCTGGGCCAACGTGGATACGCATCTCTGAAACGCCCTCGCCAACTGGCTCGGAGTCGCCGAAGTTGCCGGCCATGGCGGCATCCATGCGCTGTATGATTCGGGCTCGTCCCACCTTGTCTTTCAGGCCGCTCAGCCAAGCGTCGAACTCAGCGGTGCGGATAAATGTATTCATCATTTTATTGTATCTATTCGGATACGGAAAGGCAACTCAAAATACAGCGAAGGGGGAACGTGTCAACTCCCAGGCCGTGGGCGACGGCGAGGCCACCTACAAGGATCTGGCCCCCTACCTCTTCCGAGTAGCCATCTCCGACTTCAGGATCGTCGGCATCAAGGATGGCGACGGCACCTTCACCTACCGCGAGAAGGAGAGTAACCGGCCGCGCCGGACCACCATGGACACCGTCGAATTCATCTGGCGCTTCCGGCAACACGGCTTGCCCACCGGCTTCATGGGGGTCCGCCACTACGGCTTCATGAGCAGTAGCAGCCCGATCTCGGGGGCAAGACTCAGGCTTAAAATAGTCAAAAATAAATCTGACCCCTTTTTTGTTCGTTTATTTTATTATTTCAAGATGTTGACTATTCGGCACTTTCCCAAACCTGTGTTTTTCCTGCCCGCCCGTGGATATTGTAGCCGTCACAACTTTCCTTGAGTTTTTTGATGGTTTCCCGCAGCACTTCTTGCAACCTACTTTTTGTGGAATCTCCAACTTGAATCAAGCGCAGCTCTACTTCTGGTTTGCCGGAAAATAGTTGGTAACGAACAAAAGCTAGGCCTCGTGCATTTTGAAATTTGAATGAGTACTGGTAAATGTGATCTCCGTACACGAATCGTTCTGCAAATTTTTTTTCATGAAGAGTTAACTCGCTGAATTGTTGGTTAGATTTTAGCACGGTATCAACACAACTTAATTTTTCCGGTGGTGTTGTAATAATTTCTTCCTCTTTAGAATGGTTGGCTAAAGCACAGCCTCCCACAAATACGAGGATCGTTATTAGTGCTAACGTATCACGGAGATTCATTTTTTAGATGCACAACGCCAAAATTCAGTAGTAGGTTGGGTTGAGGCACGAAACCCAACATTATTTAGGGGTGTTGACAAACGGCAATATGACTTTCATGCCGTCACAAAATCTGTTGGGTTTCGCGGTGCTCAACCCAACCTACCTGACTACCTGACTCAATCCGGTTGCAACCGCCGGGATTGATGGTCTTGACCCACAGGGTCCGGTCCAGGGCCGGATTCAGGGTGATGGTGGAGATCATGGGCGAACCTCGTGAGGAGATGAATTACGAATTAAAAATTACGAATCACGAATTCATGGATGACGAATGATCGAGTATGCCGATGTTAATTCGTAATTCTCAATTCGTCATTCGTAATTGTTCCAAAAATTGATCACCGTAGTGCTCCAGCTTGTGGTGGCCGACCCCGTTGATCATGAGCAGCGCCTCTCGGTCTTGGGGCACCTTGGCCGCCATCTCCGCCAGGGTGGCATCGCTGAAGATGACAAAGGGGGGCACCCCCTCCTGGTCGGCCAGCCGTTTGCGCAAGGCCCGCAGGCGGTCGAAGAGACCTTGGTCATAGCTAAAGGTGGTGGCCCGTTTCTTCGCCGCGCCCTTGGCCGTGGCCAGCGGCCGGGTGCGGGGTAGGGCCATGGTCAGGCTGGTGTGGCCCTGGAGCAGGGGGCGCGCCGCCTCGGTCAGGGTGAGGATCGAGTAGTTGTCCAGGTCTTGGTTGAGGAAGCCGTGCTGCACCAGATGCCTGAGCAGCGCCCCCCAGAACTCCGGGTCCCTCTCCTTGCCGATGCCGTAGGTTGAGACCCGGTCGTGGCCCAGTTGCATGATCCGCTGGTTCTTGGAGCCGCGCAGCACATCGATGACATGGCCGATGCCGAAGCGTTGGCCCACGCGAAAGACACAGGAGAGGGCCTTCCTGGCCTCTTCGGTGACGTCGATCATCTGGGGCGGGTTGAGGCAGATGTCGCAGTTGCCGCAATCCGCCTCCAGCTTCTCGCCAAAGTAGCCCACCAGAATCCGCCGCCGGCAGCTCTGGGCCTCGCCGAAACCCACCATGGTGTTCAGCTTCTGCAGTTCGATGCGCTTCCTCTCCTGATTGCCCCCCTGCTCAATCAGGCCGCGGGCGATGGCGATGTCGCCGTAGCCGAAGAGCAGCAGGGCCTCGGCGGGCAGACCGTCGCGGCCGGCCCGGCCCGTCTCCTGGTAGTAGCTCTCGATGTTTTTGGGCAGGTCGTAGTGGACCACGAAGCGGACGTTGGATTTGTCGATGCCCATGCCAAAGGCCACGGTGGCCACCACCACCTGCACCTCGTCCCGCTGGAAGGCGTCTTGCACCTCTTTGCGCAGCTGGGGGGTGAGGCCGGCGTGGTAGGCACCGGCCTTGACCCCGGCCCGGTTCAAGTCGGCGGCCACCGTCTCCACCCGCTTGCGGCTTAGGGCGTAGACGATGCCGGACTCACCCTGGTGCAGCGCGAGGAAGGTAAGCAGCTGGCTTGCCGGTTTGGCCTTGTCCATCACCGTGTAGCGGATATTGGGGCGGTCGAAACCGGTGATGAACGAACGGGCGTGCCCGAGGTTCAGCCCGCTCAGGATGTCCTTCTGGGTGTGGGGCTCGGCCGTGGCGGTGAGGGCGATGATCGGTGGCCCGGGCAGGGCCTCGCGCAGGCGGGAGAGCTGGCGGTACTCGGGGCGGAAGTCGTGACCCCACTGGGA
>CAYSFY010000148.1:8659-11545 GCA_964430285.1 uncultured Desulfobulbia bacterium
GCCTCGTCAATGGCGAACAGGGAGATTTCGATCTCCCTGAGCCGTTCCAAAAAGGCCGGGGTCATCAACCGCTCCGGGGCGACATAGAGGAGGTCAAGCTCGCCGTTGTGCAGGCGGGCCAGGACTTGGCGGGCCTCCACGGCGGTGAGCTGGGAGTTGTAGGCGGCGGCCCTGACCCCGGCGGCGATCAGGGCATCCACCTGATCCTTCATCAGGGAGATCAAGGGCGACACCACCAGGGCCACGCCGGGCCGGTGCAGGGCCGGGAGTTGATAACAGAGGGACTTGCCGCCGCCGGTGGGCATCAGCACAAAGAGGTCCTCGCCGTTGATCACGCGCTCGACAATCTCTTGCTGGAAGGGGCGGAAGGTGGTGTAACCAAAGACCTCTTTTAAGGTGTCCAGGGGGGATTTAGGCATGGGGGGAGTGTAGCTTTTCCGGCCTACCCGCGTCAACCATTATGATGGGGCGGGCGCTTAGCCATGGGTCTCGCCGAACTCGCGGGCCAGGGCTTGGTAGATCTCTTGGCGAAAGGGGGCGACCAGGGGCAGCAGTTCGGCAAAGCGCAGCCAGCGCCAGTGGCTAAACTCGCCGGGGGAGGGGAGCTGGATGGCGTCGTCGCTGAACAGCCGGAAGAGAAACCAGCGTTGGGTCTGCCCCCGGCCCACCTTTTCGCCGCGCCACTCAATGGGGAGTTCGTAGGAGAGGAGGCGCGGGTGTTGGCGGATGAGGGCGAGGGCATTGGCCGGGATGCCGGTCTCCTCCTCCACCTCCCGATAGACCGCGGTCAAGGGCTCCTCCCCGTCGTCGATGCCGCCCTGGGGGAACTGCCACGCCCCCGGGTGGTCCGTGCGTTCCAGGGCCAGGACCTGGCCGCTGGAATTGATGATCACCGCGCCGACGCTGGCGCGAAAGAATTGGCTCATGGGCTAACGGTGTCCTGGGGGTGAGAGGTTGCACGGCAAGGTTGTGGTGATCTCTATAGCACTGTGACCGGTTGAGGACAATGGGAAAGCGTGATCGGTGCCATCTCCTCGTGGGGGGACGGGACGAGGTTCGGCATCGTTCCCACGCTCCAGCGTGGGAACGATACTCATTGTGCCCACGACTTTGACGGGACCCTGGGTCGATGGTCCCGGGCATTGACACACGGAAACGGGCTCGGTATGCTGCCGATGAGCTTGATGGCTTGGGTCCAAAAGGACCTTGGCGTGCGCACCCCCATGACTACCCCGACCAGCCACCCCGCGGGCGGCGGCAATGATCACCATGCATCCCAACGATAATAGCGACCAACTCGCCAACGGAAAATTTCTGCTGGTGGATGACGACAGCGAGCACCTGGCCATGCTGGAGCGGTGCCTGGAGCGCTTAGGCTTTGCCTTTGCCTCCGCCGGTGACGGCGCGCAGGCACTGGCCCTGCTCACGGCGGAGCCCTTTGCCATCGTTATCTCGGACATCCAGATGCCGGGGATCGACGGGCTTGAACTCCTGCGCACCATCCGCCGAGAGTATACGGCAACCGACGTCATCCTGATGACCGGCTACAGCCAGACCTACACCTTCACGGATGTCATCCGGGAAGGGGCCACCGACTATCTGGAAAAGCCGTTCATCAAGGATGCCTTGCGGGCCAAGATCATGCGCATCTTGCGGGAGCGCTCGCTGCTGGCCGAATACCATCGCGAGCTGGCCCGGCGGCACGGGGTGGAGGAGGCACTCAAGGCAAAGTCCGCTGACCTCGAAAAGCGGGTCCGCGAACTGCACTGCCTCTATCAGGTCTCCAGCATCGTCGAACAAAAAAAGGCGTTGCTGGAGGAGATCTTTCAGGCAACCATCGCCATTATCCCGCCGGCGCTGCGCCAGCCGCGGTTGGCCGTGGTCCAACTCCGCCATGGGGCAGCGGTCTATGCCGGCGCGGGTTTCCGCCAGACCCCGTGGTCCCTGACCCACCCCATCCTGGCGCAAGGGCGGGAGGTCGGCGCGCTCACGGTCTGTTATACCCAAGAGGTGGCGGGCGAGGAGGGAGAGCTCTTTCCCGAGGAGGATCAGGCCCTGATCAAGGAGATTGCCGAACGGATGGGCCGGGCCATCGACCGGCTGCGTGCCGAGGGGGAGTTGCGGCAACACTCCGCCAATCTCGAAGCGATGGTGGGCCTGCGCACTCGCGAACTGCACCAGACCCAGGCGGCCCTGGAGGCCGTCTTTCAGAACATCCCGGACGGCATCCTCTCGGTGGATGGGGCCATGGTGGTTACCCATGGTAATGCGCACTCCCTGCGGAACCTGGAGTTCACCATCGGCAAGCCTTTTCCGGCCGTTGGTAGCAGGTTTCAGGAGGAGTGCCGCACGGTGCTCAACAACACCCTTGCCACCCGGGAGGCGGTAAGCGACTACCGGATCGAGATCCGTCACAACGAGCAGCTCGTGCAGGTGGTGCTGGTCAGCACCTCCTTGTTGCGCGATGACGCCATGCACAGCGCCGGCGCCTTGCTGGTCATCCACGACATCACCCGTCTGGCGGACCTGGAGAGTCAACTCCAGGAGCGGCGTCGGTTCCGCCAGTTGATCGGCACCTGTCCGCAGCTGCGGGAGATCTACGGCAATGTCCGCAAGCTGGCCTCCGTCGACACCACGGTGCTGATTACCGGCGAGTCCGGCACCGGCAAGGAGCTGTTGGTGGAGACCCTGCACTTAAGCGGCAACCGCGCCGCCAGGCCCCTGATCAAGGTCAACTGCGCCGCTTTGCCTGAGAACCTGCTGGAGAGCGAACTGTTCGGTCATGTGCGCGGCGCCTTTACCGGGGCGGTGAAGGATCGGGCCGGGCGCATCCAGGCCGCCGAGGGCGGGATCCTGCTGCTGGATGAGATCGGCGATATCTCGCCC
>CAYSFY010000149.1:0-6824 GCA_964430285.1 uncultured Desulfobulbia bacterium
TCCGAAAATTTAAGTTAACATCAATTCATATCGGTTCAAAGCATACAAGGGGATTTACGTTTCATTTCCGCTGAAGTAGAGGGGGAACCGTTGTCCACGAATGGTTAGGGCACATTTCCCAGCGGACAACATGGTGGCGTAGCGGATTGGTCAAAAATATGCACGGCTGCACACTGCCTTGACAAAGTATGCGCGTTCCCGCACGATAATGGCACCAATCAAGGAGCCCCCCCACATGAACACCCTGACGGCAAGCCAAGCACGCGCCAACCTCGACCGGATCATTGACCAAATAGCCACAAGCCATGAACCGGTGGTCATCACCGGCAAACGCAATCATGCCGTGCTCATCTCGGCAGAAGATTGGGCCTCAATCCAAGAGACCATGTACTTGCTCTCCGTTCCAGGCATGCGCGAGTCCATTAGGGAAGGGTTGCAGACTCCAGTTGGTGAATGTGCCAAGGAGTTGGAGTGGTGACTTGGGAGTTGGTTTACACCAAGCCTGTCCAGAAAGATGCCCAGAAACTCTCTGCCGCGGGCCTGAAAGAAAAAGTGCAGGCCCTGTTGATGGTTCTGCGTGAAAATCCATTTCAAAATCCACCACCGTATGAAAAACTGGTTGGTGATTTAGCCGGGGCTTATTCACGGCGGATCAACATTCAGCACCGCTTGGTGTATCAAATTTTGACGGTTTCGCAAAAACCGCTCAACCGCCGCTGGCTCGCCCCGTAACCCATTGGAATCACATTGGCAGATGGTCAGCTTCACGACTTTTTGCGATTCCATCAAGTTTTGGCAGATCAGAATGTCGTTAAAGTGCTGAGGATGTGGTCACACTATGAATAGCGCCGCTAACCAGCGTATCCCTGTCCGTCGAGGGCTGCGATCCGTGAGGGGCAAAAAATAAATCTGTCCCCTTTTTCGTGGCCAGCTGCGGCCTTGATCTGCTGCCGGGGTACAAGGAGTCGAGGTTTGCTATTTTGGGGATTGCGGTGAAGAAACCCAACTTTCAGGGTTGAGTTAACCTATTAATTCTATGTTGTTATGGCGTTGGCCGTTTGCAAGGAGGGGGAGATGAACAACTACAGACAAGGACAGCGGATGAGATGTCTTGTCATTACATTGATGTTTTTGACTATGATTCCGGCTTGGGCGAACGCCTCTATCACCCTGTCCGTCAACGCTGGCTGGAGCCTCCTCTCCTCCACCATCGGCCTCCAGGTGACAGATGTCTTTGGCGATATGCAAAAGTTCATCAGCGTTTGGAAGTGGACCGATGACGGCACAGGCACCAAAACCTGGGCAGTGTATCTCCCCGGCGGGGATGGCGGTGCCCAATACGCGCAATCAAAGGGCTACATAACCATGACGTCTATTGCCTCTGGCGAAGGTTTCTGGGTAAATAGCGCGTCCGACCAACAAGTCGTGGTCAATGGCACCCCGAGCTATGGCGAACTGTCATTCTTTCCAGGCTGGAATCTGGTCGGGATCAAAGGCGTGCAACCTTTGGCAGCGGCTGATTTGGGGGCAGTGACCTCAGTCTGGAAGTGGACAACGGTCAACGGGGCCATAACCTGGGCAGTCTATCTGCCGGGCGAGGTCTCACCTGGTGCCTATGCGGCAGCTAAGGGCTTCGGTCAGTTGACCACCATCCAACCCTCTGAGGGGTTCTGGGTCAATCTGCCCGAGGCATCAGCAACTACGACAACGAGCACGACTACGGCGTCTAGTACCACTACCACGACAACCACCACACTCCCGGCATCCTTGCCTGCAGGTGGTATCACCGTGCCGGCCAGTGATGACGATGGCGACTACACGGTCAGTTGGATGGCCTCCGCAACCAGTGGGGTGACCTATGTGCTGGAGGAGGCAACGGATGAAAGCTTTAGCACCAATTTGCGTGAGGCGTACAGCGGCATTCATGAGTATGCCGCCATCACCGCCCGCCAAGCGGGCACGACCTACTTCTATCGGGTGAAGGCAACAAAAATAGGCTACAATGACAGCGGCTGGCTCACTGGGGATAATGGCTGCTTGATCAGTACGGAAAACCCTGCCCTCACCTTGATGGTGGCGACGGATACCAACGCCATGTCCCTGGCCTGGTTGCCAGGCAGCGATGGAATCACCCCCGTTGCCGAGATTGTCTACGAAATCCACCTGAGCACCCAGGAACAGTTCAGCCCCAGCAGCGCCACCTTGGTCAAGACAGTGACAGGTGAGAAACAGGCGACCGTGGACGGACTGACAGCGGGCACCCAGTACTACGGGGTTGTGGTCGCCCTCTTTAGCGGCAGTCAGAAGAGTGCGGTCAGCAACTCCTTGCAGGCCAGGACCTCTCCCCAACCCGTGGCCATGGATCCGGCAACGGTGGTCGCCACGGCCGCGGATCTGGGCCTGGGTACTTTCACAACCACCAACAACAGCACCTATCTCTTCCAAAGCACCAGCGGTACCCCCCCTGCGGTCAACAGTGTCCTGGTTGCTGAAGATGGGAGCGGCGGCATGACCTTACGGCGGGTTACCTCCGCCTCCAAGGCGAACGGCGAGGTGACCGTGGAGACCACTGCCGCCTCGCTGACCGATGTCTTTGACACGGCTTCACTGTCCACATCCTTTAAGCTCGTCGATGTCCAGCAACCGGCCCAAGCCCTTGGCAAATTGGCCAACAAGCAGGGCCTTCCCCTTAGCAAGTCAATGGTTACCAACAACGGCAGCCTCTATAGCCGTATTGATTGGGAGGACCGACTGTTGTCCGTTGAGCAGACCAACTATGCTTACGACGAGCCGGGACTGACCGTCGTGCCCCTAGGCAAGACAAGTACCGTCACCCTCCACAAGACAACTGCTGCTACAGTTAGTGAATCGTTCACAGCCAACATCACCGCCAACTTCAACCCCTCCTTGATCACCGAGGCGGAGTGGGGTGGTGCGGCACTTAAGTCCCTTAACAGCGCCAAGGTGGCGGCCAAAGGGACCTTGTCCCTTGCGGCCCAGGCCGCCTATCATTTTTCAGCCGCGGGCAGTACCAACCAGGAGTTCACGCTATTCGAAAAGAACTGGTCGTCGCTCTATCTAGTGGGCGGGGTGCCTGTCCTGCAAAAAGTCACCCTCACCATGAAGGCCAACGCTAAGGCCAATGCCGAGGCCCAGGTCGACGCCAAGGCCTCGGCCTTGATCGTGGAGGAGGTTGAGGTGGGGGCCATCTATAACGGCACCACCTGGACGCCGTATATTGTCAATGACAATGGCAATGACATGAAGGCCTCACTCGACATAGTCGGCAAGGCCTCCGCTGAGATTCGCTTGATACCCGAGGTCAAGGTCACGTTTTATGAAGTGCTCAGTTCGAGCCTGACGGTGGAGCCATTGGTCGGCTCAAGCCTTACCTTTGCCAAGACCACCGACAACCTCGATTTTCTCACCCTCCACCCGGAGCGGCTCATTCAACTCACTTCCTTCGATGCCGCCCTGGGCATGGAGAGCAATGTCCTGGTCAATCTTAATGCCTTAGGGGGAACTTGGAATGTCTTGCCCAAGACCTGCGTCCTGGGCTCCGGCGCCACCTGCCTCAACGCCTTTGCTGGGCCAAAGCTCTTCTCGCTGCCGAAACTGGCCGTCACTTACACCACCACCACTGGAACCACGGCCCAGTTGCTGCTCCAGGTGACGGATGGCGTTGCCAATGCCTTTGACCCAAACTCTGTGCAGTGGGAGGTCTTCCCGAATGGGGCCATCATCAATCCCGGGTTGTGCAACAAGGCAAATGGCGTTACCACCTGTGGTGCCACCCTGACCTTTGGTGACCAACAAGGGTACGCGGTGTTTGCCTCGGGGCAAGGCATCCTGGGCACGGTAGGACGTCAGTTCAAGGAGGTGGCGGTCAACAAGGGCCCCTGTCAAGAAACGATTGTATGGCAGGGTCGGGAGTGGCAGAGGTGCGGCAGCCAAGCGCCTAAGACTTGGGAGGAGGCCAAGGGATACTGCGCGGCACTGACCGATGTCGGGTATGATGACTGGTTCCTGCCGTCCATCGAGACCTTGCGGAGTTTGATTGTCTGTAGCAATGGGACGCAAGTGACCTATGGTCCGGATAATCCCAGTGGAACAACCCATTGCGGCGCTGCCGACACCTTTGATACGCCAGCGTGGTATTACCCTTTTAAAGGTTACGGAGTAGACTACTGGTCGTCAAATCCCAACGCGAACTATCCCCTGCAACAAGCGTGGGCCGTCGACTTCGGCGATGGCAGGCCCTACAATTACGAATCCACGATCTCCCAATTGCAAGTGCGCTGTGTTCGCGGCGGAGAGTGAGTTGAACGCAAAAAAGGGCAAGAAAGAGGCCGGATCTATTTTCTGAAGACCATCTCCTCCGGGCGGGCAGTCACGTGGTCCTTGGTCCAGCGAAGGTGAGCCAAGTGCAAGCCAAGCAAATAGGGTATTCACCCTATGGAGGGCAGTGGCCGATTGCCGCATAATTGTTGGGCAACCGTACGACCCAGGCCTGACGCAGGGGCGCTCAGGCCGCATGAAACCATAATCCAAAGGTACCCATCTCCTTGATCAACCGTAGGCAGTTCATCCAGTTCATGGGTCTGGCCGGTGGCTCGGCCACCCTTGGCGGCTGTAGTCGAGATGCCGGCCGCCGGCTGATCCCCTACGTCATCCCGGCCGAGGATATCATCCCCGGCGAGGCGACCTGGTATGCCACCACCTGTAGGGAGTGCCCGGCGGGCTGCGGCATGCTGGCCAAGAACCGCGATGGCCGCATCATCAAGCTTGAGGGCAACCCCGACCATCCCATCAACGCCGGCGCCCTCTGCGCCCGGGGCCAAGCGGCCCTGCACGGCCTCTACAACCCGGACCGTTTCTCCGGCCCTTGTGCGCGTAGCGGCACCACCCTCACCCCCCTCTCCTGGCCCAAGGCACAACAACGCCTCGCCACCGAGATCCAGACCCTGGGCCAAAACGACGGCGGCCAGCGCATCGCCATGGTCAGCACCCTGGAGAACGGCACCCTGGCCGCGCTCAGCGACGAGTGGCTCGCCGCCTTTGGCGCCGACCCCCTGCTGACTTACGAGCCCTTGGCCTACGAGCCCCTGCGGAGCGCCAGCCGCATGGTCTTGGGCCCTGACTCCATCCCCTGCTACCGCCTGGACCAGGCCGACCTGCTGATCTCCCTGGGGGCAGGATTCCTGGAGACCTGGCTCTCCAACGTCGAGTATGCCCGCCAGTTTGCCGCCTTCCACGCGCCCCAGGGTGAGCGCAAGCATCTCTTTGTCTACGTCGGACCCCGGCAGTCGATGACTGCGGCCAGCGCCGACCACCGCATCATCGTGGCCCCGGACCAGGAGTGGCTGGTGGCTGTGGCCCTGCTGGAGGCCTTGCACGGCGAAACACAACAGGGCCGCCTATCGCTCCCAGCCGACTTGGCCCAGGCCCTTCAGCAGACCCTGGCCGCCTCCGCCCCGGCCCGGGAGGCCGCAAGTCAGGTCATCGACGCCGCAACCCTGGCCAGCCTGACCCGCCGCTTTCTGGCGGCGGAGCGTCCCTTAGTCCTGGCCGCCGGCCTCCCCCACGGCGGCCCCCATGCCCATGCCGCGGCCGTGGCCGCGAACCTCCTCAACCTGATCAAGGCCGGCAGCCGAACCCTGGTCGATCCGGCCCCGGGTGCGGCCCTGGACCGTGCCCTGTCGGCTAAGTCCATGCAGCAGCTCTGCCAGCGCATGGCCAACGGCGAGATCGACCTCTTGCTCCTCCACGACGCCAACCCCCTCTTCACCCTGCCCGCCTCTTGGCAGGTGCGGGAGGCCCTGGCCAAGGTCAAGACCATTGTCAGCTTCTCCTCCTGTGACGACGAGACCACGGCCCTGGCCCACCTCATCCTGCCCACCCACACCCCCCTGGAGGCGTGGGGTGACTACTCACCCCGGGCCGGGATCTCCGGTCTGTTGCAACCGGTGATGGGGCCGGTGTTCGCAACCATGCATCTGGGCGACCTGCTGCTCGCCACCGCCCGGCTCGCCGGGGCCGACAAACCCCTGCCCTGGCCCGATTTTTATAGCCGTCTGCAACACACATGGCACGAGCGCTGGCAGGCAGGGGCTCGGGCAACCACCTTCCCCCTCTATTGGCAACGCGTGGTACAGCAGGGCGGCGACTGGCAGGCCAAGCCCCCGGCCAGCCCGGGGGTGACCCTGGCCCCTCACTACGCCTATCGCTTCCCGGCGCCCGCCCCCCCGGCCGGACCAGGGGAGGGCTACGCCCTGACCATCTACCCCACCGTGCAGTTCTTCGACGGCCGGGCCGCCAACCGTCCCTGGTTGCAGGAGCTGCCCGACCCGGTCACCCAGACCACCTGGGGGGGGTGGCTGGAGATCCCCCCCCAGACCGCAACGGCCTTGCAGGTGGCAGCCGGCGACATGCTCAGCCTCTCCACCCCCCACGGCACCATCGAGGCCCCGGTGCTGCCCATCCTCTCCGTACCCCCGGGCACCATCGCCCTGCCCCTGGGCCAGGGCCACGAGCACTACGGCCGCTACGCCGACGGCCGGCCGGCCAACCCCCTGACCCTGATGGCCCCCGAGGTCGATGCCGAGTCCGGGGCCATCACCGTGATCACCCGGGTGACGGTGCGGACCACCAGCAACCACTACCCCATCGCCCACACCGACGGCAGCCTCTTTCAAGAGGGCCGTGATCTGGTGGAGGTGGAGAGCTTCGCCTCTTACCAACAGGCCATCGCCTCGGGCCAGCCGGCAGCGGTGGATCCCCCCCTGCCCCGGGGCTACGACCCCCACCACGACATCTACCCGGTC
>CAYSFY010000149.1:6857-10454 GCA_964430285.1 uncultured Desulfobulbia bacterium
TGGTGCATGGTGGTGAACCTGGACCGCTGCATCGGCTGCGGCGCCTGCGTGGTGGCCTGTTACGCGGAGAACAACGTGGCCGTGGTCGGCAGGAAGCAGATGCTCCTGGGCCGCGAGATGTCCTGGCTCAGGATCCAGCGCTATTTCAGCGAGGATGACCACACCATCCGCTACCTGCCCATGCTCTGTCAGCACTGCGACCAGGCCCCCTGCGAATCGGTCTGCCCCATCTTCGCGCCCCACCATTCGGTGGACGGGCTGAACAACCAGGTGTACAATCGCTGCTTCGGCACCCGCTTCTGCTCCCAGAACGACCCCTACAAGGTGCGGCGCTTCAACTGGTTCACCTTTACCCGGGCAACGCCCCTGGAGATGCAGCTCAACCCGGATGTCACCGTGCGCCAGAAGGGGGTGATGGAGAAGTGCTCCTTCTGCGTGCAACGCATCGTGGCGGCCAAGATCGAGGCCAAGGCCAAGGGCCGCAAGGTGGCGGACGGCGCGTTCACCACCGCCTGCGCCCAGACCTGCCCCACCCAGGCCCTCACCTTCGGCAACCTGGCGGATCAGCAAAGCTGGGTCGCCCAGATGATCAGCGACCCTCGTGCCTACCAGGTCCTGCGTACCCTGAACACCAAACCGGCGGTGATCTACCTGCGCCGGCTGACCCAGGAGTTGTAACCGGCCATGCCCCACACCACTCCCCAGATGAGCTATAGCCAGGTCAATGACACCATCATGGCCGCCATGACCCCGCCGACTAAGGGCTATGTGGGCTGGCTCGCCCTCTGCCTCACCGGCGTGGTGATCGGCGCCTGCTGCTGGGCCTACCAGATCGCCACCGGTCTCGGCGTCGAGGGCATCAACCACCCGGTGAACTGGGGGACCTACCTGATCAACTTCGTCTTCTGGGTGGGTATCGCCCACTCAGGCACCCTGATCTCCGCCATCCTCTACCTGTTTCAGACCCCCTGGCGCACGCCCCTGGCCCGCAGCGCCGAGGCCATGACCGTGTTCGCCGTCTCCATTGCCGGCCTCTTTCCCTTTATCCACCTGGGCCGGGTGTGGATCGTCTACTGGATCCTCCCCTACCCCAACCAGCGCAACCTGTGGCCCAACTTCCAGTCGCCCTTGATCTTCGACGTCATCGCCATCTCCACCTACCTCACCGTCAGCCTGCTCTTCTGGTACACCGGCATGATCCCGGACCTGGCCATCATCCGCGACCGGGCAAAAGGGGTGCGCCGCCGCATCTACGGCCTCTTCGCCCTGGGCTGGACCGGCTCCCAGCGCCAGTGGTCCCACTACCATTTGGCCTACCTGCTCTTTGCCGCCCTGGCCACCCCCCTGGTGGTCTCGGTGCACAGTGTGGTCTCGTGGGACTTCGCCCTGGGCATCGCCCCGGGGTGGCACTCCACCATCTTCGCCCCCTACTTCGTGGCTGGCGCCATCCACTCCGGCCTGGCCATGGTCCTCACCCTGCTCATCCCCATGCGCCGCATCCTGCGCCTGGAGGGGGTGATCACCATGACCATCCTGGAGAACGTGGCCAAGACCATCATCTTCACCGGCCTCATCGTCGCCTACTCCTACCTCACCGAGTTCTTCATCGCCTGGTACAGCGGCAACGAGGCCGAACGGGAGATCTTCCACTGGCGGGCGGTGGGCCACTACGCCCCCTTCTTCTGGCTGATGGTCTTCTGCAACACCATCGTGCCCCTGGCCCTCTACTTCAAAAAGGTGCGCACCCGCATCGTGCCCCTGTTCATCATCTCCATCCTGATCAACATCGGCATGTGGTACGAACGCTTCGTCATCATCCTCACCTCCCCCGGTCACGAGTACGACCCTTACTCCTGGGGGCTGTATCAAGGGCCGACTTGGGTGGAGTACGGCATCCTGCTGGGCTCCTTTAGCCTCTTCTTCTTCCTCTTCCTGCTCTTTGCCCGCTTCCTGCCCACCGTCTCCATGACCGAGTTGAAGGAGGAGATGCCGGTGCCGCGCCGGGTCGCCAGGGAGAAGGCTTCGGAGATCGTAGGGGATCACGGAGGCCGGCCATGAAGGAGAGCGTGCAGCTGATGGCCCTATTCCCCTTTCTCGACGACCTGCTGGCCGCCATCGCCACCATGGGGGAGCAGGGCATCGAGATCGACGACGTCCACTCGCCGGTCTATCAGCAGGAGATCATCACCGCCCTCAAGGTGAAGCGCAGTCCGGTGCGCTTCTTCACCTTCACCGGCGGGATCCTGGGCATCTGCACCGGTATCGGGCTCGCGGTGTTCACCGCCATCCAGTGGCACTTTATCGTCGGCGGCAAACCGCCGGTGCCCAGGGCGCCCTATGTGATCGTCGCCTTTGAGTTCTGCATCCTGCTGTCGGTGCTGTTCAACCTGGGCGGCATGCTGTTGCTCTCCCGCCTGCCCCGCTTCTCCCTGCCGGCCCACTACCATGACCGCTTGACCGAGGACCGCTACGGCATGCTGATCCGTTGCCCCCGGGCCATGCAACAGGAGGCTAGCGAACTGTTGCGCCGGGCGGGTGCCCAGGAGGTCCACGCCCTTGAGTGATCAGGCCCTGCACCGACTCTTCGCCGCGGCCCGGCCCTGTAAGGCATCTGGGCGGCTCACCGCCTTTCTGGCCGGCTTGGTGGTGCTGGGCTCTGTCGCTTTTGCCACTGGCATCACCGGTGACCAACCGCTCAGGGCCTGGCAGGCCTACCTGGTCAACCTCGTCTTCTGGACCGCGCTGGCTGCCGGCTGCGTGCTCTTCTCGGCGATTCAGACCCTCACCCATGCCCACTGGGGCCGGTCGCTGAAGCGCTTGGCCGAGGCCCCGGCGCTCTTCCTGGTGGCGGCCCTGCCCCTGCTGGCCGGGCTCTACCCCGGACGGGCGCTCATCTTCCCCTGGATTGCCCACCCCCTACCGGCAAAGGCCCACTGGCTGAACGCCCCCTCTCTCTTTCTCCGGGACGGCGCGGGCCTGCTGCTCTTGGCCCTCACCGCCTGGGCACTGATCCTCCCCGCCATCCGCCGCGACCAGCGGCTCCTGGCCGCAGGCCACCTAGATCCACCCCCCCAGGAGCAGCCGAAGAGCGCCATGGCCTTGGCCAACCTCTACGGCATCTTCTATTTTCTGGTGCTGTCGCTCATCGCCTTTGACCTGATCATGTCCCTCTCCCCTGAGTGGTACTCCACCCTGTTCGGGGCCTACTATCTGGTGGGCGGGTTTTACTGCGGCCTGGCCCTGTTGATCATCCTGGCGGTGATCGCCACCCGCTCCCTGGGGCTTGCCGAGTTCATCACCCCGGTCCATTTCCAGAACCTGGGCAAACTGCTGCTGGGCTTCTGCCTGATGACCGGCGACTTTTTCTACACCCAGTTCTTGGTGATGTGGTACGGTAACCTGCCCGAGGAGACCAGCTTCATCATCGAGCGCATCCGTTTTGCCCCCTGGCGGCCGCTCTCCTGGACCGTGCTCTTTGTCTGTTTCATCATCCCCTTTGCCACCCTGCTCAGCAGCCGGATCAAGGTCAAGCCATGGGCCATGGTGACCCTGTGCACCCTGATCCTCTCCGGCATGTGGCTGGAACGGTTTCTGCTC
>CAYSFY010000149.1:10464-11296 GCA_964430285.1 uncultured Desulfobulbia bacterium
TGCTCGTCGCCCCCTCGGTGTGGCCGGGAAAGAGGCTACCCATCGGCATCATGGAGGTGGGGATCACCGCGGGCTTCTTCGGCCTCATGGCCCTCTCCGTGCTCCTGTTCCTGGGCCGCTTCCCGCTGCTCCCCGTGGCCGATCCCCTCTTCCACCGCCATCTGCAAAAGCAAAACGAGGAGGGCCGTCATGAGCGCTGAGTCAGGGGACGGGCAGGCACCCTTTCGCAGCGGCCGCTGGCTGGTCGTGGCCTTGCTCTTGGTGGCGGCCATGCTCTACTTCTACTACCTCTACCCCCAGCGGCTCATCGGTCCCCAGCAGCCGATCCCCTTCAGCCACCGGGTGCATGCCGGGGTCAAGGAGATCAACTGCCGTTTCTGCCACTCCTTTGTCAACCGTTCGAAGCACGCCGGTCTGCCGGACGTGGAGAAGTGTTTTTTCTGTCACAAGTACATCATCCCCCAGCATGAAGAGTTGTTGCGGGAAAAAAAGTATCTGGAGACGGATCAGCCGGTGCCCTGGAAACAGATCTTCTTTGTCCCCGATTTCGTCAAGTTTCAGCACCGGCCCCACATCGAGTTCGCCAAGATCGACTGCGTGGTCTGTCATGGCCGGGTGGAGACCATGGACCGGCTGAAGCCGGTGAACTTCCAGATGGGCTTTTGCATCGCATGTCATCGCGAGCGGAAGGCCCCGCTGGACTGCTGGCTGGCCTGTCACCATTAGCAAACGTGGCTATATCTGGGCTCTCAGCGCTGGCCTGATGAATCCGGAGGAGCGTCGTCCACGGCGCGATCAAGCCTGAATCGCGCCGTGGACGACGCTCCTACCC
>CAYSFY010000150.1:0-9354 GCA_964430285.1 uncultured Desulfobulbia bacterium
CCACGGCGCCCTCAACCACGGCGAGGCGGTGGCCATCGGCATTGCCCTGGACACCCTCTACTCCCGGGAGATCGGCATGCTGCGCGAGCCCGGGGCGGTGGAGTCGGTGTTCACCACCCTGGAGGAACTGGGGCTCGCCCTCTTCCATCCGGCCCTCGGGGAGATGGAGATCATGGCGGCGCTTTCGGAGTTTCAGGAACACTTGGGCGGCGAGTTGACCATCACCCTGCTCACCGGTCTGGGCACCCGGGAGGAGGTGCACGCCATCGACTTGGGGGTGATGCGCCGCTGTATCGAGCTACTGGCGGCCCGGGGTCAACAGCGGCGGCTTGCCCTGGGCAGCGTTGGCAGGGAGGCGGGGCCGGTGATGGCTGCTACCCCGCAATCCACGGCAACCCCGAGCCCAGCCGCCGGCCCCTGCCGATGCTGACATACTGCACCAATATCCACCCGGCCGAGAGTTGGCAGGGGATCATGGCCAATGTCCACCAGTACGTGCCGGCCATCAAGGAGGCAGTCTCTCCGGCAACCCCCTTCCCCATCGGCCTGCGCCTCTCGGGCCAGGCAGCCCGAGAGGCGGGGCCGGAGCAGGCGGCCCGCTTCCACGACTGGTGCAAGGAGCACGGCTGCTTCGTGGCCACGATCAACGGCTTTCCCTACGGCACCTTTCACCATGTGCCGGTGAAGGAGGCGGTCTACCTCCCTGACTGGCGCCACCCGGAACGGTTGGCCTACAGCAAGCGGCTGGCCACCCTCTTGGCCGGCTGGCTGCCCCCCGGGGTGCGAGGCTCGATCTCCACCGTCCCCATCGGCTTTCGCCGGGCGATCAGTGCCGGCGAGATGCCCATCGCCCTGGCCAACCTGCGCCAGGCCTTGGAGTTCCTCGATCACCTGGCCCAGACCACCGGCCGCGAGATCACCCTATCCATCGAGGCCGAGCCCGGCTGCGTGCTGGAGACCACCCCGGATCTGGTGGCCTTTTTTGACCGCCTGCGCCTCCCCCCCCACCTGCGCCGCTTGCTCACCGTCTGCTACGACTGCTGCCATCAGGCCCTGCAGTACGAAACACCGGCCGAGTCCCTGGCCCTACTCGCCGAGCACGCCATCACCATCGGCCACGTCCAGGTCTCCTCGGCCCTGTGGCTCAGGCAGGCCGACCTGAGCCCCATGCAGCGCTTCCACGAACCCTGTTATCTGCACCAGACCGTGGGCCGCCGCCGGGATGGGTCCCTGGCGCGCTTCGACGACCTGGATGCCGCCCTGGCCGCCGATGAACCGGAGGTGCGCGAGTGGCGCATCCATTTCCATGTGCCGGTGTTCATCGGCAAGCTCAGCGACTGTCTCACCACCCAGCCCTTTCTCAAAGAGGTCCTGCCTCTCTTTGACCCCAGCCTCTGCCTGGAGGTGGAGACCTACACCTGGAGCGTGTTGCCGCGGGACCTGCGGGCGGTTGGCCTGACCGAGTCAATCATCCGCGAAATCCGCTGGGTAGCGGCGCACCGCGCCAAGGCGTGAAGGCCTCGCGGCTTGTGGGCGTGGTGACGGACCAGCCCCACCGCGGCCCTTGCGGCTGCACTCCCGACAGGGGGGTCTGCTCATCGCCTTCCCCCCCAACAGAACCAGCCTAACCCAGATAAACTGGACTCAATTCAGTACCCCCCTGAGGGGTATAACTCCCTGTCGACTGGAATCCCTTACCGGCAGGGCACCTTGACATATTTTGCTCACCAATTGTCACAAGTAAATCTGTAAGGGACTAAACGCAAAAAAGCGCCCCCGGTTTCCCGAGGGCGCTTTTTTTTTACCCGGGACGGCGGACGTCCCGGTATCCGGTTTACTTACAGGGCGCTGAGGTCATGGCAGAGGCCGCAGTTGTTGGTGTAGGGGACAGGCATCGGGTTGGTCGAGGAGGTGGCCGCCTTGCTTGGCACGTCGAAGCGATGCGAGCTGATGTCCCCTTGGTAATACTTCGTTCCCGAGGTGCCGCCCACCGCCGGCGAGGTGGGATTGCTGCCGGCACCGCTGGACGAAGTCTTGGTTACGTGGCAATCGATACACTTGGTGGCAGAGCCCATGTTGGCCCCGGTCTTGGCCACTTGGTGGTCGGCAAGCACCACCTCCCCATGGCAGCTGGCGCACAGGGTGTTGTCCGAGGTGCCCGAGAGCTGGTGACGGTCGCTCCCCGGTGCATGGAGGTCATGACAGGAGGCGCAGGTCAACAGCTTGCCGCCGTTACGGTACTTGGCGGTCTGGATGAAGTCGGTGTACTGCTGGTGATGCGACTTCGAGTGCAGACCGTCGCCCCACAGATCGCCGGCACCGGCGGAGGCGTCGTGGCGGGAGGTGTGGTTCGCCAGAAAGTCGGCCCGGCTGCTCCCGGCCACCATCATCCGGTTGTTCTGATCAAGGGGGGAGTCCTTCTTGACGCCCGCGCCACCGTTCAGGGTATCGTTGCCCTGGGGACGGCTATGGCACTGGCCGCAGATCATGGTGGCCCGCTCGGGGGTGAGGTTTTGCGGGGTGACGATGGACTTGCCCTGACCCGAGGCGGCCACATGCTCGGAGCCCGGACCGTGGCAGGTCTCGCAACCGATGTTGAGTTCCTGCTGCTCCCCGGTGGCCGGGTGGGTCTCGCCGTTCACGTCCGCCACGCCGGTGGCCTGATAATAGCCATTGATGGTGGCGACCTGGTAGCCGTTGAAGTGGCAGGGGGCACACTGCACGTCAACGGAGTTGTTCGCGGCCGGCTTGTTCTTGAAGGTATTGTCCGCCGCATTCCACCACCAGTCCATGTGATAGTCGCGCCAAACCCGCCGAGTCCGGTCGGTGGAGGAGTCACTCCCCTTGGCGTTGTACTGGAGAGGAATCATGAACAGGCTGTCGTCGACCTTGGTGATGGGGCGCTGCTTGTAGACCCCGCCGCCATAGGTGAGCACGACCTCCTGGGTCTTGGGACTGTTCGCATCGGCCGGGTTGATGACGTTGGTAAACTGCGCGTAGTACTTGCTGTCGGTGCTATCCTGGTAGATGCGGACCGTGGCGTAGACGGTGCCGCTGGCGGGCGCGCTCTCCAGGGTCTTGAACTTGTCGAACTTACGGGTCGAGTCGTAGTCGTAGAACCAGATGGTGGTGCCGCCGCTGCTGGCATCGCCCGGGCCGTACTTGGCCAGGGCCGCCCCCAGGTTGTAGACGCCGTTGTCGGCGTCGAACTCGCTGGTGTTTTGCAGGCCGCTCGGTGCGCCAGGGGCCATGAAGCCCAGTTTGTGCGCCGTCTTCAGCATGCCCGCCTTGTCGGCATGGCACCCCAGGCAGGAACTGCTGCCGACGAAGGTCGCGGCGGCGGAGGGCTTGGTGGAGACCTCGACGGTGGTCACCGTCTCGTCCAGGGCTGCCCCGGTGACCGCCTCGCGGCAGAGGCTGCCGCCCGGGAGGCGACCGGCGTCCGCAGTGGCGGTCTGGACATAGATGAAGAATTTGTCCGCAACGCCGGTGGGCAGCCCGGCGATCATCGCCTTGCCGTCATTGCCGGTCATGGCCTGCGGGTAGGTGGTGACGCCACTCCCTGGCGGCGTGTAATGGCCGTTGATCAGGTCTTCCAGGGGCTCATCGACATTGAGCGCCTCGGCCGTATAGACCCCGTTGCTCATGGTAAGCGGCTGGCCGGCCAGGTTCTCCACGTCGCCGGCGGGGATGGCGAAGAGCGTGGCACCGACCACGGGCACGCCCGCGGTATCCATTACGGAAAAGCTGGCCCCCGTTGCCCCGGGTGCGGCGCTCGCTGCCAGGGCGTTCACCCAAACCCCCGCGCTGGCAGGCAGAGTGGTAAGCAGCGTAAAGCCCTTGCTGGCGGCATAGCTGGCGCCGCCATCGGCGACCGCGCTACCATCGGCGGTAAACGGCAAGGCAACCGCCCAATTACCACCCTGCCATTGCCACAGGGATTGCGGTTTGACCTCGGCTCCCAAGGCGGTGACCACCTCGGCCACGCTCTTGGCCGTATCGATTCGGCTGCCGACCAAGTTCCATCCCGTGACCACCGGGCCGATGGGGGGATTGGCGGCCGGCGCCGTGCCGGTGATGCTCAAGGTAGCGGCGGCCTGCATCTTCAGCCAGAAGCCCTGCCCGGCGTGCAGTTCGGTCAACCCCAGAAACCCCTTGCCGGCGGCAAAGGTACCGATGTCACTGCCCCCTTCACTGGCCAACCGGACCTGCCAATTCTTGGCGCCGGCGTCCCAGGCCCAGGCCGTGGCATAGGTGCCGCTAATGCCGCTCAGGACCGTATCCACCGCCGGCGTTGTTGGCTCCAAGGGGATATTGACCAGGTTCCAACCTGCCTCCAGGGCGATCTCCTTTGTTGCGGCATCGGCTACTCCGACCCCCGTGGCCCAGGCCATCGCCAAGGCGGCCAGTAACCGTTTTCCAAGTACTTTGTTCTTCATCGCGTACATCTCCTCAATTGAATTAGCTGACTTCTCTTAGGGCCTTGACAAGCAAAAATTCTCTCGTCATGCCGGAGGTGATCCGGCGCCCAGTTTCCACAAGCAAAACGAAAAGGATCCAGCTTCCCGCAGTCATCGCCTTGAAGGCGGAAGTGCCCTTGCGAGCTGACGGACAGGATCTTCCCTGCCAGATGAAACGGGGAATTTCGTAACCCAACAATAAGGATCGCGGGTCGCGCGATCCAGATAAATTAGCTTCACCGATCCAGGGGTTTTGTGAAGTTTACTTCACCGCGAATGAGGAAAATCAGCGAACGAGGGGGCCAACCGCTGGAGCACACCAGCCAACCCGAGCCCAAAACCCGATGAAATCGCAAAAAGTCATGAAGCTGACCATCTGCCAATGTAATTTCCGTATGTTACGGGGTGTGCCAGCAACGGTTGAGCGGATTTTGCGAGACCGTCAAAACCTGACTTGCCATTTCCCGCCGAACCGTTAAGATGTGCGCTTCGGCCGGCGGGCAGGGTCCGGGGACGGAGGTTGGGCCAAAAGACAACGAACACGGGGAGAGGAAAAAATGATGCATTGGTGGCAGGCCATGGCCCTGGGGGTGGTGGAGGGGGTAACTGAATATCTGCCGGTCAGTTCGACCGGGCACCTGATCCTTACCCAGCGCCTGCTGCGGATCCCCGCCGGTCAGGCGGCGGACGCCTATGCCATCTGTATCCAGGCCGGGGCGATTGTGGCGGTCCTGTGGCTCTACTGGCCCGCGGTCAAAAAAATGGTCTTGGGGGTCTGCGGCAGGGACCGCCAGGGGCTCGGCCTCGCGGCCAACATCATCGTGGCCTTTCTGCCGGCCGCCGTGATCGGGGTGCTGTTTGACCAGGAGATTGAACGCTACCTCTTTGGCCTGTGGCCAATTACCCTGGCCTGGTTGGTCGGCGGCATGGTCATCCTGCTGGTCCCCCGTTGGCGGCAAAGGCGTGAAGCGGAGGGGAGCCCAGGGCTCAGCCTGACCATGCTCGACTGGCGCATGGCCCTGTGGATCGGCTTGGCCCAATGCCTGGCGATGTGGCCCGGCACCAGCCGCAGTCTGGTGACCATCCTGGCCGGCACCCTGGTCGGTCTCAAGCTGGGCGCGGCGGTGGAGTTCAGTTTCCTGCTCGGGCTGGTGACCCTGACCGCCGCCACCGGCTTTAAGGCGGTGCATGGCGGCCAGGCCATGGTCGAGGCCTATGGCGTGACCTCGATGGTGATCGGCTTTGTCTCGGCCACCATCTCCGCCGCCATTGCCGTGAAATGGATGGTTGGCTACCTCAACCGGCACTCCCTGCTGATCTTTGGCATCTACCGCGTGGTCCTGGCCGTGGCGGTCGCCCTGCTGCTGGGCGGCATCCCGGGGTAACCGGGCCCTAGCGGCGAGTTCACCACCGCAAATCACTCTCCCGGAAAGGTCCCGCGCGCCCATGTCTTTCGGCCACTACTCCCCCCTGGTCCTGCTCTACTTTCTGTACGGCCTTACCTTCATCTCGCTGGGGTTGTCCATCGCGGTCAAGGACATGTCCGAAAGCGAGTTGCAGCTCGCCGACAGCCTCCCCTCCCTGGCGGTGTTCGGCTTCAGCCACGGCCTCCATGAATGGCTGGTCTGTTACCTCCTGCTGGCAGGGCAGGAGGCCGTCTCCATGACCGTGTACTATCTGAAGCTCCTGACCTTGGTCATCTCCTTTCTCTTTCTGAACCACTTCGGCATCTGTCTGCTCCGTTCCCAGCCAAAGATCCGCTGGCAATGGCTCCGGGTCCTTATCCCCTTTTTGCTGCTCGTCTTGGGGATGTATACCTGGCTGTCGCAGGCGCACCTCGATCCCGTGGCGCTACGACGGACAGAGATCCTGGCCCGGTTGACCATCGGCTGCCTGGGCGGCGTCCTGGCCAGCTTCGCCTTGTTCCGCCACTCCCGGCTGATCTCCCCCATGAACCGTCCGGTGGCCTTGCATCTGCGCCGGGCCGGGGTCGGCTTCGCCCTCTATGCCGTGGTTGCCGGCATCGTGCCATCGCACGTGGTCATCCCCTACCTGGGGGTGCCGGTGGAGTGCCTGCGGAGCGCCGTAGCCTTGGGGATCACCTACTGCATGGTCAAGGCGATGAACATCTTCAATATTGAGACCCGAAAAAAGCTCGAACAACGGATCCGCCAGCTGACCCAGACCGAAAAACTCGCGGCCCTCGGCAAGTTGGCGGCCGGCATCGCCCATGAGATCAACAACCCCCTGACCAACATCTCCCTGAACATCGAGCTGCTCAAGCAGGACCTCCAGGGCCCAACGCCGCAGGCAGGCTTGGAGAAGCGCTTCCGTACCATCGAGCGCAACATTGCCCGCGCCTCGAACATCGCCAGCGAGCTGCTTGGCTTTGCCAAACAGCGGGAAACCGGGCTGCTGCCGACCGACCTCAACGCCCTGATCCAGGGGGCCCTCACCCTGCTTGACGGACGCCGCCAAGAGTATCGCCTGACCACCGGGCTGTTGCCCCTGCCACCGGTGATGGTTGACCCGTGCAAGATCGAGGAGGTGCTGCTCAACCTGCTGATCAACGCCATGGAGGCCTCCCCCCCCGGCAGTGGCATCGAGTTGCACAGCCGCTGCCAGGGGGAGGAGGCGCGGGTGGAGATCGTCGATCACGGCAGCGGCATTGCCCCGGAGGATCTGCCCCGCGTGCTGGAGCCCTTCTATACCACCAAGGAGGTGGGGACCGGCACGGGCCTGGGGCTCTCCATCTGCTACAGCATCATGGAGATGCACGGCGGGAAAATCGCATTGACGGATACGGCCGGGGGTGGTACCACCGTCACCCTGACCTTCCCCATAACCAAAGGAGAACGGCATGACTGAGATCATGGTGGTGGATGACGACCTGGATTTGCGGGAGAGCCTCGCCGAGGTGCTGGGCGGGGCGGGCTTTGCCGTCACCACGGCCGCCGATGGCGAAACGGCCTTGGGGCTCCTTGGCCAGCAGAAATTCGATCTGGTCCTGCTCGATCTGGTCATGCCCGGCTTGAGCGGCATGGAGGTGTTGCGGCGCCTCCGGGAACAACTGCCACGGCTGCCGGTCATCATGCTGAGCGCCTTTGCCACGGTGGAAAATGCGGTGGAGGCCATGCGCCAGGGCGCCCAGGATTACGTGACCAAACCCTTCCGGGTCGACACCCTGCTGACCTCGGTGCGCCGCACCCTGGAGGAGGCCGGTTTCGCCTCCTGCGGGACGGCCGTGAACATGGACACCCTCATGGGCAGCTTGGCCAACCCCCTGCGCCGGCGGATCCTCGCCTGTGTAGAACAGGAAGGCGCGCTGCGCTTTATGGACCTCTGCCGGCGGCTGGAGATGGAGGATCACACCAAGATGAACTTTCATCTCAAGGTCCTCAAGGAGGCAGGCTTCCTGGCCCAGGACGACCACAAGCTCTACCTGCTGACCAAAGCCGGGCAACAGGCCATGGAGTGCGCCCGGCTCTTCGTAAAAAACATCGCTCCCTGAGCCCGCCGAGATGAAGGACGCCGCTGTCAAGACCATGTTCGAGACCATTGCCTCGGGGTACGATTTCCAGAACAGTTTCCTCTCCCTGGGGATCGACATCCACTGGCGCAAGGTGCTGGCGGCAGGGCTCCACCTGCCGGAGCGCGGCACGGTGCTGGATGTGGCCATCGGCACCGCCGAGGTGGCCATGGAGATCTGCCGCCGCCACCCTAAGGCCCAGGTGATCGGCATCGACTTCTCCCCGGCCATGCTGCAGGTGGGGAGAGGCAAGATCCGGCGCCGCCAGCTGGAGCAGCGCATCCGGCTGGCCGCAGGCGACGGCCGTCGCCTGCCCATCCGCAGCGCATCGGTGGACGCGGTCACCATCTCCTTCGGGCTGCGCAACATCGAGGAGAAGGCCCAGGTGCTGGCCGAGTTCCACCGGGTCTTGCGGCCGGGGGGGCAGCTCTTGATCATGGATTTCTCCTACCCCGAGGGGCCCATCCTGGGCCGGGCCTACCGTTTCTACCTGGACCACCTGTTGCCCCCCGTGGGCAACTGGCTGTCGGGCACCGATTACGCTTACTCCTACCTGGCCGAGTCGGTGGCCGGGTTTCCCTCTGACCACGAATTTCTCAAGGCGATCAGCCTAGCCGGTTTTACCGGCGGCCAGGTCAGCAAGCTGACCTGCGGCATCGCCAAAATCTTTGCCAGCCATAAGGAGCACCCATGAAAGTCAACTGGCCGGAACGCATCTGGGTCAATAGTCCGCTCCGCCGCTGGGTGCAGCAGCGGGAGGCCGCTTTCTTTAAAGAGCACCGGGAGCTCCCCCCTGGCGCCTGCTGCCTGGAGATCGGCTGCGGCTGCGGGGTGGGCGCCCGCATCATCGCTTCTACCTTCAACCCCGCCGCGATCAACGCCCTGGATATCGATCCGCAAATGATCCGCCTGGCCAGGCGCAAGCAGCGGGCCTGGGGCCTTGAGCGCTTGCGGCTCCTGGCCGGGGATGCCCAGCAGCTCCCCTACCGGGAGGGGAGCTTCGACGCGGTGTTCAACTACGGCATCGTCCACCACCTGGAGGATTGGCAGAGCGGTATCCGCGAAGTGGCCCGGGTGCTGAAAGCGGGCGGCGCCTTCTATTTCGAGGAGATCTATCCGCCCCTCTACGCCAACCCCCTCTTCCGCCATATCCTCGATCACCCCCGGGAGAACCGCTTCCACGGCCCCGAGTTCCGCAGTTATCTGGCCAGCTGCGGCCTTGATCTGCTGCCGGGGTACAAGGAGTCGAGGTTTGCCATTTTGGGGATTGCGGTCAAGAGATAGGAGTTTCGCTCCTCATCCCTGCACGGAGAGGGTACAGATGGGGAGACTGGGCAGTGACAAGCTCGTGTATGTTGGAAACCA
>CAYSFY010000150.1:9364-11278 GCA_964430285.1 uncultured Desulfobulbia bacterium
AGACGCGCATGAAGCTCCCCCTCCCTTTACGGGAGGGGGGTGGGTGAAGCAGCAACCTGCCGGGCAGCGGCCAACTTCCCCCCCACCCTGACCCTCCCCCGCAAGGGGGGAGGGGAACCGCGGTTACTTTCCGCAGGTGCGGAGGGGAAACCGTTGTCCAGGAATGGCCATGGCACACTTGCCAGCGGACAACATGGTGGCATGGCGGATTGATCAAAAATATGCGCGGCTGTGGACCACCTTGACAAAATATGTGTGTTCCCGCACGATAATGGCACCAAGCAAGGAGAACACCCCCCCATGAATCTATCCGATTTCCAGAAAATACCCCTGCCCGGGCCCGCAGTGGAGAGGCTCCCGGAACTGCCACGCGAGTTCTTGTACGGGCCCGATGCCGCGGCGCATCTCGCCGAGAGTTTTAAGACCCACACCCGGCTGTCGTCTGTGCTGGTGTTCTTTGACCAACGAACCCGGGCCGTTGCCGGGGAGGCCTGTCTCAGCGCCCTAAAGGCCTCGGGCTGGACGGTCTTGGCATACCTAATCCCGGACGGCGCCGATGGATCGTCACCAGTATGCGACGACGTTACCATGAACACGCTCCGTTCCGATCTGCCGCCTGCCGATGCGTACCTGGCCGTGGGCAGCGGCGTGATCAATGATCTCGTCAAATGGCTGGCCTCCGAGGCTCGCAAGCCGTATGCCGTTTTCGCCACGGCTGCGTCCATGAACGGGTATGCGGCCGCGAACGTTGCCCCCACCATTAACGGCATCAAGAGCCTGTTCAGGGCCAAGGCCCCGGTTGTTATCGCCGCCGACCCGGCCGTGATCGCCTCGGCCCCCAGCCGGCTCACCACGGCCGGTCTGGGCGATGTCCTGGCCAAACCTGTCAGCACCTCCGACTGGGTCATGAACCACCAGCTCTTTGCCGAGCCCTTCTCCGAAGAGATCGCGGCCATTATTACCCACGTGGAACCGACCTATCTGGACCATCCCGAGGGGATAAAGGCCAAGGCCCCCGCCGCTCTGCGGGGGCTCCTGGAAGCGCTCGTGCTTTCCGGCTGCGCCATGACCCTGCAGGGCTCCTCCCTCCCGGCCTCCGGCGGCGAGCACCTGATCAGTCATACCCTGGACATGAAGGCGCATGTCGAGGCACGTGGCCATGATCTACACGGACGCCAGGTGGGGGTGGCCACCATCTTCGTCGCCGCCCTGTACGACAGAGTTCTCAAGATGGACACACCCGCTTTCGACGAGGACGCCCTCCTCTTCGATGCCGCGTACTGGGGCACTCTGGCCGACCATGTGCGGGAGCAGCATCGTCTCGCCGTAACCCGTATGCGCGCGGCCATCGAGATCCTTCGCAAGCCAGGAGTATGGGATACGCTGAGGTCAAACTTGCGGCCACGCCTGCGATCCCCGTCCGTGATCAAACGCTGTCTCGCCTCGGCCGGTGGTGCGCATCGGTTGGAGGATATCGGCTGGACACGGGAAGAGTTTTTCCTCGCCGTGTCTAACGCCGCCGCAATGCGGGAACGGTTTACTTCCATGAGTCTCGGACTTGCCACCGGCGTACTGCCTTCCGCCATCAATGAGATCATTGATGAGTGGCTGATATGACGCGGGAACTCTTCCCCTTGCAGTTGTCGAACGGATGAGCGTCAACGCTACGAAGCGGCAACGAGAGCAGAGTTGAGCTTGTGACTGTTTGCAACCACGAAGGCCACGAAGAGAGAGAAGATTCGCATGAAGCTCCCCCTCCCTTTATTCAGTTCAATGCCCCCTTGAGGGGTGCGGGTGGGGGTTGGGGGGTGGGTGAAGCAGCAACCTGCCGGGCAGCGGCCAACTCCCCCCTACCCTAACCCCCGCAAGGGGGGAGCAACTGTGTTCGAAGTCAAGCATTTATAGTTTCCAAAT
>CAYSFY010000151.1:0-610 GCA_964430285.1 uncultured Desulfobulbia bacterium
GCGCTACGCCGCTTACACGCGTGAATACCTGGGCTGGGGCGTGTTCGCGCTGATGCCGCGGTGAAGCGCGATGACGAGTAGTTTGGGTTGGGAGTTGGGGTCGGACCAAGATAACTTATCGATATCAATTGATAACATGCCGTAGGGATGGCTGTTTTTGGGGCTATAATGAATTTTTAGGCCGTAAAAAGCATTATAGTGGCGTGGCAAGTGCCCTATATCTTCATTTGTTGAGGCCTAAAATGAAGATATAGGGGTAAATAGTGTCACTTTTTTTGATTCTTATTTGACATATTAAATGGTTAACTTGGTCAGGCCCCATAATAACTGGTGCGGTATTGCTGGCTGCGTCCCGCCATTGAGCTAACGGTCTTGTTCTAAAGTAGTTTATAAGTTACACTGAGGCATGATCGAATTACGCCGGTATCAACTTGCAGAGGGAAGCGTCCCTGTCACGGAGTGGCTTTGTGGGCTACGAGACATGCGGGCTCGGGCACAAATTGAGGTTCGGTTACGGCGCATATCCACTGGTAACTTTGGAGATTGCAAGGCGGTAGGCGAAGGGGTCTCTGAACTTCGGCTGGATATTGGGGCCGGTTATCGCGTGTAT
>CAYSFY010000151.1:620-5846 GCA_964430285.1 uncultured Desulfobulbia bacterium
TACGGGAAGCACGGACAGGCGCTGGTGATTCTGTTGTGTGGGGGTGATAAAGGATCTCAACAAGCAGACATCACGCGTGCCAAGGCATATTGGGCAGACTGGAAACGGAGGAACTCATGAAAAAAACAGTGATCGGTTCTGTGTCCCACACAGAGGAAACCATTAAAGAGTTGCGTGCTGATCGTCAGTTTGCCATTGAGTATCTGAAGGCAGCACTGGAGGAACTGGACGACCCCAGCAACCGTGCTGCCGGTCTGTTGGCCTTGCGCGATGTAGTCGAAGCCTATGGTGGCTTGGCGACTGTTGCGACACAGGCAGGCATAAGCAGGGAAGCACTTTACCGGTCGTTATCCCCGAAAGGTAATCCGACGCTGAAGACACTGCTGGCGGTGTTAAAGTCTGTGGGGATGCGACTATCGGTTGAGCCCGGGCATCACGTTCACGCATGATGACCTCTCGCCCAGCGGGCCGGCTGTCTGCTCTCCCGCCCACATGACCATGGGGGCGGAGGTGGCCGCCCCTGCCGGAGCGGCCGAGGAGTTTGGCCTTTCAAGCCTGCACGCATGTGAGTGATGCACCATGATGAAAAAGATCGATCTCGCCCACTACAAACGGAGGGGGATGTTTGCCGCCTTTAAGGACCGGGACATCCCCTATTTTGCCGTCACCACCCATATCGACATCACGCGGCTCAAGGGATTTGTCGATCAACAGCGCTGTGGCTTCTTTGTCTCCTTAAGCTTTCTCATCTCCCACGCCGTCAATCTGGTGCCCGAACTGCGGCATCGCATCATTGGCGGTGAGTTGTTTGAGGTGAGCAGGGTTGACCCAGGATTTACCGTGCTGCTGGACGATCAGACCTTCTCCTTTTGCGACGCGCGTCATTTTGCCTCCTTTGCCGAGTATCGGGCATACACCAACGCCAAGATCCGGGAAGTCAAAGAGCGCCCCGACCAAGGGGTTGGCGACAAACACCAGATGTTTTTTATCACCGACATCCCGTGGTTTAGCTTCACCTCCATTGTCCACCCCTATGATAAACAGTATAGCTCGATTCCCATTGTCTCGATTGGTAAATACTTCAGCGAACAGGAGAAGTGGCTGGTGCCGATTGGCGTGCAGGTCAACCATGGCCTGGTGGATGCCATCCATGTCGGCCAATTCTACACCCACCTGGCAACGATGTGTCAAAGCCCGGCGGCCTGGTTGGGTGATCAACAGCCAACAACAGCGGCCTAGGCCGCGGCAACCGGAGAGGATGACCCTGACTATGCCGCGCCTGCTTGCGATGCTCTGCTGCCTCTTCGTCCTGGCGGGGTGTGACAATACCGACGTGCTCACCGTGGCCGGTGCGGGTTTGGATGCGGTCAAGGCCTTGACCCTCTCCGAGCAGGAGGTGCGGGAGATCGCCAGCCAATCCGCGCGCTATGCCGATGAGCGCCACACCCTGGCCCCCCCTGGCAGCCGCTATGACCTGCGCCTGCGCGGTCTGGTCGGGGAGCAGCTTCAAGAGGGCGATCGCCAATTCAATTATGCCGTTTACCTCTCCCCCGAGGTCAATGCCTTTGCCATGGCCAACGGCACGATTCGCCTCTATAGCGGTCTCATGGATATGCTGACCGATGGCGAACTGCGCTTCGTGATCGGCCATGAGATGGGGCATGTGGTGAAAAGACACATCCGTAAAAAGATACAGCTGGCCTATGCCGCTCGCGCGGTGAGGAAGGGGGTCGCGGCACAGGGCAACGTGGCCGGCGACATCGCCCGCTCCGTATTCGGCGGGCTGGCCGAGACCCTGATGAACGCGCAATTCTCGCAACTGGAGGAGAAGGAGGCGGATGACTATGGCTTGGAGTATCTGCGGCAACAGAAGTTTGCGCCCCGGGATGCGGTCTCGGCCTTAACCAAGATTGCCGCGCTGGCGCCAGGACACTCCTTCTTGTCCAGCCACCCCGACCCGGCCAAAAGGGCCGAACGGCTGGAGGCCCAACTGGCAGGGAGGGCCTTGCCCATCGAGGAGCAGAGGGCGGACCTCATCGCCCGGTTCAAGGCCTTTGTGGCGGAGCGATTCCCCTTCCTCCCCGGGCAATGGGGCAGGGAGTAAGCGGCACTGATGGGCACGCCCGGGGTGTGTAGGTGGGGACGCCCTGAATTTTTTTCTTTTCATTACTGTGCGACAATTTATTACAAGCGTATCCTTGACGGTGGACCTTAAATGCCAGTATCGTTTTATAGGTGAACGGCCTGGCACCGTTAGCTTGGTGACTACTTTTTACGATTGCATAACTTGTTTTGGCTGCTGATAGTCAAGGAGATGAGGTGACCCGATGAGTACGTTTACCGCTGTGGTGCATAAAGAAGATAACCTGTATGTGGCGGCATGTCCCGAAGTGGGTACGGCTAGCCAGGGAGAGACCATTGAGGAAGCAGTGCAAAATCTTCAGGAAGCGACAGAGCTATACCTTGAAGAGTTCCCCTTGAAGCAGGTCTATCGCCCCATCCTCACCACCTTTGAGGTGCCAGCCCATGCCTGAGCTGCCGCGGCTCTCAGGCGATGAAGCCATCAAGGTTTTCCAGAAGCTCGGATTTTATCCGGTACGCCAGAGAGGGAGCCACGTCGTATTGCGCAGGGGCGATAAAGGGTGTGTCATACCCCGGCACAAAGAACTTGCCCTCGGTACTCTCCGGAGTGCTATCAAACAGGCCGACATTTCGGTTGATGAATTTATTGCCGCTTGCGAAGGCAGGTAGGTAAGGGGCGTAGCAGTCACTTCTTTCCCTCATCATCCCCGTATGAAGTTAGCCGGCATCCAGATCGACGTGACGCCCTGGACCCCGGCCGGCGCCGTGGGGTGACGGTGAAGGAGTACCTCTTCCTGTAAGTCAACAGCATCGGCCCCCGCCCCCTCTGTCCACCTCCCTGCCTTGTCTTTACACCACCCCTTTCGGACAAGAGATCTTGTCCCCCTTGATGTCGTTGCCAAAGACCTCCATCCCCTTTTTCATGGCGCAGAAGTCGCCGCACATGGTGCAGGTGTCGTCATTGGCCGGGGTGCGGCCGGCCCTGATCTCTCTTGCCACCTTGGGGAACATCAACAAGGCCTCCAGGTCCTGCCAGCGGGTGTCGCGCCGGGCCATGGCCGCCTGTTTCTCGATCTCGCGGCGTTCCGGGTACTTGGCGATGTCCCCCACCCGCACCGCCAGGCGGGTGGCGCGCACCCCCTCGCGGACATCCTGTTCATTGGGCAGGGCCAGGTGTTCGGCCGGGGTGATGTAGCAGACCAGGTCGGCGCCGTAGCGGGCGGAGTTGGCGGCGCCGATGGCGGCGGCGATGTGGTCGTAGCCGGCGCCGGTGTCCAGGGGGATGGGGCCGAGGACATAGTAGGGGGCATTGCCGCTCATCCGCTTCTCCAGCATGATGTTGCCCTCGATCTCGTTAAGCGGCACATGGCCGGGCCCTTCCACCATCATCTGGCACCCCATCTCGCGGCCCAGTTCGGCCAGCTCGCAGTTGATGATCATCTCCGCCATCTGGGCGCGGTCGTGGCTGTCGTGGATGGCGCCGGCGCGGATGCCGTTGCCCAGGGAGAGCACGGCGTCGTACTTCTTCATCAGGCCGCACACCCGGTCGAACTGTTCGTAGAGCGGGTTCTCGCGACCGTTGATATCCATCCAGGCCACCATGAAGGTGCCCCCCTTGGAGACCAGGCCGCCGTAGCGGTACCCCTGTTTGCGCAAGCGTTCGATGGTGTACTGGTTGATGCCGCAGTGGATGGCCATGAAGCTGATGCCGTCGGCCAGCTGCCGTTCGATGAGGTCGAAGAGGTACTCCGGGTCCAGCTTGCCCGGGTTGGCGTAGCGGCGGGTGGTCTCCTTGAAGGCCTGATAGAGCGGCACGTTGCCCACCGGCAGGTTGGTGCTGGCGATGACCGCCCGCCTGATGGCATCGAGATCGCCGTCCGCGGAGAGCTCCATCAGGGTGTCGGCCCCCTCCTCCTCGGCGGCGCGGGCCTTTTGGCACTCCATGGCGATGTCGCAGATGTCGGACGAGGTGCCGATGGAGGCGTTGACCTTGGTGCGCAGGCCGGTGCCGATGCCGACGATCTTCTGGTTTGGCCTATTGGGGTGGCTGGCGATGACGATCTCGCCCGCTGCCACCCGCGCCCGGATCAGCTCCGGTGGCAACCCTTCGGCCGTGGCCACCCCCTTCATCTGTTCCGTCATTACCCCTTCCCTGGCAAGTTCAAGCTGTGTCTTCATCTTCTCTTTCTCCTGTAAACGTTGCCATGCCTTGCCGGAAATAAAAAAAGGGCTCCGACAGGGCATGCATGCCCGTCAGAACCCTTTACCATCGTGTTCCAGCTGTTGAAAGTTCTCTGGTTCGTCTTCTGGCTTCCCCCTCTGGCGACAGCCTTCCCATCCCGGGGTAGGGGACAGTGGCCATGTTCGTCGTCAGATCGTCCTGCCAGGCAGGAGGGGGTTACAGCGTTGGGAGCGCCACGGAGTTGCACCGTGTTCCGTTAACAAGAGAACTTGTGATTGTAGTGTACAGCAGCGGATAACAAAATTGGTCACCCGGGTCAAGGGGAAACTTTGGCCGTGGCTTGATCTTGATACTACCACACCCCGCGTTCATTCCGGTGCTCGATGCGGCGCAGGAAGACCCGCATGATCCTAAGGTAGAGCTCCTCCCGGAGGATGGCGTCCTCGACGCCGGTGTCGATGTTGGGGTTGTCGTTGATCTCGATGACGTAGAACTTCTTGCCGATCTCCTTGATGTCCACCCCGTAGAGGCCGTCGCCGATGAGGTTCGCGGCCTTCAGCGCGGTGCGGATCAACTGGTCTGGGGCGTGCTCCACCGGCAGGGTGGTGAAGGCGCCGTCGGCGGTCTTGCTGCCGTTTGCGTCCCGTTTGATGATCTGCCAGTGCTTCTTGGCCATGAAGTATTTGCAGACAAAGAGGGGCTGGCGGTCGAAGATCCCCACCCGCCAGTCAAAGGCGGTGGGCAGGAACTCCTGGACGATGATCAGATCGGACTTGGCCAGCAGCTTCCCCACCTGGAGCTTCAGCTCGTCCGGGCTCTCCACCTTGACCACCCCTTGGGAAAAAGAGCTGTCCGGCTTTTTGAGCACACAAGGGAAGCCCAACTCCACGCTGAGCTGCTGCCAGTTGCCCGAGTGGACGATGCGGGTCTTGGGAATGGGAATCCGGTGCCGGGTCAGGATC
>CAYSFY010000151.1:5856-7441 GCA_964430285.1 uncultured Desulfobulbia bacterium
AAAGGAGGAGTCTGGCTGCTTCAAGACGCAGGGCAGGCCCAACTGGCTCACCACCTCATGGCTGTTCTCCTTGTGGACGATCACCGTCCTCGGGATCAGCACCTTGTTGCGCGCCAGGACCTCGGCCAGGAAGACCTTGTTGGTGCACTTCAGGATCGACTCCGGGTCGTCCACCACCACCATCTTCTTGGCCACCGCCCGGCGGGCGAAGCGGTAGGTGTGGTGGTTGACGCTGGTGGTCTCGCGGATGAACAGGGCGTCGAACTCGGCTAAGCGCCCATAGTCGTTCTTGTCGATGAACTCGGTGTCGATGCCGAGGCTGGCGGCGGCCTGGGCAAAGTGGTGCAAGGCCCGTTCGCTGGAGGGGGGTTCCGGGTCCTTGGGGTCCTGGAGGATGGCCAGATCGTAGCGGTTCTGGGCCCGGCGCTTGACCACCCGGCGGCGGCCCATGAAGTATTCGCGGGCCACCCCCACCACGAACTCCCGGTGCTCGGCGGGGATCTCGCTGGTGGGAATGGGGTTGATGTTCTGCAAAAACCACTTGGCGTTCTTGTCGTTATAGACGAAGAAGGCCCGGAAGAAGGGGGCCTGGAACTGGCGGAAGAGGTGCTGGCTCAATTGATCGTGCTGCTTGGCCACGTTGTGGCCGAAGTAGACGCTGAGCACAAACTCCTTGGAGCGCAGGTGGCCTAGGCTCTTCTGGATGAGGTGGTCCGCCTCCTCGGAGACGATGCGGATGATGGTCTGGCTCTTGAAGTCCTGGATGGTGGTGATGTCCGGCAAGGGCTTGTGGCCCCGGGCCGCGGCCAGGAGCGAGACATAGTAGCCGCTGCTCTGGTAGCGGTAGTAGCGGCAGAGGTTGAAGACTTGGGCGCTCCGCAGCTTGGCGTAGGCCGGGTCGGTGAGGTAGGCGCGGGCCGCCACCAACTCGATCCCCTTGATCTCCAGGGGCCAGTCGCTGGGGTCATTGACAACGATCAGGGTCAGCACGGTGAGGGCCTTTGTGGTGGTTGTGGCGCGGGGGCTGGATGATCAGGAAGTTGGCGTCGTGGGTCAGGACCCCCAGGAGGATGGCGCTGATCACCCGGTCGATATGGACATGGTAGTGGTGGCTGCTGGACATGGGGTTCTTGTGGTAGGGGTCGGCGATGAGGACGGAGCGCTCCGCGCGGTCGTAGCCGGAGAGGACCACGAAGTGGCCGCTGGGCTCGCCGCGCAGGTCGTCGTCGATCCCCTCGGGCCCATACTCCCGCATGCTGCGGTAGAGGTAGGTGGAGCTCAGGCCGGTAATGATCGGCAAGGACTTCTTGAGGTAGCTCCGGATCAGGCCACGGTTCAGGTCCGAGAAACAGAGCTTGCCGCCCAGGGCGAGAAAGTCGAGGTAGCCGTGGGCCGCTGCCAACAGCCGCGGGTCATCCTTTTTTAGGGTGGCCTGGGCCAGGAGTTTCTCCTGCAACTCAAGGGGGCTTAGGGCAAACCAGGTCGGGTCGAAGAAGTGGAGGTTGTAGGTGTAGAGGCGTCGGGCAGAGGACGCAGCTTGAGCGCCCACTTTTATTCCCCATTCACCCTCGAGCCCTTTTAGATG
>CAYSFY010000151.1:7451-11252 GCA_964430285.1 uncultured Desulfobulbia bacterium
GCCAGGTAGACCGCCAAGGTGCCGCCGGAGTCCAGGGTGGTCACCTCGCGGATGATCTCATCCAGGTCGAGCGGGTCCCCGAAGTAGTTGTAGACCGCCTGCAGCGAGGTCGGCCCACAGGTGGTGTCATCGGGTTGGGGCAGGATGGTGAGCGCGAGATCGGTCTTCATCGGTTGCCGTGGGGAGGATGGTGCCTGGAAAGGGCGGAGCCCAGGGGCAGTCAAGGTAAACGCTAAATGGTTAAAAATCACGAAGGGCACGAAGGGATCATCAACGTAGGGTGGGCACGCGTTTCACCTGCCCACCAGATGCCGGTCCAAATCGTGAGAACCCCAATTCACCTCGATTTGCACCGTAAACCGGTGGCCAAGGTGAATCATTTTGCCCACCCTACCATCCGGGGCGTCCGCCCCTACAGCCACCCTTCACTTAACGGGTAGTGCCCTCTTCGCTGACCGGCACACTCTTCTTCCACACCGGCAGGGTGGTGCTCAGGGAGACCACGACTGCCGCCAGGTAGGGGAGGGATTGGATCAAGAGGACGCAGGACCACAGCACCGTGCTCTGGGCATCCTCGGTCGGGCGCATCATCACCCCGATCATGCCGATCCACAGGGCCACGGCGATGATGATCTCCTCGGTCACCATGGCCAAGGCCCGGACCACGGCCGGGCTGTTCTCGCACTTGGGGGTGCGGAAGAAGGGGAGGTCCTTGGTGATGAAACCGGTGAGCACCGCCTTGGCAATGGTATGGGAGAGGGCGAGCCCGGTGAGGGCCGCCGCCATGGTCAACACCACCGAGGTGCGCATGTGGAAGCGGTAGAGGTAGGCGAGCTTGATCAGCTTGAAGACAAAGAGGATGATGGGCGGCAGCATGAAGAAGGCTAAAGGCGGATCCACGCGCAGCGGGTCAATGATCATGGCCACCGACCAGACGATGGCGGCCAGGGTGTAGAAGAGGTTGATGCCGTCGGCGATCCAGGGGAGCCAGCCGGCCAGGAAGTGGTAGCGTTGACCGCGGTCGAGTTTGGTCTCCACCCTGCCGAACAGCTCCCGGTAGTGGTGTTTCAAGATCTGCATGGCCCCGTAGGCCCAGCGGGCGCGTTGCTTCTTGTAGTCCAGGAAGGTGTCCGGCATCAGCCCCTTGCCGTAGCTCTCCTCCACATAGGCCCCTTCGTGGCCGTGCTCGAAGATCTTCAGCCCCAGGTCGGCGTCCTCGGTGATGCACCACTCGGCCCAGCCGTTCACCCCCTTGAGCACCGTGGTGCGGATCATGGTCATGGTGCCGTGCTCGATGATGGCGTTCCTGTCATTCCGGGTGACCATGCCGATGTGGAAGAACCCCTCGTACTCGGCCTTGCACATGGTCTTGAACAGGTTCTCGTCGCCGTCGCGGTAGTCCTGGGGTGCCTGGACAAAGCCGATGTTGGGGTTGGCGAAGTGGGGCACCAGGTCCTTCAGCCAGTCCGGCCGCACCTGATAGTCGCTGTCGATGACGGCGATGATCTCGGCGTCGGCTGCGGTGTTGGCCAGGGCGAAGTTCAAGGCCCCTGCCTTGTACCCCTTCAGCGGGTCCACATGGAAGAAGCGGAACTTCTCGCCTAAAGTACGGCAGTGGGCCTCCACCGGCTGCCACACCGCCGGGTCCTTGGTGTTGTTGTCAATGACCACCACCTCGAAGTTGGGGTAATCGAGCCGGGCCAGGGCGTCCAAGGTCTGGTTCAGCATCTCCGGGGGTTCGTTGTAGGCCGGGACGTGGACCGAGACCTTGGGTTGGTAGAGGCCGCCATGGCCGTCCGGGGGCGGGGTGGCGTGGGTGAACAACCGTCTGCGTTTGGTGGTCCAGGAGGCCTCGGCCATCTCATGGGCCTCGGCCAGCAGCACCAGGGTGATGCCGATATAGCCGAAGGCGAGGATGATGCCGATGATGATCGCCATGGGGGTCAGGTACTGGTTGGCGTAGTCGTAGGTGGCCCACACCACGCCGAAGGCGATGCCGTTGGCAATGGTGGCCAGGAACCCCCGGCCCCGGCCTCGCAGGGTCGAGCTGTCGATCAACAGCAGCCACAGGGCGATGATGGCCACCGTGATCGAGATGAAGGCCAGCATCCGCCAGTGGGGGATCTTGACCACCGGCTCGGTAAAGGCGAACTTCTGGGTGCGAAAGACATTGTAGACCCCCCAGTAGGCGCCCACCGAGCCCTCGAAGTCGGCCTTCCAGGTCTGGTCAAAGGCCTCCATGATGAAGTAGTCGTAGTGCTCTTGCTCGGCCAGGGCCAGGAAGCGGCGCAGGAAGGTGGCCTCGTTGGCCTCGCTGGCGATGGCCAGGTTGCGGGGGCGGCCGTTGCTGGGCCACCCCACCTCGGCGATGAGGATGGGGGTGGAGGGGAAGGCATCGGTCAAGATCTTGTAGCAGTTTTTGATGTAATCGATGGCACTGTCCAGGCCGACCCCCTCCCAGTAGGGGAGGAGGTGGACGGCGACAAAGTCGGCGTGTTCGCCCAGTTCCGGGTTGGCGACCCAGATGTGCCACGGTTCGCCGGTGCTGACCGGGACCGAAACCAGGGTCTTGACCCGGTCGATGTAGTTGTTGATCTCCTCGGCGGTCAGCTGGCCGGTGAGGATCGCCTCGTTGCCCACCATCACCCGGTCCACCGTGCCCTGGTTGCCGTTGACGATGGTGACCAGTTTCTTGATCTCATCCTCATTCTTGGCCAAGTCGCTGGTGAGCCAGGCCCCCACCGTCACCTTCATGTCGAATTTGCGGGCCAGTTCCGGGATGTCGCCCAGGGTACCCTTGACCGAATAGGTCCGGATGGAGCGGACCTTGCCGTTCAACAGGGCGATATCCTCGGTGATGTCCTCGCGGCTGGGGTAGATATCCTTGTTGGGGTTGTCGTCCTGGCGGATGGGGGAGAAGGACATGCCTGCCACGTACGGCGGCCAGGGCGGCTCCTGCATAGGTCGGTTGGAGAGGCCCCAAATGGAAAAGGTGACCACGGCAAAGGCCGCGGCCACCAGGAGATTGGTGAGATTGAGTTGGATCTTCATGGGGTGTTTTGCTTAGGTGTGAGGTTGAATGACGAGTCCCAAATGCGGACCATCCCGAAGATGCCTCAAACCCGACGGAAGCGCAACTCTTTTCGCAGGGGGACGGGATTTGGTGGGGGGTTACTTCGCTTGGCGATCCGCGTGGATTCTTGTCATGAGCTCGGGGGTGGTGAGCAGACTTTTACCTTCTCCAGTCTGGACATGGTGGAAGAAGTCGCACTCGGCACATTGCCGTAATTTGTTTACGAAAGAGCCCTGGACCTCGCCATTACAGTACGTGCCGGCAATGACCCAGCACGACCTGCCGCCATTGATGCCATCGTTCAGGCCATGGGCGGCAAAAGAGCCAACCGTGGGGCACTCACCCAGTTGATGAATGTGGTCTCCGCCCGGTTGTCGTCCACAACGCATAAATTCCCAACAATTCTGTTTGCTCATGCTCTCTCTCGGCCTCTGCTGTTTTTGGTGGTAAGGGGGTGGGGATCCGATTCATTAACCATAATCATTCCGGCGGCCCAGCGGCCTGGATGGCGCTCGCGGTCTGCTCGCTAAAGCGGGCAAAGTTTTGACGAAAGAGGGTGGCCAGCTGCCGGGCCTGCCGGTCATAGTCTGCGCCCTGGGGCCAGGTTGCGCGGGGCGAGAGGATTTCCGCGGGCACCCCGGGACAGGAGGTAGGGAGATGGAGACCGAAGAACGGTTCCTGGGTGGTGGCGATGGCGTTCAGGCTGCCGGAGAGCGCGGCATTGACCA
>CAYSFY010000152.1:0-10901 GCA_964430285.1 uncultured Desulfobulbia bacterium
TGGACCTGGCCATGGCCGTGCCCGAGCACAAGATTGCCCGCCGCCAGGGCAACAGGCCCGGCATGGTGGCCCAGCTGGGGAGCGCCACCATCCACTTCTGTCAAGGTCTGCCGGCCATGCTCCACTTCCTGGGTGAGATAGTCCTGGCCTTCATCCATCTCTGCCTCGGCCGTTCCCGTTTCCAGATGGGCGACCTGTGGTTGGAGGTGGAGGAGGTCGGGCCGCGCGCCCTGCCCATCGTCTCGGTGATCAGCGGCCTGGTCGGCCTCATCCTCGCCTACCTGGGGGCCGATCAGTTGCGCATGGTGGGGGCGCAGATCTTCATCGCCGATCTGGTGGCCATCGGCATGGTGCGCGAGGTGGGGGCGCTCATGACCGGCATCATCATCGCCGGCCGCACCGGCGCCGCCTTTGCCGCCCAACTGGGCACCATGCAGGTCAACGAGGAGATCGACGCCTTCGAGACCATGGGCATCTCGCCCATCGACTTTCTGGTCCTGCCGCGGATGATTGCCCTGATGCTGATGGTGCCCTTGCTCACCCTCTATGCCGCCTTTGTCGGCATGCTGGCCGGCCTTTTGGTCTCCATCACCATCTTCGACATCGGTTTTTTCGAGTACTACACCGAGACCCTGCGCTCCCTGGAACTGACGCACTTTTTCGTGGGGCTCTCCAAGGGGAGCGTCTATGGGGCCATGGTCGCCTTTGCCGGCTGCCTGCGCGGCATGCAGTGCGGCCGCAGCGCCGAGGCGGTGGGCGAGGCGGCGACCTCGGCGGTGGTGACCGGCATCCTGCTAATCACCATCATGGCCACCGTGATGACCATCGTCTATTACCGCTTGGGGATCTAAGTGGAACAGACACCCCACATCGAGATCCGCAACCTGACCATGGCCTACGGAGAGTTCGTGGTCCAACACGATTTGAATTTCAGCGTGAACAAGGGGGATATCTTCGTGATCATGGGTGGCAACGGCTGCGGCAAGTCGACCCTGATGCGGGCCTTGATCGGCCTGCAACGGCCGGCAACCGGCACCGTGCTCTACAGTGGCGAGGACTTCTGGGGCGGCGCGGCGGAGGACCGCGAACGGCTCAAACGGCGATTGGGGATCATGTTCCAGGGCGGCGCCCTGTGGACCTCGCTGACCCTGGCCGAGAATGTGGCCCTCTCCATCAACGAGTACACCACCTTGAGCCCCAGGCAGGTGGATGAGGTAGTGGCCTTCAAGCTGGCCCTGGTGGGGCTGGCCGGCTTCGGCGCATTCTACCCCATGGAGCTCTCCGGCGGCATGCGCAAGCGGGCCGGGCTGGCCCGGGCCATGGCCTTGGACCCGGAGATCCTGATCATCGACGAACCCTCCTCCGGGCTTGATCCGCTCACCGCCAGCCGCCTGGACGACCTGATCCTCACCCTGCGCGACACCCTGGGCACCACCATCGTGCTGATCACCCACGAACTGGCCAGCATCCTCACCATCGGCAACAACTCGGTCTTTCTCGATGCCGACACCCATACCATGATCGCCACCGGGGACCCCAAGGAGGCCATGCGCTCCGGGGATGCCAAGGTACGTCATTTTCTCTCGCGGGGGGAGTTATGAGTAAACAAGCCAATCCGGTGCTGATCGGTGCCTTTGTCCTGGGGGCCTTGGTGCTGGGGGTGATTACCGTCTTGCTGCTGGCGGGCGGCCAGTGGTTTCAGAAACCGCGCCAACACGTGATGTACTTCGATGGGGCGGCCCAAGGCCTGCAGGAGGGGGCGCCGGTGGTGCTTCTCGGCGTCAAGGTGGGCACGGTGAAGCGCATCCACCTGGGTCTTACCCAGGGGAGAGGCGCCTTCTTGGTGGCGGTGACCATTGAGGTGGAACCCGCCAAGGTGGAGACCGGCGACGGCAAGCCGGTGGACCTGGGCGACCAGGAGACCATCGACAAACTGGTGACCCGGGGCCTGCGCGCCCGCCTGCGCATGCAGAGCCTGCTCACCGGCCAACTCTATGTCGATCTCGACTTTTATCCGGGCAAGCCGGCCCGGCTCATCGGCCTGCAACCCGGCCAAAGCGAAATCCCCACCATTCCCACCACGGTGGAGGAGTTGACCTCCAAACTGGAGGGATTCCCCATGGACAGGTTCTTTGCCGATGTGGCCACCATCAGCGCCTCGGTGAAGAAGATCATCGCCACCCCGGAGGCCCAGGGGCTCCCCGCGCGCTTGGACGCGACCCTGGGCCAACTGGAGTCCTTGACCAAGACCCTTGCCCATCTCTTGCCGCCGTTCATGGACGAGGCCCGTGTCGATCTGGGGGCCATGGAGAAGGCCTTGGCCGCAACAGAGGCGGCGTTGACCAAGGTAGGCCGCGCCGCCGACCGGGTGGGCAAGGCAGCGGACACGGTCGGCGCCACGGCCACGGACCTGGGCGCAATCGCCAACCCCGCATCCCCTCTGGTCACCACTCTGACCGAGGCCAGCCAAGAACTCGCGGCCACGGCCACCACGGTCCGCGACCTGACCGATGCGGACTCCCCCGCCATCCACGACCTGCGCGCCGCGTTGCAAGAGCTAACCCGCGCCACCCGCACCTTGCGGGGGTTGACCGAGACCCTTGACCTGCAACCGGAGGCCATCCTCCGGGGCAAAAGGGGGAGTGCTGAGCTACCCGGAAAATAACCAGCCCAATTCACCCCTCTTTTCGTCTTGCATCTCCCTTCCGGATTCGATACCATCTCGGACATGACTGTCAACAAAACTCTCCACGATCTATGCCCCAGCGCGGAACCGGCGGATGTCTTCACCGAGATTCGCCTCATTGTCGGCACCATGGCCCAAGAGTTTAATTTCCAGCTGCTGGACCGACTGCATGAGGACATCCAACGGCTGTTCACCGGCAGCTATCCGGGGTACCAAGCCAGCAACACCAAGTACCATGACCTCAAACATACCTATGCCGTGGCCCTGGCCACGCTCAGGATCCTGGACGGCCTGCACCGGCACGGACAGGAGTTGGCCCCGCGTCATATCGAGCTTGCGGTGTGCTGCGCCTTCTTCCATGACAGCGGGCTGCTGCAGCAGGAAGATGACCGCCAGGGGACAGGGGCCAAATACACCATCGGCCACGAGGAGCGCAGCATCAAGCTGATGCGCGACTACCTCGGCCGTAGACAAGTAACCGCCACGGAGCTGGAAGATTGCGCGCAAGTCATCCGCTGCACCATCCTCAGTGGCCACCCCCGGGCACTGGAATTCCATGATCCCATCCTGGCCACCATCGGCCTGGTGCTTGGGGCCGCCGACCTGCTGGCCCAGATGTGCGACCGCCACTATCTGGAAAAACTCCCAGACCTGTTCAAGGAGTTTCAGGAAGGGGGGCTGCCCGGCTATGCCTCAGAGATGGAAATCATCAATAAAACAGAGGACTTCTACCATTCAGTAGCCATGAAGCGGTTACACCACGACCTCAACAATATCGGCCAGCACGTCCACCTGCACTTCCTGGCCCGCTGGGGCATTGACCGCGACCTCTACACCGATGGCATTGAGCAGAACATGTACTACCTGCGGGCCTTGAAGGATCAGTGCTCGGGGACATTTGAGTGCTACCAGAAATTTCTGCGGCGGGGCACGGGGAATGGCACGGAAAAGCTCAATGACCAAGATAAATTATAATTTCGTCCGAAGTCGTTGGTTATCCCACGAAAATGGGCCATGGAGGATGATCTGCCCGTGAGCGATACTCCATCGGCGCTTCAGCATGCTCCCTTTTCCTCTCTGGCAAAGGATTCCCAGCTGCCATTACTGCTAGACCTGGGCAATGGTTCAAAAACCCTGGTGGTGGCCTTTGCCGGTCTGTTTGGTGGCATCGGAGTCCACCCCTTCGAATTTTTCAACATTATCCACCCCTTCGACACCGACAGGATCTTCATCCGTGACCTGTCTCAGTGCTGGTACCTCCAGGGGCTCAAAGGCTTGACCACTTCACTGGCGGAAACATCACAACTGTTAAAGGAATGGCTCAACCAGTATCAATACGATAACGTCGTGTTTGTCGGCAATTCGATGGGTGGGTATGCCGCAATTGCCCATGGCGTGCTTGCTGGCGCCGATGTCATCCTCTCCTTCGCCCCCCAGACCTTTCTCAACGCCGCGCAACTAAAACAGTGTGGAGATAACCGCTGGCCCCGACACTTTGCCAGCATCCCTCTACCGGATGACGAGTGCCTCCTGGACTTGAAGCTATTGCTTAATTCCGTGACCTACAAAAGTAAAATCCATCTTTTCTATGCCTCGGCAGAACGTGTCGATAAAGTGCATGCAGAACATATCCATAGCGGCAAAAATGTTGAATTGCACGATTGTGTCGAAGGTGGGCATCATTTGGTACACAACATGAAGAAGAGCGGTCTGCTCTATCGTGTATTGCGGAACTCGCTATCCAACAGTGTGGAGGATCGCTTGATCAATGTTTGGAAAGACCAAGATGACATCGGTACCGAAGCGGCCCTGGAACGGCATAGTATCAGGGCAGAGGTGTTTTGCGCATACACCGAAAGGCACCAAGACCTCGTCAGCGCCCAGCAAGCCTTGCTGCATCGGTTTTTTGCCGCCCTAGACAGCTATATTCCAATTCATTTTAAACTGGTCTGCGTCAATGACAGGGCGCCTCGACACCTTTGCCATAATAGCGAATACTGTCGTCTTTGGTTCACCTCGCGCAAGAAAGAGTTTTTCGGCTCCTTTTTTATCCTCCCTGATCGACGCTTTCTTTTGCACGTCGAAGTGGCCTCCAAAAATCTGCACATCGGCATCGTCAGATGCCAACTCAACTCAAGCAATCAGTATACTATCATCCCCATGCAGGAAGAGGAGTTTGCCGAGGTGCTGCAAGCCCATTCAACAAACACACAGGATCTGCCGATGTTGGCCCGTCGTAACTGGGGGCCTCGCTGGTGTTCCGTGGACTGCGGCAAATTTGACAACCCAGAGACGTTTGGCACATACAAGGCAATGTCGGATTTCGAACATAGCTCCCTATGCCATAGGACCTTCACCCCTTTCATCAAACAGATCAAAATGCGATGGAACATAGCATATAATGATGATTGATTCGATGGCAATGATATGGTAACGAATAGAGAAGTAGTCTTCCTTGCTGTACCGTTCATGATCTCGGCATTGGCAAGTTTCGCTTTTGCAGACTGGAAGGCACCACGGGAGGCCTTAGATCAGCGTTATGTAGTTGGACCGTTTCGGATTCACTACACCCTGACCGATGCCAATGCCTTTGGCACGAGAAAAAGTGAAGAGGAACGGCAACCAGATGCCACAGACATGATCTACCGATTAGGCAAGCAGTTACTCAGTGCCGATCACTATTATGGCGTTACAATGGGACTGACGCCGCCCCTCGAAAACAGCCGCTTCGCCGGGACACAGTCAATCGATGTACATCTTCTGGCGATGGAGGGGAAAAGGGGCTCATCGGGTGATGCGGCGATCACTTATCGTTACCGCCATTTCCCGCCCACCCTTCCCAGTTTGACCATTACGCTGTCTACCAAGTGGCGGCCCCCTAACCTAACCCCGGAACACGAACTTTTCCATTCCTATCAATACGGATACACCTTCTTCAAAAACCCCTGGTTCCTTGAAGGCCTGGCCCGGAGCATGGAAACCGCCTTTAAGAAGAGTACATTTACATCCGCACCCTTGCCCGGCGACGCATCGGCACTGACGCAATTTCTCGCTCAATCCTATGCTGCGGCCCCATTCTGGAACCGCCTGCGGCTGCTTTGCGATCCATCTTGCTTGAGCCAACAAGGCGCAATCCGCCATCCGGCAACCTTTGGTCGATGCGGTGGGGCCTTCGTCAAGTCGCTGTTGGAGACCTTCGACACCCTTGATGACAAGACCGCCATCGCGCGTGGCATTGATCGGGAAAACTGGCCCGAAGGCGAGCAGCGTTCTCCTGCAAATGAGCAGTGGATGCTGCAAGGCTTAGCCAGCACCATGGAACAGCAATGCCCCATAGCGGGCAACCAAGAGTTGACCACCCTCCATGCCGTTATCCAACAAAGGCTTAGCCGGTAGCTGCCGTTAAGTGGCCGGTAACCGTTTCTCAACAGAGAGCTTATCCGATGGAAGAAATTCAAAAACTCATCGCGGCGATGGACGTGGCTCTCGACCGCACGGTTGGTGCAACCGAGTCCGCCGTGCTGATGGAACACGTCAGATCCCTGGCCACTCTTACCATGGACGAGGCTGCCATCGCCGGACAGGAGTCGTATCACGGTCTGGCCCATTTCCTCTCTCGGATGTTATTTGGTTTCTTTCAGGAGTTCATCAACGTTGTTGAATCACGTTACGGCTTTGTCTGTGTCAATGATCGCGTGGAAGCGCGTTTTGTCGTTTCGGAAGAGTGTTGTTATCGGTGGTTCGAAGGCGCCTTACTTGGCAGACGGGCAAGGAGACAGCAGTTTGGCTGCTTTTTTGACTTTGGCGAGCCGCGCTATTGTCTCCATGTCGAGGTCGGGTCGACCAACCTGCATATCGGCTTGGTCAAGGTCTGGCGTAGTGAAGGGCGCATCGCCATCACTCCCATGGGTGAATTCGATCAGGCACGGATTGAGATCGGGCTAAACCGCCATCTCCCTGAATCTTGGCGCCTACGCCCACGCGGGTGGGGGCACCGCTGGAGTTCCATTGATTGCGGCAACTTTCAGACCCTTGACAATCCCCGCGTAGCTCTGACGTATTTGGCGTTCGCGGACAGCCCCCTGGCCGAAGAGGTGTTGCATCCCCTTGTTACAGCCCTCGGCCGCTCAACCTTCAAACGCACCTGGGCAATTCAGGTCTTTGACCGGCGCCAGTGGTTCCGGTTCTTCATCGATGGTTGTTTCCAACGCAGTTATGCCGGCTGGCGGGGTTACGAGAACAACGAGCCGGGTTCGGTGCAAGGCATGCTCGATGCCTTTGCCTTCTTGCTCGACCACCTTGATCGGGCTGCCGATCTCGATGCCCCATACATGATGGAGATGCACCGACTGTGCATGAATGGAGTGCAGACCAAGAACCGCAAATCGACACCTGGCGAACTGCGGTTTCTGGAGGCAGGGTTCCGGTTCCTTGCCAGAAATTCTACCTTGAGCAGTCTGTGCGAGGTGTTTGCTCTCAGGCGTGGTGACGGCACACCAGTGTTTCGCAACGAGGGCTTCACCCACTCCACCGATGAAATCAATTTCATGGAGGCCTATGAGGCACTTCAAGCACGTGGTCGGCTTCGCTTTTGCCCATGGTATCCCCCTTTGTCAAAGGCGGAACGCACACTTATCGCTACTAAGGACGGATCACCGGCCTATTTGACCTTGAAGGAGGAAATCCAGTCTGCCTACCAGACCCGGATGACAGCGCTGATCGACGAGTACAACACTCGCATCGCCGGCGCACATAGGGAGATCGACATCCTGATGGCCATTGCCCGCCTCGCTCGCGACATGGAGTTGTTGCACCCCTTCCCTGATGGCAACGGACGCCTCTTTCCGGTGGCGCTGATGTGCCAATTGCTGATGTACTTTGGTTATCCGCCGCCCATCTTTCACGATCCCAATATCGATGCAGAACTTTCGTATGCCGAGTTCACCGCCGAGATGATCCGCGCCATGCGCAATACCCTAAAACTAATCGAAAATCCAGAGGTGAAACTTTTTGACTACGCCATTGCCGAAGCTAACCAACAGGATATCGATGACTTCGCCTTCATCGCCCGTGAACTTTCGGCAAAGGTTGACCTTCTCAATCAGGAACGGGATGAGGGGAAAATTTTCGCAACACCGGATTACCTGAGTTGGGTCACAGGTGGCCGTTGGGTAAATTACCATTCAAAGCTGCGTTTCACTGGTGCTGATTCGCATCGCACCTTTGGAAAAGGCATCCTCTATTTTGGCCTAGCTGCCCCATCCTGGGAGAAGGAGGGAAAATCCGTCGAATCAGAATTAAGGGCGGTGATCGATCAAGGAGTTTCCGCGCTAGTGCTGGATCGTCCAGTGTCGTCAGATCAGTACAAAGTGCCGGTACTGGTGGTTAAAAATCTCGAAGACGCCCTTAAGCAGCTGGCGCATCGCACACGCATCGATTCCCGCTGCAAGACCGTTCTGATCACCGGCACCGAAGGCAAAACCGGGGCCAAGGTGCAATTACATCACCTGCTAAGCCGCCAAACAGAGGCGCACGCGGTATTGAACAGCGCCAACACGGAGGGCCCGGTGCTGTTCTCCCTAATCAACATTCGCCCATCGACTCAAGTGGAGATTAATGAGGTCTCAGTGGGACGGGAAGAGAGAACGCGGGAGGAACGCACCCGGCTGGTTAGCCCGGACCTCTGCCTGTTTACCAATATCGGCCCCAATCATATGGACATGCACAAGACGATTGAGAACGTCATCCTTGCCAAGTCCACCGTAGTCGAAGGCCTGCCCCACAGGGGACTGGCGATTGTCAACTCCAGCAACGAATATGCCGAACCGCTGATGTCGTTAATCCGTAAACGCCGTCCAGATGTGGCCATCCACACGTATGGGACGGATGTGCAGGATGCAGGCCGGCTGCTCTCTACCAGATTCGATAACAACCGGCTGGGATGGGAGGTCGAGGCCCTCATCGGAACGCAGCAGGTAGCCTTCTTCCTGCCGCTTCTACCCAATCATGCCCCTTTGGCCAGTGTGGGTATTTTGCTCACCGTGCAGATGCTGGGCTACGATGTTGTCCAAGCCGCACGTGACTATAGTGGTGTATCGCCATTCAAGACTATGGGACAGTTACTGCGCTTACACCTTGAGGATGGGGACGCCTTGTTCTACGACCAATCCCGCCGGGGAGGTCTGCATGGCATGCGTGCGGCTTTCAAAGACCTTGATCTGCTCAAGGTAAAAGGCAAGGTCGTGGCGCTGGTGGGTGGCATATCTACTCGTCATGATGGCAACTGGACCCAGCAGGCGCACCGGGAGTTGGCTTCTCTCATCAACGCGAGCCATATTGATCGCTTGTATACGATCGGCAATTTCATGCATTATGTTCATGAAGGGCTTACTCGTCCTGACATTCTGGTGGCACATCATGCCGACCATAACGACATCGCCCTTGTCACGAAACAGTTGATTGGCGACTTACAGGCAGATAACCTGCTCTTCATCATTGGCAGTGGCTATCTTTATCTGGGGCGTGTCGCCGATATCCTCCTGAAACACCTTCGCCACTCGATGGTGCATTCAGTTCGAAACGATGCGTCCCCAGACCTCTTGATCTAGGGACGCACTTGTCATTGTCTTGACCTTATAGCGAGGAGACTCATTATGCTTTTTACACCAGGCCCAACTGAAATAGAGCCGCAAATTCGGGACATCGCCTCTATGCCGATGCCATATTTTAGAGGTCACGAATATACCTCTATGATCCAGGAAATGACTGACGATGCCAAATATCTGCTACAAACAGACTCAACCCCCTTGACCATAACAGCCTCTGGCTCCGGTGCCATGGAGATGGCTATTGTCAACCTAACAAATCCCAATGATCGTGTCGTAGTGTTAAATTGCGGCACCTTTGGTAAAAAATGGGTAGATATGTGCCATGCGTTTGGCGTTGCGGTTAAAGAGATCCCCGTTGAATTAGGGAAGTTACCCGATCTTTCCCAGGTGGCAGATTCATTAACGGAGGATTGCACAGCGCTATTTGTCACCGCGCATGAAACTTCGACTGGGCTCCTGAACGATATCAAGGCCATCGGGGAGGTCACAAGACGTAAGAATAAGTTACTAATCGTTGACGCAGTCAGTTCAGTGGGTGCAGACCAGTTGCTGACCGATGCATGGCAATGTGATTGTGTTTTAGTAAGCTCCCAAAAGGCGCTGGCCTGCATGCCAGGGATAAGTTTTGTCGTATTCAGTGAGAGGGCATGGGGAAGTATGTCACGGGTACAACGGCATAAATATTATTTCGATGCCCATGAATACAGGAAAAACATAAGCCGAGGGATGTTACCATATACACCTGCCATCAATGTTACCTGTCAGTTAAGTGCCAGACTGAAAATGATCAAGGCAATGGGCCTTGCTGCCTATATAGACGGCCACAGGCAAAAAGCGGCAACATTTAGAAAAGCAATACTCTCCACCGGCATGTTTTCTTCCTTTTTCGCTGAGCGTCAATCCAATGCGCTCACCTCAATATCGTTACCCCATTATTGCTCAATGACAGGTATCATTGCATACATTAGGGAGAATTATCAGTGGCAGGTTGCACCTAACCCAACACACGATGAACATTATTTACGCGTCTCTCACATGGGAAATATTACAGGTAATGATTTGACACTACTTGCTGAAAAAATTGCAGAAGCAGCTAACTACTGCAAAAATCACAACAAATAATACAGGTGATTTATGAAGGTTTTAATCATGGCAGCAGGCAGAGGAACACGTATTAGCCGACATATTCAAGGGAAACCGAAGTGCTGCGTCGAATTTGAAGGGGAACCATTGATTCATCGATCCGTACGATTATTGACCGAAATGAAAATCGGTGAGATTGGAATAGTGACCGGCTATCAATCTGGAGAGGTATTGAAGGCCATCCACAATATTCAGGTTGCCCACTTTTATAATCCTTTTTTTGACGTAACAAATTCCATAGCTTCGCTTTGGTTCGCCAGAAATTTTTTTTCCACTGCCGACGACATGATTATTATGAACGGCGATCTGTTTATCGAAAAGGGGTTAATTGATTCAATCGTAAATGAACGTATTTTACCAGTTTTTCTCGCTGACAGTTCGAGAATAGAGGACGCAGATTACCGATTCCAATGGGAAGATAATCGTCTAGTTAAGTATGGAAAAGAAATCCCTAACGATGAAAC
>CAYSFY010000152.1:10911-11128 GCA_964430285.1 uncultured Desulfobulbia bacterium
GAGTATGTCGGTATCGGAAAGATAGACAAAAGGTTTATTCTTCAGTTTATCAATAAGTTGGATGAAATGATCAATGCACAGCAAAGCAGCAAGTGGTGGGAAGATATCTTATATTCTTTCATAGGAACAGGGACTGATATATACATTAAAGATATCAAAGGAATATTTTGGGCTGAAGTTGATTATATAGAAGATTTTCAACGAATCGATGCCTATC
>CAYSFY010000153.1:0-10909 GCA_964430285.1 uncultured Desulfobulbia bacterium
GCTGCCGAGCTTGTCGATCTCGTCCAGCATGAACAAGGGGTTGTTGGAGCCCGCCTTCTTCAGGCTCTGGATGATGCGGCCGGGGAGAGAGCCGATGTAGGTGCGGCGATGGCCCCTGATCTCGGCCTCGTCCCGGACCCCGCCCAGGGAGATGCGGACAAAGTTCTTGTTCATGGTACGGGCGATGGATTGGCCCAGCGAGGTCTTACCCACCCCTGGCGGCCCGACAAAACAGAGGATCGGGCCGTGGAGGTCGGCCTTCAGGGAGTGGACCGCCAAGAATTCGAGGATCCGTTTTTTGATCTTCTCCAGGCCATAGTGGTCGTGATCCAGGATCTCGCGGGCCTTAAGCAGATCGAGGGTGTCCTTGGTGGCCTTTTTCCAAGGGAGATCGAAGATCCATTCGATGTAAGTGCGGGCCACCGTATACTCCGGCGACGAGGAGGGAATCCGCGACAGCCGGTCCATCTCCTTGGTCACCGTCTCCTTGGCCTCCTTGGAGAGTGAGGCCTTTTTCAGCCGCTTACGCAGGTCGTCGGTGTCCACATTCTCATCACCCTCCCCCAGCTCCTTGCGGATGGCCTTCAGTTGCTGGCGCAGGAAGAACTCACGCTGTTTCTTGTCGATATCCTCCTTGATGCTCTTCTGGATCTCCTGACTGACCTCCAGGGTATCCAGCTTCTTGGTGACCTCCAGGGTGACCTTTTTTAAGAGGTCGACCACCCCTTCGATCTCCAGGAACTTCTGCTCCTCCTCCAGGGGGAGGTTGAGCTGGGAGCCGGCCAGGTAGGCCACATGGAAGGGGTTTTGCAGCGACATGATGGTCATGGTCAACTCCTCGGGCATCTGGGAGAGCTCGGCCATCTTCTTGAACTGGGCGCGCAGGTTGATGATCAGGGCCTCAAGCTCCTGCCCCTCTTCGCTGTGCATGGGGATCGGCTCGACGCGACCCACATGGTAGGGCTCGTGCTGAATCACCTCCAGTATCCTGACCTTGCGGATCGCACTCACCAGCACCTGATAGACCCCGTCCTTGTCCTTCAGGATCTTGTGGATATAGCCCATGGTGCCGACCGTGAACAGGTGCTCGGCCGGTACCGGTTCATTGGGTTTGTCCTTGATCGGCCGATGGGAGACCATGGCCACCAGCCGGTCCTTGACCAGGGTGTCGTCGATCAGGGTTTTCGACCCCTGGTGCGAGACCTGCAAGGGGAACCCCATCCCCGGGAAGAAGACAAAACCTTGTAGGGGCAAAATGGGCAGGGTGAGGGGAACGGCCAGTTTTTCGGGATCAGCGCCCATCTGTTCCTTGGCGCCCGCTGGTTCTTGAGCTTGATTATCGGCAGACATAAAGATTTCCTTACCTGAGGTTAATTGCCACGGCGCCCTGCTGGTGGATGATGGGCATGCGGACTGTCAAAAAGCCGTTTTCAATGGTAGAGCGGGTCTCGTCCACGTTAATGGTAAACGGCAAGGGGATGCGGCAGGCAAAATAGCCATACTCAATCTCCAGTTGATGGACGTGATTGATGCCCTGGATTTCGCACTTGCGGGAGCCGCTGATGGTCAGCAGGGTTGCCTCGGCCATCACCTTGATCCTCTCTGGCAGGATGCCGGGGACCTCGACGAAGACAATCAATTCGGTGTCGGTCTCATAGATATCCACCGGTGGTTGCCACAAGGAACAGGATGACGATTTCATCCGACTGACACTTAATGTCCGCATTATCCGACCAAAATGTCTATGCATGGCCCTATCGCCTCCCGTGCGAAAATAGATCCGTTTGCCTACATGGCGAGTTCCGGCTCGGGCAGCAACCCCTGGTTGACGGACAAATCGTCCTCCAACCCTAAGCAGACCCCCATCAACCGTCAACCGGCGTCATTACATTATTTCTTTCAATTTATTGGGTGTTCTGATAGAAATCAATGGATTCTTTTGGTTGGCCCAGGAATCAGGTCCCATGAAACCCTTCCGCCCCGAACCCCACAAGGAGAGAACGCGATGAATCAGACACAACAGAACCTATGGACCGCCTTTGCCGGAGAATCCCAGGCCAACCGCAAGTACCTGGCCTTTGCCGCCCAGGCGGATAAAGAGGGGTTGCATCAAGCAGCCAAACTCTTTCGGGCTGCCGCTGCCGCCGAGACCATCCACGCCCATGCCCATCTTCGGGCCTTGAAGGCGGTGGGCACCACCTTGGAAAATCTAAAAGCGGCGGTGGCCGGCGAGACCGAGGAGTTCACCAACATGTATCCGGCCATGATTAGCGAGGCGGAGGCAGCGGGCGAGAAGGCGGCACGGCAATCCTTCGCCTTTGCCAACGAGGTGGAGAAGGTCCACGCCGCCCTCTACCAGAAGGCCATCGACACCCTCGCCGCCATGGCGGAGTGTGACTACTACGTCTGCAAGGTCTGCGGCCACACCCACGAGGGCGAGGAGGCCCCGGAGAAGTGCCCGGTGTGCGGGGCCAATGCCAACGCCTTTTTCAAGGCCGAGTAGACGGACTAGCGGGCCAAGCGCTCCAGGCTATAGGTCAACTGCTTGATCAAGAGGCGGTTGATCTCGGGATAGAGGCCCAAGCCCTTGACGACCTGGCGCCCCTGATACTCGGTGGTCACCGTCTCCACCTGGACCCCGGCCTGCTTGAGTTCCATGGCCCAGGAGGGGGTCCCCTCCTTGTCCGGCTTGTCACCCATGATGTCGTTCATGATATGGTCGCCGGCCACATACATGAAGGGGAGCAACCGCACCCGGGCCGGCACGCACCCCTTGACTCGGCCCAAGGCCTCCTGCCGGCTGATGATGCCATCGATCGTACCCACCGTCACCTTGCCGCCATACCCCTGTTGCAGGTAGCGATCCAGCCCCAGGTAGGTGGTGTTGGAGCCGGGGAAGGTCTGCGGGGTGCCATGGGTCACCAAGAGGGTGCACCCCTCCGTGGTCGGCAGAAAGTCCGGGGCCACGGCAGAGACGGCGGCAGCGAGCATGTCCCAGCGATGGAGCAGGGTGCCGCCGTACTCGATACGCAGGCCAAGCCCCTGGAAGGCGGCAATCTGCCGCTCCATCTCCTCATACTCTTGGCCGGGGAAGATATGGAGCGACTGCACCGCGATCCGCCGGTAGCCCTGGTCCTCAAGGTCGGCTAGCACCTGGAGGAGGCTCTTATAGCGACGGGGGTCCCCCTGCTCGGCAAAGTGCTTGTTCACCCGCTCACGGACGATCTCCGAGGTGTAGGCCCAGGTAACGGGCGCCTGTTGCCAGGCCTCGGGCAACTCTTTGTGCAACTGCGCGGCAAAGGCGTCGTAGGTCTCGCTGGCATCGGTGGTGGTGCCAAAGGCGACGATGACAATGGCCGGACCTCTCTCCAAGGTCCGGGTCATGGCCCGAGCCGGCCGCACCCCCACGATCAACCCGGCCACCAGCAGGGAGGCGACCAGCAAACCGGTCACCGCTCTCCCTCCTGTCCGGGAGAGCCCCCCCTCCTTCCCATCTCCTTTTGGACCAGCGGGTGAGGAACCAACCCCGCCACGGCCCAGGCAGCGCCTGATCAACCGTTGAAAACAGTCCCAACTCCTGGTGGCCATGGCCCCCTGTTTGGCGTATGCCACTTCCTTGTCATCCATCCGCGTTCTCCTCTCATGCTTGCGGCTGGGGCAAAAAAAATCCCCAAACCATTCATAAAAACGGTTTGGGGATGTCCCGGATACCCACCAATCCTACATATCGCACTCCCTCACCACGAGGAACACGATCATCTTATTCCGGCAGGTCTTCTGACTCCCTCCCCTGGCGGTCGCCTTCCCATCCGCGGAGTAAAGCGGGACAGTGGCATCCTGACCAACAGGTGAAAAGCAATGGAGGTTACAGCGGCGGGCCCGTTCCTGAGTTGCACAGGATTCCCTATTATGTCCTGAAAGGACACCGAAACAGTTGGCTGATTTCTACCTGATATGAAAAGGGGTGGCAATTCTTTTTTGTTACTGAGAAGCACAAGGCTGGAAATGATCAATAACCACCAGACCGTAGCTGTTCAGCAGTGCTGTAGCTGCTAGGAAAAGGTCTGCGATGTGTGCTGGTGCACATGAGCAGGCCGATGACAACGCAGATGCGGTGCTGCTGGGCAGTTATTCTTTTTTTAGGCCTGACCCTCCACCACCTGCACCAGCTGACTGACGATGGCATTCAACTGCCGTGACTCATGGTGCATCTCGGCGGCCGAGGAGGCAGCCTCCTCGGAGATGGCGGCATTGGCTTGGGAGTTCTGATCCACCGCATGGATGCCGATGGTGATCTGGGAGATACCGATGGACTGCTCATTGTTGGCGTGGGTGATCTCGTTGAGCAGGGTCGCCACCTTGCCGGCACCCGCCGCCACCTCCCGAAAGGTGGTGGTGGCCCGCTCCACCAAGGATGAGCCATTTTCAATACGGGCGACGATGTTTTCAATCAGTTCGGAGGTGTTCTTGGCCGAATCGGCGGAGCGCAGGGCCAGATTGCGGACCTCGTCCGCCACCACCGCGAAACCGGCCCCGGCCTCGCCGGCCCGGGCCGCCTCCACGGCGGCGTTCAAGGAGAGGAGGTTGGTCTGGAAGGCGATCTCGTCAATGGTCTTGACAATCTTCTGGGTCTCCTGGCTGGCGCTCAGGATGTCGCCCATGGCCGTGTTCATCTCTTGCATAAAGGTGTTGGCCTTCTCGGCAATCTCCTTGGTGTGTTGCATCTCGGCGTTGGCGGTGGTGGAGTGTTCGGCGTTTTGGCGGGTCATGCTGGAGATCTCTTCCAGGGAGGCGGAGGACTCCTCGGCCGCGGCCGCCTGGCTGGAAGCGTTGTCGGCAATGCTGGTGGCAGCGGCGGCCACCGTGCCGGCCAGCCCTTCGATATTGGTCGAACTCTGGCCCAAGGTGCGGGCAAGGGTCTTCAGCGGCCCGGTAATGGACCTGCGGATAAAGATCAGCCCCGAGATGGTGGTGAAGGTGATGATCAGCAGCAGCACCCCTTGGATGACAATGACCGTGTTCAGGTCATTACTCTTCTCATAGAGGGTGACCGCCTCGTCCATGCACTTCATCAGCGGCAGGTTCTTGGTACGGATCAGGGCCAGGGAGGCAAGCTGCTCCGGTGAATCCTTCGGTTTGGCCAGAAAGCTCTTGATGGCGCCGGAGAACTCCTGCCACAGACCTTGACCCGCCAACAGTTTCTGGCGAGTCGCTTCATCCCCCACCGCCTTCAGACCCTGGCCGGCATCGCCCATCAGCAGGCCACGCAAGGTGGTATCAAATAGGGCCACCGTCTTTTCGATTTCAGCCACCCGCTCCTTCAGCTCGACCGCGTTCTCGGCGTCATGGGCCAGAAACACCTCCTTGGTCATCTTCTGGCTGAGCATCCGTTGGCGGCCGGCAAGATTGATCGCCCGGCTGGTCGCCTTCTGCTGGCTGACCACGGAGGTGATGATCACCGCGTTGACCAAGCCAATCAGGAAAAACATCGCGAGGACGCCGGTGAGCTTGGTATTCAAAGTGACTTGGGTACGCATGATTCTTCCTTGATGGCTGGATTTGGGGTGGGAGCGAGGGTGGCCGTCAACCCGGGCAAGAGTTGCGGCGTGCGACACCCAAGCGGCTAAAGTTTCATTAGTGTGCGCGACATTGATGCGCGCTGTCAATCGGATTTCTTCAGGATGCTCACAGCCACCCGGTGCTTGGCCAAAAAAAATGCCGGAAGAACGACCCGATCCGCAAGGACCGTCTCCCGGTATTGGTAATACTCTCCAGCTCGGATGTGATTGAGCCTGGAGGGTGAAGGGGGTAAGCGCTTGGCCAGCGACCGTCAGCGGACTCCCGCAGGCCAATTGCTTCCCCCCTCCAACCTCACAACCTATCCACCCACGGCTCGCATCACTGTGTGTCGGTTTCGCAAAAACGGTTCAACGACGCCGGCAGCTAATGCGCCCTCTTGATATGGGGTTGGCAACGGGCCAGCTCCGCGACTTTTTGCACGACCATCACAGTTTCGCCTCTTTCAGCATGACCGCCGCATCGTGCTTGATCTCCACCAGGTCCTTCTGCATCTCGGCCAGACCGTACCAGGTGACATAGTCGGGGTTCATGTGGAAGGCACCCTGGAAGGCGCGCATGCGGTGCTCCAGGAACATGACATAGAGGGTCTGCTCGATGGGGGTGATGGCATCGTAGAAGGTCAAGAGGTCAGGGTAGGCCACTTTATTGGCCTCCGGCTTAATGATCCCCTTGTCGTAGAGATTGGCCACCGTCTCGATGGCCGTGGCCATCAGCTTGTCGGCCTCCTTGATCATGGCATCGGCGTTCTCCAGGTTGGTCTGGGCGTACTTACGGCTGTGGCACTTAGCGCACACGTTGAGCATGCGATCCCGTTCCGACTGCCACTCCTCCTTGGTCAAACGGGCGATCTTGCCGGCCTTGACCAGATCAAGACGGGGGGTGGCGTTGCCTTGGGGATCCAGGACTTGCAGCCCTTTGAGGATGGTGGCGCGATAGCCCATCCACTCGGCATCCGCCTCGGGGAGTCTCAGGGCCAGGAAGCCCCAGGCGGTCATCACCCGATGGTTCCCCTCTTCCATGTGACAGGTCTGGCAGGTCGGGGCGCGACCAGTGTCGCCTTCGGTCTGGTAGATCACCCCATGCTTGGAGCCGGACCACATCTCCCACTGGGGGTGGTCAAAGCCCATATGGCAGGTCTGACAGGCCTCCGGCTTCTTGGCCTCGGCCTTGGAGAATTTGTGGCGGGTGTGACAGGAGTCACAGGGAGAGCCATAGGGAGAGGCGGCCTTGGCTGCCTCGTCGCGGATGCCCACCTTGTGACAGCCACCGCACCCCTTCAAGCCTTGGATATAGGCGTGGGGCTGAATGCCATTGGTGGGCATGGAGGACATGGCGACCCAGGCCAGGGCGTGCTTGCCGTCGGCGTACTGGTCGTGCTGCTGCTGATGGCATTTCTGGCAGGTCTTTTCCGTGGGCATGGTGGCCTTGGCCGCATCGTCCTTGGTGCTGTGGCCGCTGCCGTGGCAAGCGGCACAGTCCATGCCGGACTGGCCCATGGCCCCGGAGAGAAAATCCTTCACAATACTCGGGGTGATCTCCTTGTGGCAGCCGACGCAGGCGCTCTCCGCCGCGGCGGCTAAGCTGGGCAGGGCAATGAGCAGCAAGGCCACTCCGGTCATGACAAACTTTTTCAGCTCTCTCTTCATCTTCTCTCTCCTCCTTGTTGGGATAATGGTTGGGTCACCGCCCATGGCGCGGGCAATGACCGTGCTTCCCCCAAGTTATAGTGGAGAGTGCGGGGTGAGACCTTGACTTAGGTCAAGGGAGGCAACTTATTTATTGACCGCCAGCCTGGGTGCCATGAACTCTAAGTGTTCGCCAAGGCCTAAGGCAATCAACAGCAAGGCTATTTGAGCATGGCTATTGGCATGAAATGGGTGAGACGACTGGCGATCACACGACGGGGTGATAATCAACCAGAGCGCACGGGCCACGAAGCAATCCGGCGCCAAAAAGCCGGTCACCTCAATTGGTGAATGCCTTGCGCACGAGAACAGCGGGTTAACAACGCTGCCAGGCAGTTCCTCGGTCCATCGCTGTTGGCGACCATTACTTTTTAAGCATGAATTGACAAGGTAATAACAAAACGATATGGAACAGTGATGACAGAAAACGTCGTCGGTTTCGTGAAAAACGCGCAACCGATGTTGGCACCAAAAATCAACCAGGCAACAGAGATGCGGACCACAAAATTCGAACTCTCCTTCGATACCCTAAAAGGGAGGCAGTCGGTCAGGGCCACCTTCACCCTACCCAAAGAGGCAATCGAGTTGCTCGGTGTCATTGCCGCGCAACTGGGGATCAAGCAGAAATCGCTCTTCGATCACCTGATCGAGGACATTGGTGCTCTCGGAGAGATGGCGGTCGAGGCCCATGGGGGCACTACCAGCGCGCGGGAACGTCAGCAGAAGACCTTCGTGATCAGCAGAAGTTCCCTGGTGACCTTGGACGCCATGGCCCAACAACAACGCGTGCCCCGGGACCTGCTGGTCGAATTCTCCATCAAGAGACTGTTGCCGGTGCTTGCCGCCGAACGCAAGCGGCATGAGCAGAGGAAGGTGTTGCTGGGCCTGGCCCAGGAGTACCTGGAGCAGGGTCGCATCTTTCTGCGGCAGGCGGGAGAGTTGCTTGGCGAGGAGGACGAACTCTATACCCTGCTCGCCGATCAGGTCACCCTAAGCGCCCGCAATTGCGCCGCCATCAACAACATCGTTGAACGGGGCAAGGCCATGGAGGAGTGGTAAGGGAATACCCCCCACCCTCTTGCCCGGCAGGCGCCCCATCCGCCTGCGGCCCAAGTCCCTGGGCCATTGTCCTTGACCACGGAATAACAATACAGGAGGTGCCTTGTGGGTGCGCAATTGACCTATGAACGTTACATCTGGTTCGACCAGCAGATCCGCCAGGGGCGCTACCCCAATGCCACCACCCTGGCCCGCAAGTTCGAGTTTTCCGAGAAGACCGCCCACCGCGCCATCGACTACATGACCACCATGCTCGATGCCCCCCTGGAGTACGACGCCACCCGCAAGGGCTACACCTATAGCGACAGTGCCTTCTCCCTGCCACCCTTCACAGTGACCCAGGAGGAGTTGCTGGCCATCCTGGTGGCCAGAACCCTGCTCTCGGGGAGCGCCGGCGGCGTCATCAGCCGGGCCATCTCCCGTTTCGGCAGGAAACTCTTTGCGCAAACCAGTGGCGTGGGCTTGAGCGAAGAGTTCATCGACCAGGTCTTCTCCGCCACCTGGCACGGCTATAGCCCCGGTCAGGCCGAGACCTTTCAACTCCTGGTCAAGGCCCTGGTCTCCAGGCGGAGCATCTCCTGCCGTTATCGCTCACCCCACGGCCACGCCACCACCTTGCGCATTGTCCACCCCCACCACCTCCAACACTACATGGGCAGTTGGGTCCTCCTGGCCTGGTGCACCCTGCGCCAAGAGTGGCGCAGCTTCTTCCTCGCCAGGATGGAGGAGTTGACTGTGACCAACGAGACCTTCAAAGAGCGCCCACCAGCGGAGTGGCGCCCCCTGCTCCACGGCGCCTTCGGGATCTTTCAGGCCGCCGAGACCTTCCCCGTGACCCTCCGCTTCACGCCTGACCGAGCACCCTGGATCAAGGAGCAACACTGGCACCCCAAGCAAGAGATGACCATCGAGACCGATGGCAGCCTCCTCCTCTCCCTGCCCATGGCCGACCTGCGCGAGATCAAGTCCAAGGTCCTCCAGTTCGGGGCCGGGGTAGAGGTGGTGACCCCCGAGGCACTAAGAAGCGAGATCCGAGAGGAGATCGCGGCCATGGGCAAAAGATACGCGGATGTGGGAAAATGATGGACAGGGGGGGGCGATTTAGGCGAACTATTCACCACCTGACATGACTGGTGATGACCGCAAAAAAAATCAGGCCATTTTTTTTTGCAAACTGAGCAAAAAAAGAGAGACCCTGGACACGAGTTGTCCAGGGTCCCATGGTAGAGTGCGGACAGCAGCGGGCCTGGAATCCCGAAGTTGACGCCGTGGCCAACTCCTCTCTCCTGTCGGGAGAGGGATAAAGACCAAAGCGCAACCCCTGTTCCCGGCAACAGACATCCCTCGGCAACCGCAACCGGATAACCCGGCTCTCCAACTCCAACCTTGATAGGTGATGCCATGCACAGAAGAAGATTCCTGCAACTCTCAGCCACCCTGGTCAGCACCCTCCTCTTCCGCAAGGGAGCGGAAGAGGACTACCCAGTCAAACCGGACGCCAAGGCCGTGCCCCTCTGCCTGTGCACCGTGGCCGGACTCCAGTACAACGAAGGGCAACAGCTCTTGCCCCGCTTGCAGCCCGGCAACCTCCTCACCCTGCGCCGCGAGCCGGAAAACCGCCACGACCCGCTGGCCATCGCCGTCTTCGCCGCCTCCGGCCACAAGCTGGGCTACCTCCCCCGCCGCTTAAATGAGATCCCGGCCAACCTCATGGATAAAGGCCACCCCGTGATTGCCCGGGTCAGCGAGGTCAACCCCGAGGCCCTGCCCTGGGAGGCGGTGGTGATGGAGGTGGGTATGGGCTGAAGGAGCTTTGACGGTTTCACAAAAACCGCTCAACCTCCGCAGGCACGCTTCGTAACCTATGGCGAAACTCTGAACTTGGTCCCGTCGGCGCTCAATACGCGCGACAGTAGCCCCTTGAAGGTAAAAAAACAGCGCGGCAATTTGGTTAACTGGAGGAGATAACAAGGAAGGTTGAACGGAACGGGGGAGTGCCAACAACCCTGGCCACTCCCCCGATCGTTCACTCGCCGCTGTAGAAGCGGGTGATGGCCTCCACCATGGTGGGGATGGAGTAGCTCTCCGTGGGTTGCACGTCCACGCTAAGACCCCGCTTATGGATGGCCTTGCCGGTGACCGGGCCGATGGAGGCGATCTTGACCCCGTTCAGGAGTTGGTGCAGTTCGGCCTCGTCCTTGGGGTTCAGCATGTAGGTGAAGTTGGTGAAGGTCGAGGAGGAGGTGAAGGTCACCATGTCGATCTGCTCCTGAAACTCCTGGCGCAAGGCCTCTTCCCGGCCCTGGGGGCGGACGTTTTGGTAGACCGGGACAATGGTCATCGTAGCCCCTGCCTGCTGCAGGATCTCGGGCAGGGCCTCGTTGGCCTTGGCGGCCCGGGGCAACAGGAACCGGGCCTGACCCGCCCCCTGGTCGATCAGGGTCTGGGCCAAGCCCTCGCCGGTGAACTCGGTGGCCGGCAGGAGATCGGCCTTGAGCCCGTAATTCTTCAGTTCCGCCGCCGTGGCAGTGCCCACCACCGCGATCTTGACCTGGGCCAGGGTCCGGGCGTCCAACTGCCGCTCA
>CAYSFY010000154.1:0-271 GCA_964430285.1 uncultured Desulfobulbia bacterium
ACATGTTGACCACCGAGGCCTTCAATGCCCTGTTGAAGACCCTGGAAGAGCCTCCCGAACACGTCTTCTTCATGTTTGCCACCACCGAGATTCACAAGGTGCCGGTGACCATCCTCTCCCGTTGCCAACGCTATGAGTTGAAACGGGTAACCTTTAAGGACCTGTTTACCTTTTTCGCCATGATTGCCGATCGGGAAGGGGTGACGATCAGCCAATCCGCCCTGGAGATTATCGCCGGCGAGGCCGATGGCAGTGTCCGCGACGGCTTAAG
>CAYSFY010000154.1:281-10796 GCA_964430285.1 uncultured Desulfobulbia bacterium
AGTCTCTTGGATCAGATCTTCTCCTTTGGTGGTGATACGGTTACGGAAGAGGACCTGCGTCTGGTCCTTGGCCTGGTTGACAGACGCATCTTTGCCCAAATCGCGGCCGCACTGCTGGCAAGCGACCTGGCCTCCACGTTGACCCTGTTAAACGAGAGTTACAGCCAGGGTATGGACCTGAAACGTTTTGCCCATGGCCTCCTCTTTTTCTGCCGTGCCCTTCTGATTGCCAAGACCAGTAAGGCCCCTGCCACCATCCTCGATCTCTCCGAACAGGAGATGGCGATGGTTACCGATCTCTCCGCCAACGTCTCCATTGAGACCTTAAGTGCCTTGTTCGGTCTGATGATGAGAGGGGTTGAAGAGATGCAGCACGCGGCCCATCCGCGGATGGTCTTGGAGATGCTCTTTGTGAAGGCGGTACAGGTCGGCAGCATTGTGCCCATCTCCTCTATCTTGTCACGCCTGGACGCTCTGCTAGCCGGGCACCCCCAGCCACTGCCCACCGCACCGGTTGCCCCTCGGCCTCTCGCCACCATTACTGTGTCGCAGGGACCGGGAACCGTGAACGAAGCGAGTCCCATCCTCCAAACACCCAGCAGGGCAGAAGCAAGTACCAGCGCCCCGAGGGTTCTTTCATCCGATCTCGTTAAACCCGCGGTTGGCCAACCGGCCATTCTTGTGCCTCCTGACGAAGTCGATGGCGATGAGGACCAAGACGAGATGGATGCCGTTCCTCCCCCCCCCCCCCCCACCACCAAGAGCCACCCCCATGCCGCCCACTCCATACCCTCCACCACATCGGCAAGGGCACGTGATGTGAAGCGGGATTGGGAGGCCTTCATCGACCATATCCGCGAGAGAAAAAAATGGATGGCGGTAACCTTGAGTCAGGCGGATAAGGTGACGGAAGAGGGTGGGGCGCTGGTTATCCGTTATGATGAGTCGTCGGAGTGTCACATGCTCCAGGAGACAGACAATCGTAAACTGTTAACGGAGTTTGCTCAGGATTTTTTCCAGCGGGAGCTTGCCGTCCGTATTGTAGTGGCCGGTGAGAGCGGGGGGGGCGAAGTCGATCAACCACAAGAGGAGCGTCGCGCCTTGGCCAAGGATCCTCGGGTGCAGATAGCCGTGGAGGTCTTTGGCGGCCGCATTGCTGGGATCAGGACTGGCCCCCGGAGCCGGTGATGGCAAGGGGCAACCGCCTTAAATAATTTTTTTTGTCCCAGGGGGCGGGGGACGCTGATTAACGAGGAGGCTAAGTTATATGGATATCAATCAAGTGATGCAGCAGGCCCAAATTTTTCAAAAACGCATGGCCGACATCCAAGATGAGTTGGCTGGCCAACGGATCACCTCAACTGTGGGCGGAGGGATGGTGACGGTTACGGTCAACGGCAAAAATGAACTGCTGGCCATCACCATCGAACGAGAGCTCATCAATCCCGATGACCCCGCTCTGCTTCAGGACCTGATTGTGGCCGGTATCAATGATGCCATGCGCAAGGCCAGGGAGGCCATGCAGGGAGAGATGCGGAAGTTGACGGGCGGTATGAACATCCCGGGGCTCTCCGGTATGTTCGGCTGATTGCGTAAACCGTAATGGAAGTCGTGCCGGCGGCCTTGGCCCGTCTGATTCATGATTTTGAGCGTCTCCCGGGGATTGGCAAGAAGACCGCTACGCGGCTGGCCCTGCACATTCTGCGGCGTCCCGAGGCCGAGGCCCAAGGACTGGCCACCAATCTGGCGGAGCTCCATGGTGCTATTCGTCTATGCGAGACCTGTTTTGCCTTTTCCGAACATAATCCCTGTCAGATCTGTGGTGATGCCAAACGTGATGACCAGCTCGTCTGCGTTGTTGAAGGACCTGGCGATCTCATGGTCATTGAGAAGACTGGGGCCTTCCACGGGGTCTACCATATCCTGCACGGGGTATTGTCACCCATGGACGGTATCGGTCCGGCCGAGATCAAGGTCGATGCCCTGTTGGCCCGGGTCAGGCGGGGCGGGATCAAGGAGGTGTTGATCGCCACCAGTTCCACTGTTCCTGGTGAGGCCACTGCGGCCTATCTCGCTGATCGGCTGCAGGGCATGGTAACGGTCTCCAGGCTGGCCTGTGGAATTCCGTTGGGCATGGACATCAAATATGCCGATGAACATACCCTGGCCCGAGCCATTGAATCCAGGCGGATAAACAAATGAATTAAGATAATATCCTTGACATGAATCTCAATAGTTGGTATTCACGACCGGATTGAGGCATTCTGCATCGATATCAAACATAATGGTTCCTAGGCGCGTAGCTCAGTTGGTTAGAGCGCTTGCTCGACACGCAAGAGGTCAGCGGTTCAAATCCGCTCGTGCCTACCAAAATTGATAAGCTTCGTACATGAGTACGGAGCTTATTTGTTCATTAGGGGTAACTATTTCTAGGAGCCGTTACCGAACAACGTGTGCGATTCTGCTCCTTCCCCTTAAGGCGCATTATGCTGTTTTGGCTGTCCGGAAGGACCCCCTCTGTTGTTTTGTCTTAACGGCATGAAGTAGATAGGCTGAAATGGCTTTGGCGGATGGGTATTGGGTATTGGGTAGCCCATTGAATATCCGTTGCCAATGCTTAAGCCCTCAGGGCATCTCCCCTCCCAATAGGGAAGCCAATGAGTCCACCTGTGCAGTCATCATAAAGGTTGTATTTCCTCCGAGTAGGGCTTAAGCGCAATGAGCAACATAAGAATTACCATGCCAACCGGCGAGGGCCAGGACCTGCCTTCCGGATCCACTGTTGCCGAGGCCATCAAATCGTTGTGTTCAAGCAAGGTGAGGAAGAGTACTGTCGCCGCTAAGGTGAATGGCCTGCTGGTTGACTTGAGCGCGACCATAGCCGACAGTGCCGTTGTTGAGCCGGTGTCCATCGACAGCATCGAGGGGCTGGACATCCTCCGTCACAGTGCCGCCCACATTATGGCCCAGGCCGTCCTTGACACTTATGGGCAAGAGGTGCAGGTGACCATTGGTCCGTCGGTGGAAGACGGGTTTTATTACGACTTCGATAAGCAAGAGCCTTTCTCCAGCGATGACTTCGCCAAGATCGAGGCCCGCATGCAGGTGATTGTCGATGCGGACAACCCCTTTGTCCGCAGTGAGGTCAGCAAGACGGAAGCCATCCGTCTTTTTCAGGATAAGGGGCAGCGCTATAAGGTCGAGATCATTGAAGGGATTGATGCCGACACGGTCAGCCTCTACCGCCAGGGAGATTTTGTTGATCTCTGCCGCGGACCCCATCTCCCCAGCACCGGTTGGCTCAAGGCCTTTACCATCATCAAAGTGGCTGGGGCCTATTGGCGTGGTGACGAGAAAAATGCCATGCTCCAGCGTCTCTACGGTACCGCCTTTGCCGATGCCAAGGCCTTAAAGGCCTACCTCCATCGGCTGGAGGAGGCCAAGAAGCGCGATCACCGCAAACTTGGCAAAGAGCTGGAGTTGTTCACCATCAGCGATCAGGTCGGACCCGGCCTCATCCTCTGGCAACCCAAGGGTGCTCAACTACGCAAGATCCTAGAAGACTATTGGAAGGAAGAGCATTACCGCCATGATTATGAGTTGCTCTTCACCCCCCAGATAGCCAGGCGTGATCTGTGGAAGACCTCCGGGCATCTTGATTTTTATGTGGAGGATATGTTCTCGCCCATGGAAGTTGACGAAGTCAGCTACCAAATTAAGCCGATGAACTGTCCTTTCCATATTGCCATCTACCAAACCCGAAAGCGCAGTTATCGTGAATTCCCCATCCGCTGGTGTGAACTCGGCACGGTATATCGCTACGAGCGGACCGGGGCCTTGCATGGTTTGATGCGGGTGCGCGGCTTCACTCAAGATGATGCCCACATCTTCTGCCTGCCCCAGCAGCTGGAGACTGAGATCTTTAATATTCTTGACCTGAACCTGCATATTCTGAAGACCTTTGGCTTTGATGATTATCAGGTCTATCTCTCTACTCGGCCGGAAAAGTCCGTGGGCAGTGACGCAAATTGGGAGAAAGCCACCAACGCCCTGAAGCTGGCCTTGGACAAGAAGGGGTTACCCTTTGCAGTCGATCCCGGCGAGGGTGTCTTTTATGGTCCCAAGATCGACATTAAGATTCGAGACGTTCTCGGCCGATACTGGCAGTGCTCCACCATCCAGGTCGATTTCAATCTCCCGGAACGCTTTGCCATCACCTATACCGGTGAAGACGGGGCCGAACATCAACCCATCATGATCCACCGGGCGTTGATGGGCTCCCTGGAACGTTTTTTTGGAGTGCTCATCGAACACTATGCCGGGGCCTTTCCCCTGTGGTTGACACCGGTTCAGGCCAGGGTGATGAATATTTCCGATGGCCAGGCAGAGTTTTCCGAAGAGGTCTATCGGCAACTGAAAAAGGCCGGTATCCGCACGGAGAAGGATTTCCGAAACGAAAAACTCAACTACAAGATTCGGCAGGCGCAACTGCTTAAGATTCCGTTCATGCTGATCATTGGCGATAAGGAAGTCGAAGAACGGAAGGTTACTGTCCGCCTTCGGGATGGGCAGAATTTACCGGCAATGTCTATCCCCGAGTTGATTGAGATGATCAGGATGGAAAGTCGAATACCGGTTTCAGCGGATTAAGACTTTGTTGACAAACCCTAGAGCATGAGGTGGGAGTATTAAAGGGAAAAGTAAGGCGGCCACTAAAGGCGTAGAAACACGGGTCAGAATTAATAATCAGATCAATAACAAGGAAGTACGTGTTATTGCTGATAACGGCGAGCAGTTGGGCATCCTTCCTGTCGCTGTGGCCATAAGGACCGCGCAAGAAGCAGGGTTGGACTTGGTTGAAGTATCAGCCAATGCCGATCCCCCTGTTTGCCGGATCATGGATTATGGCAAGTACCGTTATGAATTGAGTAAGAAGCAGGCCGAAGCCAAGAAAAAGCAGACAGTGATTGAGGTCAAGGAGATTAAACTTCGGCCCAAGACTGAAAAGCACGATCTTGATTTCAAAATTAAAAATATCCGTAAGTTTCTAGAACAAAAAAATAAAGTCAAAGTTACCGTGCGTTTTCGTGGCCGTGAGATTGTCTATTCCGAAACTCAAGGCGGTGAAACCATGAGGAAGATTGTCGAGGCCTTGGTCGATGTGGCTGTCATTGTACAGGAACCGAAGATGGAAGGCCGACAGATGGTTATGTATGTTGGTCCAAAACAATAAGGGAGAGATGGTATGCCAAAGATGAAAACCAATAGAGGTGCTGCCAAGAGATTCAAGATGAGTGCCTCGGGCAAAATAGTACGCAGTAAGGCCTTCTCCAGTCATATTCTGACGAAGAAGTCCACCAAGAGAAAGAGAAATTTGCGCCAAGGAACAGTGGTGGACGCAACGAACGCACCGAATATCCGGAAGTTGCTCCCCTACCTATAGAGACTGCTTCTGGGATTCTGAAAGGTTTTTTGATCCGTGCCCTAGGGATGGTCGCACAGTTGTGCGACCTCTTCATTTTAGGAATTCGGTCATTAATTCCTGGCGAAATCGATGTTTAACGTGCCACACCTCACAAGTAAATTTAATAAATAACCAGTTTATCGATAAAGGAGAATACGATGCCAAGAGTCAGTCGTGGTTTTAAAGCGCGTCGCCGGAGAAATAGAATATTGAAGATGGCTAAGGGGTATGTCGGAGCACGTCATCGCTTGATCAGGAGCGCATCCGAGGCGGTGGATCGTGCCTTGAATTATGCCTTCCGGGATCGTCGTCAGAAAAAACGTGATTTCAGGAAATTGTGGATCGCCCGCATCTCTGCCGCTGCCAAAATGAACGGTCTCTCCTATAGCAAATTGATTGGTGGCATGAAGAAGGCCAAGATCGAATTGGATCGTAAGGTCCTGTCCAACATGGCCATCCTTGACCCCAACGCCTTCACCCAGATCACCAAACTGGCCTCTTAAGGTTTCCTCCGTCTGATCCAATGGAAGACGAACTCCTACGTCTGCAGGCCGAGGCCTTAGCATGTCTAGCCTCGGCCCAGGATGGCCAAGCTGTTGAAACCTGCCGGGTCAAGTATTTGGGCCGTAAAGGACTCTTCTCCTCTGTCATGCGTAGTCTCGGCAGCGCCAGTGAAGAGGAACGTCCACGGCTGGGCAAACTGGCCAACGACTTCAAGCTAGAGTTGGAGGCTGCATTCGCCGAGAAACTCTTAGGGCTTGAATTTTCCGCTGTCGTTAAGGGACGCGCCGTAGCAGCAAAGGATGACCTTACCTTGCCGGGAAGGACTATCCCCTTTGGCAAGCAGCATCCGGTGTCGCAGGTCATGGCTGAGATCTGTGGCGTCTTTGAGCGCCTCGGTTTTGCCGTGGCGGAAGGACCAGACATCGAGCTTGATTTCTATAATTTTGAAGGGCTCAATATCCCCCCCCACCATCCGGCCAGGGATATGCATGATACCTTCTATATCAGCAGTAATGTCCTGCTTCGCACCCATACCTCTCCCATGCAGGTGCGGACCATGGAAAAGACCCCACCCCCGATTAGGATGATCGCACCGGGGAAGGTCTATCGCTGCGATTCCGATATCACCCACACCCCCATGTTTCATCAGGTAGAAGGCTTTCTGGTCGATCGTGATGTCTCCTTTGCCGACCTGAAAGGGATTCTGTCGATTTTTATTGCCCAGGTCTTCTCTCCCACCACTGCCATCCGTTTCCGTCCCAGTTTTTTCCCCTTCACCGAGCCCAGTGCCGAGGTCGATATTGCCTGTGTCATCTGTGGCGGCAAGGGGTGCCGGGTGTGCAAGCAGACCGGATGGCTTGAGATCCTGGGTGCCGGTTTGATTGACCCCGAGGTCTTCAAGAAGGTGGGGTATGACCCGGAACAGTGCAGCGGTTTCGCCTTTGGTCTTGGGGTCGAGCGAATTGCCATGTTGAAGTATGGTATCACAGACATCCGGCTCTTCTACGAAAACGACATTCGCTTTCTGCGTCAATTTTGACGGTTTCGCAAAAACCGCTCAACCGCCGCTGGTACGCCTCGTTACACATTGAAATTGCATTGGCAGATGCTCAGCTTCACGACTTTTCGCGAAACTATCAATTTTGACGGTTTCGCAAGAACCGCTCAACCGCCGCTGGTACGTTTCGTTACACATTGAAATTGCATCGGCAGATGGTCAGCTTCACGATTTTTTTGCGATTCTGACAACATAAGATAGCGTGCGCAGGTAAAGCCATATCTCGTTTGCTTTTGTCATGGTTGCCTGTGGACGCTGCCCCGTCCATACCCCTCATTTTATGACCTTCAGTGCGTAACTGATTTCCACGTCGATGAAATTTACCATAAACTGGCTCAAACAATACGTTGATTTCGACCTCTCCGCCGAGGAGTTGGCCGACCGGCTGACCATGCTTGGCCTGGAGGTCGATGCGGTTGAAGCGCTCTATCCCGGTCTGGAGCGGATCAAGGTGGCCAGAGTCATCACCGTTGCCAAGCACCCCAATGCCGACAAACTCTCCCTCTGTGATGTCATGGTTGGGGATGAACAAAAACGGATTGTCTGCGGTGCCCCCAATGTCAGGGCCGGAATGCTGGCCCCCATCGCCTTGCCGGGGTGTACCATGCCCTCCGGGATGCAGATTAAAAAGTCTAAGATTCGAGGGGAGCTCTCGGAAGGGATGTTGTGCTCAGCAGCGGAGTTGGGGATTGCCCACGAGAGTGCAGGGCTAATGGATCTACCCGAGAGCTGTGCCTGTGGCGACTCGTTGACCCAGGCCTTGGCCCTTGCCGATACCATGATTGAGGTTGATATCACCCCCAACCGGGCCGATTGCACGAGCCTCATCGGGGTGGCCCGCGAGGTGGCCGGTGTCACCGGCAACACCTTGACTGTGCCGGTCTCTGCGGCCAACCCTCTGGTGGACAACGGCACCTTTGCCGTTGAGGTCCAGGCCCCTGACGCCTGCCCACGCTATGCGGCCCGCCTGCTCAAACAGGTCACCATCGCTCCATCGCCCTGGTGGTTGAAAAGGCTGTTGTTGGCCGTGGGGCTTAGACCAATTAATAATGTCGTCGATATCACCAATTTTGTGATGCTGGAGTATGGCCAGCCCCTGCACGCCTTTGACTTTGCCACCCTTGCCGGTGGCAGGATCATCGTCCGCAAGGCCAAGGCAGACGAGACCATGACCACCCTGGACGGCGTGGAACGGAAACTGGATCCCGAGATGCTCTTGATCTGTGACGCTGAGCGGCCGGTGGCGGTGGCCGGAGTCATGGGAGGCCAGAACTCGGAGGTAACAGCGCAAACCACGGATATTTTGTTGGAGAGTGCCTACTTTAACCCCTTAAGCGTTCGCCGTACCAGTCGAGCCCTTAACCTCTCTACGGACGCCTCCTATCGTTTTGAACGCGGGGTTGATCCCCAAGGGACCATTAACGCCCTGGAACGGGCTGCCCAACTCATGGTTGAGGTGTGTGGCGCTAAACTCATGGACGGCGGGGTTGATTGCTTTGCCGCTCTGGCCCCCCCTCCCGCCATCTCCTTGCGGGTGAGCCGCGCCTCCTCGCGCCTGGGCATCAATTTTACCATGGACGAGATTGCCGGGCTGTTAGGGCGCATCGCCATTCCCTGTCACCCCCTTGACCATGACACCTTAACGGTCCATCCCCCCAGTTTTCGCGTGGATCTGGAGCGGGAGATCGACTTGATCGAAGAGGTGGCTAGGTTGAACGGCTATAATGCGATCCCCGTGACCATGCCCGTCGTGCCCATGGCCCTCTCGGAACAGGACCCAACTCGCCTGCTGCGCACGCGGTTGTCCGCGATCATGGTGGCCTTTGGCGTCTATGAGGCAGTCAACTATAGCTTTACCTCCCAACGCTATGCCGATCTCTTGGGTCTGGCACCGGATGACCCCTTGCGTGTGCAAGTCAAGATCTTAAATCCCTTGGCGGATGACCAAGGAGTGATGCGCACCATGCTCCTCCCCGGTCTGTTGGAAAACCTCAAACATAACGTCAATCGTCAGAATCTTGATTGCGCTCTTTTTGAGATCGGTAAGGTCTTTTGGCCCCTTGCCGGCCAAGAACAACCGCGAGAAGCCATGCGCCTTAGCGCCGTCTTCTCTGGTCGACCGGGTGTTGGTGCCCCGGTCTATCACTATGGCCAGCGGACCGTTGATCTCTTTGATCTCAAGGGCATGGTGGAGAGCATCCTAACCCAACTGGGGATTCTCGCGCCAGAATTTGAGCAAATATCGGATCCGCCGCTCTATGCCGATGCTGACGCTGTACTCATGGTTCGTGTTGGCGAGAGGGTGCTGGGATTATTGGGCAGAGTTGCACCCGTAACCCAAAAGAGGTTTGGGATCAAGCAGGCCGTTTATTTTCTTGATTTGGATCTGGATGCCGTTGCCGCACTGAAGCCGGTAACACCGCTCTTTAGGCCCTTGTCCAAATTCCCCTCCGTCTCTTGGGATCTGGCCGTGGTGGTCCCCGAGACCATTGGCGCGGGGGACATTGTCAGTGCCATTATGGCACAGGGCTTGGCCTTGGTAAGCCGTGTAGAGATCTTTGATGTCTATCGCGGCAAGCCCATTGCCGACGGCATGAAGAGTGTGGCCCTCTCCATCACCTATCATTCAGAGGAACAGACCCTTGATGACAATAGCGTCGGTCAGGTGCAAGGGCAGGTGATTGATCTGATTCGTTCCCGTTTCGATGGACATTTGCGTGAGGTTTGACATGAGTGACGAAAATATAACCAGACGGCATCTTGCCACTGCCATTCACGACCAGATGGGTTTTTCCAATCAGCTGGCCAGTACCATTGTCGATGCCTTTTTTGAGCGCATCAAAGCGGCACTACTGTCGGAGGAGGAGGTCAAACTGGTCCAGTTTGGCGCCTTCAAGATCAGAAAGAAGTCCCCGCGTATCGGGCGCAACCCCAAGACTGGAGAGTCCATCGAGATCACCAGCCGGAGTATGATATCCTTCAAACCGAGCAAATTGTTACGTGACAGGGTCAACAAGGGCTCCTGAATTTAGCCGGGACCCAGGTAATGGACTCACAAACAGGCAAGAGTCCCATGGCGAACCGACCAACTGAACACCCTCATATCCCGGACAAGGTCTATTTTAAGATAGGAGAGGTCTGTCGTTTGACTGGGGTCAAGGCCCATACCCTGCGTTACTGGGAGGGTGAGTTTCCCATTATCAAGCCCCAGCGCTTAGGTTCACAACAGCGTTTGTATCGCCGGGTCGATGTGGAAAATATCCTGCGCATCAAAAAAATGCTGCATGAGGACGGAATGACCCTCGTTGGCACCAGAAAGTCCTTGGCGAGAAAACCAAAAGATGATATGAAGGGGACGACATCTGAAATGGAGCTTACGCTCTTGCAAGAGATCAAGAAGCAGTTGTTGTCTATAAAGAATATATTGAAATAGTTTTGGGTCGGGATGTAGCGCAGTCTGGTAGCGCACTTGAATGGGGTTCAAGGGGCC
>CAYSFY010000155.1:0-3645 GCA_964430285.1 uncultured Desulfobulbia bacterium
GCGAGAGCCCCTCTCCGGGCTTGGCATGGCCGCTCCGTTGCCCGGTCATCAACAGGAGCAGGACGCAGAGCAGTAAGATCATGGCCGATTTGGCAGGCATGGCAAGTGTCCGTGCGGTTGCAAGGGGGTCAAGGTGGAAGGTGGGGGCACAGTGCGCTCGTTTTTATTTTTCCGGGATGGAAGTATAGCCCATAGCGTAAGTTGTATCATGGTTTATAATGTCAAGAATTATGCGATTTCGTAATTTTTTTCCCATTGTGAGCGGGCTGTTGCTCGTCATCTGCGCGCTGACCGCAGCGGCCGCGCCGTTGCCTCCCGGCAAGTGCGAGCAGGGCGACTGCCAAAACGGCCAGGGGATGATGCTCTTTGCCAACGGCGATAAGTATGCCGGTCAGTTCGCGGACGGGCTGCCTGGGGGCCAGGGGGGGCTCATCCTCCATGACGGCAGCGTTATTGAGGGGTTGTTCATGAAGGGGTTGTCCATGGGCCTGGGGACGCGCATCGAAGCGGACGGTAGCCGCTATGTAGGGCAGTTCTATAACGGCATACCCAACGGCGATGGCGAGATGACCCTGGCCAATGGCTCTCATTACGAAGGGCTATGGCGCAACGGTGAGTTCCATCGCGGCAAAGGGTTGATGATCGCGGCCGATGGCCGGCGCTATGATGGCGATTACAAGAACAAGCTCTTTCATGGCCGTGGCCTGCTGACCGAGGCGGATGGCACGACGTACGAGGGGCAATTCAAGGAGGGTAAATTCGAAGGCGTGGGCAAGCAGACCTTTGCCGATGGGACCCTTTTCAACGGCCAATTCAAGGAGGGCAAGTACCAGGGGGTCGGTATCCTGGTCCAGGGTGATGGTACCCGCTTCGAGGGTGAGTTCCGGGAGGGCGAGTTTTTTGGTCAAGGGGTCATGACCTGGCGGGACGGCCACTCCTATAAGGGCCAGTTCGAGAAGGGGCTCTTCAAGGGACAGGGGGTGTTGACCGCCGTCGATGGCACTGAATACCGGGGTATGTTCAAGGATAACAAGTTCAATGGCCGCGGGGTGATGGTCAGCAAGACGGGTGAGAGGTTGGAAGGGGATTTTGTGGATGATGCCTTTCTGGAAAATGATGACCATAAGTCCCCCATCCTGGAGGTCCTGATCACCCTTGATCCCAGCCTGGGGCCAACTCCGGCACCGGCCAAAAAAGGGGGTAAACCCGTGTCCTCACCAGCGGCATCCCCAGGCGCTGCCATCCCCGCGCCCGCCCTCAACCGCAAGGGGGAGGAACCCTTGGATACCCCATCCCCACCTGAGGCCACTGTAAGCGAAAGGCCCACGGGTACAGGTAAGGCTAAGGCCGAGGTCAAGGCAGGGGCCAAGACCGAGGCTAAGACCGAGGCTAAGACCGAGGCTAAGGCAGGGGCCAAGACCGAGGTCAAGGCAGGGGCCAAGGCAGAGGCCAAGACAGAGGCCAAGACTCAGTCTCAGGGGAAGAGATGATGGGCGCGCACACCACTGTTCATCATCGTTGGCCCGCCCTGGCCATGGCGCGCGCTCTCTTGCTGGCGGGGGTGGTGGTTTTCGGTCTGCCATCCTTGTTGGCGGCGGCAGACCCGGGCGCGGTGGTGACCACCTTGCTCTCCTTGCCGCGGACCGGTCAAATATCGACCTATGACCAGTCCGGTAAGCCCATTCCCTTTAAGGGGTCAGGGCAAGATGGCGAGTTCCAACGCGGTGAGCTCTGGCCCGACCCCCGTTTTATCAACAACGGCGACAACACCATCTCCGATGCCTTGACCGGCCTGATGTGGTTCAATGTCGGCAATTGCTTTGGTCCGTGGCCATGGCCCGCGGCCCTGCAGACGGTGGAGGAGTTTAATCAGGGGACCATTACTTGCCTTGACCATAAAAGCAAGCACCATGATTGGTTCCTGCCCGGGGTCGATCAGTTGCACTCCTTGCTTGATGCCGAGGCCGGGGTGGTGAGCGAGGAGCTTCGGCTGGCAGGCTTTGCCCAGATAGAGAATAGCCTCTATTGGTCGGCAACCCCCTATCAGGGGCGACTGAAGGCCTGGGGGGTGGATTTCGCCAATGGCCAAGTCCTGCCTGTCAATAAGTTGGAAGGCCATTTGTTGCTCATGGCCAGGGTGGAAAGGGCGGCCAAGGGCGCCCCTGCCAAGGCCGAGGGGACCCCTCCCTCTTCCGCGCCGCAGGGCAAGGGTCCGGGAGCGGCAACCCCGCCGCCGCAACGGTTTGTCGACCATGGCGATGGCACGGTCACCGATACCGCTACCGGTCTGATGTGGTTGCGGGATGGCTCCTGTCTTTCGGGGCTCGATTGGCAACAGGCGCTGGTGGTCGGCAGGAGGTTGCTGGGCGGGGAGAAGGGCACACTCTGCCCGGCGTTGCGTAGTGAGCATGGCGATTGGTCCTTGCCGAACAGCAATGAACTGCGGAGTCTTATTGACTATGGGCATGACTACCCGGCCTTGCACCCAAACCACCCCTTCACGCAGATGGCCGCCGGTTATTGGACGGCGACAACCGTGGCCGCTACCCCGGCGCAGGGCTTTATCGTTGATGTGGATACCGGGGCCTTGATGGCCGTGCCCAAGAGCGCAAGGCATCGCGCCCTGCTCGTCAGACAGATGGCCCCTGGCCCTGAACGGCCACGGATGGAGGCCGGCAAGGGAGGCAACCTGGGGGTGCGGACAGAGTACGTGTTGACGATGGATCCGGCGATGGTCAGCGAAATCCATTGGCCGCCCCCCCCCAGGTTCATGGATAACGGCGATGGCACCAGCATGGATGCCCTTACCGGGATCAATTGGCTGACCGATGCCAACTGCTTTGGGAAGCAGAGTTGGACAGACATTGCCGCGGTCCTCGAGCGCTTTAACGCCGTGAAGGCAAAGGCCGGCAAGACCGATGTTACCTGTAAGGGGTATGAGAATAGTGCCGATGACTGGGAGATGCCAACCCTGCGGGAGTTGCAGGAGTTGGTCAATCCGGAGGTGAAGGACGGTGCCCTCTGGCTCAATCAACAGGGGGTGAATAATGTCCAAGGGGGGGGCGACTATTGGAGTGCCACCCAGACTCCCCTGAATCTCTATTTTGCCGATGCCGTCAATCTGAAGAGTGGCAAGGCAAGCAATTATCCTAAAACGTTAAAATTTTTCATCTGGCCCAAACGCCGGGCTGCCGAAGAGAAGGAGTTCGATGAGCCGTTGGTCAACCTAACCGCCAATGCCATTGGCGGGCTCGTAACCCTCTCCCCCAAGGACCCCATCTCCTTTGTTGGCTCCCTCTACACCTTTGGCCTACGGCTGCCCGCCGATTTTTGGTTCTGGTATGATACCCCGGACGAGAAACGGTTGTGGCTCACGCCCATTCGCACCTGGACCGATGTGGCCACCCCGCTTTATCAAGGACCTCTGTTCAATTTGAACAACTACGAAATCTACCGGACCGTGGCCAATGGGCTGGTCCCAGGGGTCTATGAGTTCCATTTCGCGGTGGACACGATCGCCAACGGCACCATGGATGAGCCGGTGTACGAGGGCTCCATCTCGGTGGTCATCCCCGGCGGTCCGGAGTGAGCGGGTGCGTATCCCCGCCTATCCGCCCATCAATAATAATAACTCCCCTCCTTCAG
>CAYSFY010000155.1:3692-6601 GCA_964430285.1 uncultured Desulfobulbia bacterium
CGCTGAATGCCTGACTGGCATCCCCCTGACCAAGCTCTTTGTCGTTGTTGAGGTCCACCCAGGCCGTGGGGCTGGTCTTGGCGATGACGTTGGCGGCGAGCTCGGTGTTCAAGGCCCAGGCCCCGTACAGGTTGATGCGGGTAAGCCCGCGGGTGATGGGGTGCGCGGCCAGGTCGGTGACGAAAAAGTCGGTGGCGGAGTCCACTGGCAGCAGGTTGGCGCGCTCCCTGATGACGCCGTTGGATATATCCACGCCCAGGTCATGGAGCAGCGCCGCGAACGGCGAGCCGATGTGGAGCATGACGCAGAGTTGGCCCCCCTGGTCGATGAACCGCTTGATGACTCCGATCTCCTGGTCATTGATTGGCTTAAAGGCGCCGGAGATAATCAGGGTCGAGACCCCGGCCAAGGCATCATCGCTAAAGGGCTGCTCCGCCGCCGTTGTCTTCAGCTGAAACCCTTGGCCGCTGAAGGTCTCCCCCAGTTTGGAGAGATCCAGCTCGCCTTGATTCCCCACCAGAAAATGTTGGCCGTGCCCCTGATCGAAGAGGACGACCGGCGGCGGCAGCGGGGCCCGCTTGCATGCGGCCATGGGGCAGAGTATGGCGAGCAGGCAGAGCAGGAAGAGGCTGCTCATGGGGCGCGAAACCAGGTGAGCTGGCGTTGCCGGACCGCCAGTGTTGGTCCGGGATGGCGTGTTGGGTGCAGTGGTTGAAACAGGTTGATTCATTATCCCTCCGTAGGTGAGAGCAGCGATGGTTGCATATCCCCGCGCGCGGCTTAGGCAGACCGAAACCACGGGCCAAGGTTCACGGTTCAAGGTGCAAACACTCTTCTGCCGGTAGTATTGGAAAACTTAAGGTAAAGGTGGTGCCATGGATCGAGGTCTCGCTGACCTCGATCTTGCCGTGGTGGCGTTTCATGATGCCGTAGCTGACCGACAGACCGAGGCCGGTCCCTTCCACGGCCGGTTTGGTGGAGAAGAACGGCTCAAAGATGTAGACCATGTCGGACTCATTGATCCCCTTGCCGGTATCCCGAATGTGGAGAAAAACGGTGCTCTCCGTATACTCGGTGGTCAGGTAGATGGAGCCGCCATGGGCGGGGATGGCCTCCTGGGCGTTGTTTAGGCAATTCAAAATCACCTGTTTGATCTGGTCGTGGACCGCATGGATCATGGGGAGGTGAGGGGCGAATTTCTTCCTGACCACGATCCGTTTCTCCTTGCACCCTTTCTTGCAGAACAGGAGCAGATCATTGATCGCCTGGTGGAGATCCATGGGGGCCATGGCCCCGCTGGTGGGACGATTGAAGTTCTGCAGGTTGCTGATCAAGTCCTTGACCCGTTGGCACTCGGTGATCGCCAGCTGCAACATCTCGGCGTCGTCCTGATCAAAGGCCGTGGTCATCTGGATCCCTTTCAAAAAGTTACGGATACCGATGATCGGGTTACCGAACTCATGGGCGATGGAGGCGGCTAGCTTGCCCACCGCGCTCAGCTTTTCGGCGTGCAGCAGCTGCTCATAGGTCTTCTTGAGTTGCAGGGTCCTCTCTTCCACCTTGTTCTCCAGGATGGTCTGGTAGCTCAGGATCTCCTGCTCCATGGTCTTACGGCGGGTGATGTCCTGCAGGGTCTCCACCGCGCCGATCAACGCGCCGGTCCTACTTTTGATGGGGGCGGCCGTAAACAGCAGCCAAATGCTCTTGCCCTGCAAATCAAAAAAGTCTTCCACCTCGTAGGAATCTTCCAACAGCTTTGAGCGGATATACTTGTCCGTATAGAATTGCCGTATCTTCCCTTCCTGGGCCTGATCGAGGATCAGGTCGGCCATGGTGGGGCGTTCGTGGGAGTAGAAGGCCTTCCATTGGTTGGAGGTGCCTACCGTCTCGGCGCTGGAGATGCCGGTCAACCGTTCAAGGGCCTTGTTCCAGTGGGTAATGCGGTGATGCTGGTCAATGACAAAGGTCGGAATCGAGTTGCCATGGATGATCTGGGTCAAACGGTCCTTGCTCTCCTGGAGATTCTCCTCCGCCTGTTTGCGTTCGGCAATCTCCTTGGCCAGCAGGTCATTGGTTTGCTGGTGTTCCTCGTCCGCTAGCGGCGGTTGCGTGAGCGCATGAATGGCCAGGGAGGGGCCTTGCTCCCTGCCGGGATCGCCCTGGGGCTCGTCGTGGATCAACAGAGACCACCCGGCGGGGGAGTGCTGATCGTTGATCGGGGCGAAGTCGAGGGCGAAGAGGCGTTCTTCCCCTTGGGAGAGGGCAGCGATTCGTTGGCGTAGCCGGCAGGGTTGACGGCTCTTCAAGGTCTGCTGTGTCAAACCCTGCCAGAGTGCGGTTACTGTCGGGGGGAGTTGGTCAAAGAAGTTGCTGCCCGCGGCAAAGGGGGTGCCCAGGATTTCAGCGCAAAAGCGGGACCAGGCCGCGTTGGCCAGCAAGACAGTGCCCTCCTTGGTGCAGCAGATGAATGGCTCGGGCCGGGAGTGAAAGAGGGTATCGATGGCGATGGTTGTCATGGGGAGCGGCGATAGGGCATATAAAAAAAGGGGTTATCAGTCGCGACTGATAACCCCTTTTTTACACTTAGGTGAGAATTTTTACTACTACTTTTTCGGAACCGTGGTCAAGAATCCTTTTCGACCTTCCGCGGTCAGCGATCCTTCCTTATCATCCTTCATGCGGCCCTTAATTTTATGGGCAATGTCATGACAGCCGCCGCACTTGCCGCCGAATTGAGCAACCATGGCCTCGCCGTGGGGGTTAGCATGACACTTCTGACAGGTCGGAATCTGACCATGTTTCGGATGGCAGAAGGAGCAGGTCTGATTGGTGTGTCTGGTCTTGCTCTCCATGAGTGTTTTGTAGACCTCGGTATGACAGCCGCCGCAGATCTCTTTCGGCTCGGTAAT
>CAYSFY010000155.1:6611-10792 GCA_964430285.1 uncultured Desulfobulbia bacterium
AGATGTTCAGCGGATCGTGGGGGTTGGTGTGACAGCGCAGACAATCCGCATCCTTCAGATTGGCGCGGTGCCCTTCCTGGTCGTGGCAGTTGAAGCAGGAGGGGATCTTGCCGTGTTCGTCATGGCAGCCGGCGCAGGTGTTATCGGTAAAGTGTTTGGAGTTGGCCGCCTTCAAGATCTTGTAGACCTCGGCATGGCTTTCGTTCTTATGGCAGGTGCCGCAATACTCCTTAGGCGTATCGCTGGAGTATTTGATGACCATCGGGTTGTGAGGGCCAGCGTGACAGGTCATGCACACCTTGGGCTCAACTCCGACCAGATGGAAGGGCTTGCCACCGGCCTCACTGTGGCAGTCAAGGCAGCTCGGGATATAACCATGTCTGGTGTGACAGTCGGTGCAGGCGAGGGCGGTGTGCTTGCTGGGGAAGTCCTTCAACTTTTGGGGCGGGCTGGTGTGGCAGTTGATGCAGAGGCCCGCTTTCACGCTGGGCAGATCAAGCGGGGCATGGGCGTTGGAGTGGCAGTTGTGGCAGGTCTGGGTCTCCTCCTTGGCGCCGTGGGGGAAACCGTGACAGTCGGCGCACTTGGGCAGGGCGTCGGCATACTCAACCTTGCCGGGGGCATAGGTGTGGTAAACCTCATGGCAGAAGGTGCACTCTTTCTGGTGACGATGACCCGAGGTCTTCAACTTGTTGAACACGGCAAGATGGCACTGGGCACATTGCTGCATGGCCAAGGGCTGGATCGTTTGGTCAAAGAGGGCCGGACGCGGCGGCACTTGCTTGATCTTGTCGGTGAGGTCAACCTTGCCGGTCCTGGCGTGCCCAGTGGCGCCCAAGACGAGTATGGCCCCGGCAAGCAGGCAACATATCCTCAGGCAGTGACGTAATGCGTGTGCTCTCTTTCTCATTTTTTCTCCCCTCGTTGTATTGTTGGTGACTGGACAGTATAGGTTTCGGACCAAAAGCAATGGCCAACTCACGAGCTCAGCTGGCCATTGCTTCGGCTCCAAAGGTGAACCGGTATCGCTAATTTTTAGTTAAAACACCAGATCATGCGGGTTTTTGTGACACTTCAGGCATTCGCTGTTGAACTGATTCAACATGGTGTTGTCATGGGGCTGTTTGTGGCAATCGCTGCAATTCGGCACGGTCGGGTGCTTGCTCTTGTGACAGAAGGCGCAGGTGAAGGTCCCGTGTTTGGCCTTGCTCTTGGAGAGCACCTCAAAGATTTCCGTGTGGCAGGCCCCGCAGTATTTGGTTGGGGTGTCATCGGCATACTGGATGTTAAGCGGGCTGTGGGGCTTATGGCAGCGGAGACAATCCTCGAAGACCATAAAGTCGGCATGGGGGGTATGACACTCCAGACACTTCTTGATCCGCTTATGTTTGGTGGGATGGCAGAAGGTGCAGTTTTTGGTGGTGTGTTTGCTCGGGAAGTTCTTGAACTCCTCGCCCTTTTCCGGATGGCAGGTCTTGCAACCCACGCTCACCGGAGGCACGTCATCAACGGTGACGTCAAGCGGGGTGTGCGGATTACGGTGGCATCCCAGGCAATTGGGGAGTTTGAAGTGGTCACGGCTGTTGGGGTCGTGACACATGGAACACTGGGGGATGGTCTTGGTGCCCAAGGGGAGGTGCTCAAGGTGACAATCCTGGCAGGTGATCTCGGTCTTATGCTTGCCCCCGTTCCGTTTGATATCGGCAGGTTGACTGTCGTGGCATTTGATGCAGTCGGTCGGTTGCAGTTCGGTCTGGGACTGGGACTCGAGCAAGGCCTGCTCTTCGGGGGTCGGCGCCTTTTTGTCGGCTGCTGGCGCGGCCTGTTCGGTTTGGGCGATCTGGGTGGCAGGGGTCGGCTGTTGTTGAACGCATCCCCAGAAGGCAAAGGACAGGCTGGTGATGACTAAGAGCTTGCTAATCGTTGCGTGGCAAATGCTTTTCCCTGACATTACTCTCTCCTAAGGCTTTCGACGGTGAATGTAGAACAATCCATGGCGACCATGATGGAATAAAAAATGAACGTCTCTTCAATTTTAAAAAAATTGATTTTGTCTAACACACCTTCACGTCTATCGCAAGCTAAAAAGCGGGGCCTGGCGGCTATGTCGGCCCCTAGGTCAAAAAGTGTTGATTGTCGATGGCGATGGGTGATGCGTCAGCAAGATACAACCTCAATCGGCGGGACGCTCAAGGGGTCACCGAACCAATGAGCCGGAAGATGGTCTGGGTCAGGACATCGAAGTCGATGGGTTTTGGCAGGAAGTTTAGGCCTTCCGCTTTGATCATCTCGTTGGAGATGATGTGGCCGGTGTGGCCGCTGATAAAGAGGACCGGGGCGGTGGGGGTGTTCTTGTGGATGATGTCGTACACCTCCTTGCCATTCCTGTGGGGCATGATGACATCCAGGATGGTTAAATCAATGGTGGACTGCTGGTCGAGAAAAAGACTGATGGCCTTCTTGCCGTTATCGGCCAACAGGACTCGATAGCCCAGATGTTCCAGATGGATTTGCAAGGCCTTGCGGATCAGTTCATCGTCATCGGCCAGCAGGATGGTCTTGCAACGGGTACTCTCCGCGGGCGGCGCTATCTCCGGCAGTGGGGCAGGTTCCCTAGTGGGCGCTTCGGGCGGGAGGAGCGGGGCGGCATCACTTGTCGGTAGCCGCGATGTGCTGTCAAAGATAAAGGGGATGCCACTATTAATGATATAGATGGAGAAGGTCGTCCCCTGGTTTTCGACGCTCTCCACATCCATGAAGGCCTTGTGCTGCTTGACGATATTGAAGATGATCGACAGGCCCAGTCCGGTACCCTTGGACGAACTCTTGGTGGTAAAGAAGGGTTGGCAGATCTTTTTGATGTGTTCCGGTTTGATGCCATGGCCCGTGTCGCTGACCGAAAGGACCATGTAGCGGTCAGCGGGGATGGTCTCCAGGGTGCCGGCGTGATCATGGTCCAAGGTCACGCTTTTGCTGGTGATGGTGATGGTGCCGCCACCATTCATGGCATCGCGGGCGTTGGTGCAGAGATTGATCAGGATCTGTTCCAGTTGGTGCGGGTCGGCGGCGATCTCGTAGTCCTCCGCCGAGAGGTCGAAGACATAGCGAAAGCTTTCGTCCACCAGACTCTTCAGGATATCGGAGATATTGGCGACGATCTTTTTCAGGCTGGTCTTTTGGGGCTCGACGATCTGATTCTTGCCAAAGGAGAGGAGGTTGGAGGTGAGATTCTTGCCGAGCTTGGTGGCGATCTTGATATATTTGATGTAATCCGCGGCCGTTTTGTTGCTCTCCCTGATCTCTTCGTTCAACAGGTGGGCAAAGGTGTTGATGGAGCCCAGGACGTTATTGAAATCATGGGCAATGCCGCCGGCGAATTGGCCCAGGCACTCCAGCTGTTTCGAGTGGGCCAGCTGTTCTTCAAGGATCTTCTGCTCGGTGACATCGATACTGCTGCCTCGGCGGCCCAGATACTCACCATCCACGAAGATGGGGGTGACCGTATGGGTAAACCAGCGGAGTTGTCCGTCTTTTTTGATGATGCGTAACGGGGTGGTGGACAACTCATGGCCGTTATCGCTATTCATCTGGGTGAGGTAGGCTGCCCGGTCATCAGCGTGAATCATGGTCTCCAGCAGTCTTGGGGCATTGATGAACTCTTCCCGACTATAGCCGGTCAGCGCTTGGCAGGAGGGAGAGATGAAGACGAGGTCGTTGTCCTTCCCTAGCCAATACTCGAAGTTGTAGGCAAATTCGGAGACGATGCGGAACTTTTTCTCACTCTCGATGATGGTGGTACGGTAGCGCTTGAAGGCGTTGGAGAACTTGACAATGGCCAGGCAGCCCAAGAGCCAGAGGAGCAAGTGGGTGATGATGGTGGTCCTTTGGGTCTGCACCGCTGTTTCATAGTAGGGGGTCATGGGCACGGCCACGCTCATCCCACCCCGGACATTGCCGATGGTGAAGTCATGGCCATGGCACTTGATGCAGCCGCGGTCGATAATGTAGGGGGTCAGCAGACGGAGGTAGGGGGCGTTGTTGATGGTGGTGACGGTACTGGTCTCGTCGGTACCACCCCCCTCCAAGGCGCGGAGGCTTCCGGCCTCCCACTCGTCGGGCTGGTCATAGGGGTCGGCGGTGTTCTGGTAGTCGAGGCTGACGGTACGGCTGATGGCCGCCAG
>CAYSFY010000156.1:0-5687 GCA_964430285.1 uncultured Desulfobulbia bacterium
GCACGGTGCCATGGGCGCTCAGGCCATCCGGGATAGTCTCCAGCGCAAGGATCGTACCTCGGTGCGGAAGAGTTGCATTGCCCCTGCCCTGAAAGCGGGCTTGATCGAATACACACGGCCCGAAAGTCCCAACAGCCGCCTCCAGCAATACCAACTGACTGAGATGGGCCGCGGGTGGTTGCAGGGGGAGAAGAGATGAAGTTTGCAGGGGGGGAATTGACGTTGGATTGATCGGTCAATTGTGCAACCTGCCGTTGCACAATTGACGTTTTTTGGGGTCATGAGAAGGAATTTTAAGGAGGTGGAAGTATGAGTTGGACACCGCAGAGGCTGGATCAACTTGGATGCATTTCGCGTGGTCGCTCACGGCATCGTCCTCACGATGCCGCACACCTCTACACCGAGGACGACGTGCGTACCAGGGCCGATGCGGTCTATGTCCATGTCTTTCGGGTCTATCCCACCGTGCCGTCACCCTCCTATGCCGACGGCGTTGCCGGGTAGGGTGCGCATGGGATGGCAAAAATCTGCCGATCCACGGTGAACAGCGTTTAACCTCATTAAGGTCGTATTCGTTCAGTGTTGTTGACCTCTTTCAGCTGCCTGCGGTTTGGATGCGAATTTGCCGACCCCGCCGCTTGTCTGGTGAGCGTCGACATATCCCCCTTCCTCGCCCCTCCCCCCGCGCGGAAAAAACATTCACGCTTCCCCTCAGCGCCACCGATCCTTATCGTATGATCAGTCTACTCTGGAGACGGTTATTGTCATACCCACAAGAAAGGACACCAAAACCATGCAGGCAGACCAAGGCCGGGAGGTAGACCATGACAGAGATTACCAGTAACATTGCACAATTCCGTTCCTTGACGCCGCAGCCGGATAAAACCTTCGCTCCTCCGGCGGCCAAGAGCAAGGACGAGGGGAGTGACACCCCACAGGGCTTGCAGGCCTTGGCCGCCGATATCCAGGCGCAGCGGCTCGAACTGCTGCTCTCGGTAACCACCGAGAGCAAGACCACCTTTACCTTTCAGCAAGGGTTCCTGGACCGGGCTGCCGCCGGGGGAGTGGACCTTTCGCAGCTCCAGTACAACGGCAAACCCTTTACCGAAATCACCCCGGAGGAGGCGGCCGGCTTAGTGGCCGAGGATGGCGAGTTCGGGGTGGCAAAGACCTCCCAGCGGCTGGCCGACTTCGTCATCACCGGTGGCGGTGACGATCTCAAGAAGTTGCAGGCCGGCCGTGAGGGGATCATCAAGGGGTTCAAGGAGGCGGAGGCGATATGGGGCGGTGCCCTACCGGAGATTAGCCACCAGACCTTGGACAAGGCCCTGGCGTTGATCGACAGTCGGATTCGGGAGTTGGGGGGCAGCAGCGCGGGCGACGCGGGCGGTACCCTGGTCAACGTGCAGGCCTGATCAGGGGGAGCAACGCAGGCGACAGGTGGTGAGGTCGCGGCAAACCTGTGAGCCGGCGCGGCGTGCTGCGTAACCGACGGCCTACGGCACGAGGTTACGCGCCACCCTGGGGCAACGCCCGTTTCAATGGAGAACAGTATCCGTTGCCACCACGGAGAGATTTTGCATCACCCTATCCTCTGCCGCCGGGGTGTCTGCCGTTGTGTAGGCCGGGTGCGTCGCGTCATCGTCGGCCGGGAAGTGGCTTAACAGATACTCGGCCAGGGCGTCCTGCTCCGTGCCGTCGGCGGCAAAGGTGAGGTGACCGCTGTTGCGGCCGTTGTTCGCCAAGTTACATACATTCGTCTTTGGAAAAGGGTACGCATCACCACCGTCCACCAGGAAGGCCAGGGTCACCATGCGGAAGAGCTGGGCCGCGGCCTCCTCGGTCACGACGCCATCCCGCACCACCACCACTTCCTTGCCCCCCGCATGCGCGCCGTTGTCATCCTTCACCACCAAATTACGCACCCTGGCCCCGGCTGTCGCCACCCGGGGATGGTTGCCCGAGGAGTCAACGCTTTGTGCGCGGGCTTGAGGGTCGAAGCTAAAGCGCATCCCCGCCACTTGCGGGAATTGGCCCGGGGTGGCGCCTGGCGCGCTGGCGGCAACGCCATGCTCGACAATGGCCTTCAATTCCGCGCCGCTCACGGTCACCAGGGTGAGGGCGTTGTTGAAGCGTAAGGCGGTCTCTACGTCCAAGCGGGAAATGTCACCCGGTCGGTTGATCCCTGGGATGCCTGTCGGGGCCTTGCAGGTGAGGGCATCCGCGCCCGTTGCCCCCGGGGGTACGCTGCACGAACCGATGGCGGCGCGAATAGTGCCGCTGTTGACCAGGGAGAGGGCCACCGAGGGATCGGTTGCCTGGGCGTAGGCCAGGTGCGCTTGGGCCACGAGGGTGCCGAAGTTGGTCTCTTCCGTGCGCACGGCGCCGCGTTCGCCGTTCAGGTACACCGTGGTGCGGCCGCAGACCTTGCCGGCGCGGGCCATGAGGGCTGAGTTCAAGGCGCCCGCTATCTCGGTAACGGCCGGGATGGCGGCGGACATCGATAGGCCAAGGTCGGCCATGCTTTTTTCATCGGTGGCGTAGGCGCCATTGACAACATCATCCAGTGCTTCTGTTATGATCACGCCCTGCTGGTCAAAGGCAACGACCAGACGGCCGAGGTAGGTGTAGTCGCCGTCGGTGTTGACGAGCAGCACCGGGTGGTGGCTGGCGCTTGGGTAGGTGAGGGGGTAGGTGTCCGTTGCCCGATCGCCGGCGCGCAGATGGTCGTTGTTGTCGGCCAAGATGGTGTTGGAGCCACCGGCAACGATGATGTCCACCTCGCGGAGCAGGCCGGCCAAGTGCCGCTCAATGGCGAGTTGTTGCATGTGGGCCAGGAGGATGATCTTGTTGACCCCTTGGCCGGTCAGCCGGTCGACCGTGGTCTGTATCGTGGTTGCTAAGGCCGCGAGGTCATTGCTGTCGGCAGGAGAGATGGTGACCTCGCCGGAGGCGGAGATGTGTTTCAGGGTCGGCGTGGTCGCACCCACGATGCCGATCTTTTCCCCTGCCACCAGGATCACGGTGCTGGCGGCAATTTTGTTTTTTAATGCACCACCCTCGGCGCCACCTGGGCCCATCATGGGGGCCAACAAGGGGGCCAAGTTGTGGTCGGTGGTGAAATCCAGGTTGGCGGCGAGGTAGGGGAACTGTGCCCCTGGCCAGGTGCCGCCTTTTCCTGTTTCGGCCACCAGCAGGGTGGCGATGGCGTCGGTGCCCATGTCGAATTCATGGTTGCCGAAAGCGGCGGCCTGCACGCCCAAGGCGTTGAGCAAGGCGACATGGGCGCGGCCAGTCCCGGGCACGCCGAGGACGGAGGCTAACAGAGCATCGCTGGCGACCGTATACTCGGGACCCGCGATCCAGTTGTCGCCGGAGCTTACCACCAGGGTGTGGGGGTGTCTCCGCCGTAGTTCGTTGACCATGGCCGAAAAGCGTGGCGCATGGTGGATGATGTCGCGACCGCCATCGACATCGGCAAAGTGCAAGAGTTGCAGTTCAAAGCGTGCTGACGATTGGTCGGGGCGGATGAGCTGGCAAGCGCTGACGCCAAGCAGCAGGGCGGCGAGCAAAGACCATTTTTTCATAACCCCTCTCGATATGGTAATGTGAAAATGTCGATAAAAAGGTATATCTTGGCAGGAAGTGAGTGTTGCCCTAGCGAGCCTCGCCTCGTTACCGAGCCTGTCATCGCCGCATGGTGATGAATAGGCTTTTTTGTTTCACCCCCAGCCCAGAGGGAAGCCATGCCCAACTCATCAACGCCCCTGTCAGCAAAGCCGCAACCGAACCCGGAACGGATGGCGATCCTCCGTTCCCTGCCCCTGGAGATCAAGGAGCGGATCACCGGCGAGGAGGCCCACGCCTTTCTCTATGAGGAGACGGTGCCTGACTCCTTGTTTGAAAAGTTGAAGGCCTATCTGGTCCCGGAAGCGGAGTGATGGCGCAGATCCGTAGCGGACGCTAAGCATGGGCCGTTTTCTTGAACAATTGCGCAACTGCCGCTGCTGCCCCCGCCAGTGCGGGGCCGACCGGCTGGCCGGCAAGCTCGGCTTCTGCCGCATCGGCGGCGAGGGAGTGGTGGCCCACGTCGGCCTCCACCATGGCGAGGAGCCGCCCCTCTCCGGGGAGCGGGGGTCGGGGACGATCTTTTTTGCCGGCTGCAACCTGCGCTGTTGCTTCTGCCAGAATCACCAGATCAGCCAGGAGTTTCACCACGCCCAACTCACCGCCATGACCCCTGAGGAACTGGCCGCCGCCATGCTCCGCTTGCAGGGGGAGGGGGCCCACAACATCAACTTCGTCTCTCCCTCCCATATGGTCTGGCCCATGGCCGAGGCCATCCTCATTGCCCGTGCCCGGGGCCTCACCCTGCCGGTGGTCTATAACTCCAATGGCTACGACTCCGTTGAGGTCCTGCGGCAGATCCGGGGGCTTATCGATATCTATCTCCCGGATCTGAAATACCTGGACCCTGACCTGGCCCGGGTCTACTCCAGGGCGGTGGACTACCCAACGGTCATCGGCGGGGTGCTGGCCGAGATGCTGGCGCAGGTCGGTCCGCTGGAGCTGGATGCGGAGGGGATCGCCCGGCGCGGGCTCCTGGTCCGCCACCTGGTTCTGCCCGGCGCGCTGGAGAACAGCCGCCGTGCGCTAAGGCTCCTGGCCGAGCTGGGGTCTGGGGTGACGGTGAGCCTTATGTCCCAGTACACCCCGCAGTATCACGCCGCGCTTCATCCGGCCATTAACCGGCCGCTCTCCGCCGGGGAGTATGACGAGATCACCGACTACGCCTGGGAGCTTGGCCTGGAGAATGTCTTTGTCCAGGAGTTGGCGAGCCAGGAAAACTATCTCCCCGATTTCAATCAACAACGACCCTTTACCCCCAGCCCCGGAGAAGGGGAGGGCCGGTGAAGCCGCCCCGGGGCGTGGTGCCTTGCGGCAAGGGCCGCCAGTTGCCGCGGATCCTATTTGAAACGTTGATGGCAGGCCTTCTTGAGCGTTTGGATGGCGGCCAACCGCTCCTGGAAGGCGGCTATTTGGCCCGCGCTTACGGCCTGTTCCATGGCCAGGCAGGCCTGCCAGTAGTCGTGGTAATAGGGATCGCCAAAGCCCGCGAAGGTGATCAGCCGTTTTGATTGGGCCATGAATTGCGCCAGCAGCTCGGGGGCGGGCAGGGTAGCTTGGCTGGCCAAGCTGAGTAGCTGCGAGTAGGTGGCCTTCAGCTGTTGCTTGAACGGCCCGTATTCGCGCTCGCTGATATCGGTAAACTCCGTTGCCGCCACCGGACGCTGCCGGTTGTGCTCTTTTACCTTGAAGGTCAAGGCCAGTTGGCCACCCTCCTCTTTGATCAGCGCAATCTTCAACTTGTTGAAGTCATGGAGTTGGATCCCGGCCGCGTCGGCTACCGGGCTGTTGATCCCTTCCAGCTCATCGGCCAGCAGGCGGAGAAAGGTGGCTGCCTGATTCGCATTCACGGTCTTTTTGATGGTAACCTTTTTTTCGTCCATAATCTCCCTGAGGTGGATTAGTTTGAGTACCCATGCGGGTATGTCTACGATCCGGCGGTAGGTGAGGTGGAGGATGGCATGGAGCCGGGGATCGCCGTTGACGATTTGCCCGCGGAGTGGGTCTGCCCCAAGTGCGGAGCGGAACAGGAGTCTTGCTATTCACTTTAGTCCGCCCCC
>CAYSFY010000156.1:5697-7139 GCA_964430285.1 uncultured Desulfobulbia bacterium
CGGGCTTGCTGTTTTCAGGGGCGAGGGTTATTCGGCGGCAGGGGTATCGGCAACGCTCTCACCCCGTTTCTCGATTTTTTTGATGTACTTCTCGGGCTCGGCTTGGACGGCGCCTTCACAGCCCGCGCAGCAGAGGTAGACCCTTTTGCCCTTGGCATCCACATAGAGGGCTTTGTCAATGGGGCCGCCCATCACCGGACACCTGGTTTGCGGCCTCGTTGCCTTGGGCAGGGGGTGGCTTTGGGAGGCGCTTTGTCCATGGGCGGCCAGGGCCGGCGTGGTCGGGATGATGGCCAAGAGGGCAGTGGCCAGAAGGGCGTTTCGTAAACGGGGCATATTCGTTCGTTACCAAGAGAAGAGATCAAAGGAGAGGACACTGATCCCCATGGGTTCCAGGCTCTCTTTTAGGGCTTGATGGACGCCGCCCACCAGCACCACTCGGGTCTGGACATCGTCCAGGGAGGCATTCTCCTGGGTGAGGGCGGCGGTTAATTGCTGGGTCAGGTGTTGCAGGATGATGCCTTCGATGGCCTGTTGCGGCGCCTCGGTCCCTTGGGCGGCCACCAGTTTGGCGGCGTCCGTAACCTGATAGCGGACTTGACAGCCGATGGCGAGGCTCTTTTGCTTGGCATCGGTGATGGTGATGGCCTTGGCATCGGTCAAGGCATAGCGGATCGGTTTGGCGGTAAGGCGGACGAAGTGCTGGAGCAGAGGGAGCACCAGGGGACGATCGCCTGGCTGGTGGACGGTGATCCGGCCACCGGGTGAGACCACCACCCCGATTTGATCGACGCCAACGACTTCACGTTGTCGGCTCAGCAGTAAACCGGCGCAGACCACCAGGGCAACGATCAGCGTAAACAGGGTTTTTGATTGTTTTATCATCATTCACTCTTGGGGTTGATGTTAGTGCAGGTAGCCCTGCAGGGTCTTGCCGATCTCTTCGCCATCCCACTCCTGGGGGGCCATCCAGTATTGGCGGATGATCCCTTTACGGTCCACCAGAAAGGTGGTGGGGTAGGTGTAAACCTTGTACGCATCATGGGCGGTCATCCCTGGGTCGTGCAGGACGGGAAAATGGGTGTTGGCGGTGTTGATGAACTGTTTGACCACGGCCTTGTCGTGGTCAATGGCAATGGCGATAACGGTAACGCCCTTGTCCTTGAACTTCTGCTGGAGGCGTTCAAGGGCCGGCATCTCTTCGCGGCAGGGGGCGCACCAGGTGGCCCAGAAGTTGATCAGCAGCAGCTGGCCCTGAAAAGAGGCGGAGGCAATGGTGTTGCCCTCCAGGTCCGGGAGGGAGAAGGCCGGTGCCGGGGTGGAGGGGAGTTTTTCGATATCCCACGGCGCGGAACGGGCCTGGACCCGGGGGGTGATGACGGCCCAGGAGAGGAGCACCATCGCCAGGCAGAGGAGGAGCGCCGGCGCGGGGGTGCGCGGGG
>CAYSFY010000156.1:7149-8598 GCA_964430285.1 uncultured Desulfobulbia bacterium
CATTTGCCGTTATCCTGCAGGATGGCCAAGGCCCGCACCTTGCCCTGCCCGTCTTTTAAGGTGACATTCGCCTCCATATGGCATGAATGGCAGAGCCTGAGTTCCGCGGTCACCCGCCGGCTTTTGGTGTCAACAAGCGCCAGGGAGGCCTCGATGAAGTCGGGAAGCTGGCTGACGGCGGCAAAGGCCTTGCCCTGTCCCGGATTGATGGTCAGATCGATGACATTGCCGCCGATCATGATAAAGTCGGTTTGCTTGCCGCTCGTCGGGTCGATGACATTGATCCCCCCCGGCATGGCCGGCTGACCCTTTTGGGTATAACCGACCCCGTAGGGTTCACCGTTCATGTACTCATTGCCCTCGGCCAGCCACAGTTCTCCGACCCCGGGAAAGGCCCGGCCCTTGTGTACCGAGTTGCCGATGGCGGTGAGCATGGCGCCGGCCTTGGCGGTGGCCGGAGTGAAGGGGGTGGCGGTGGACTTGGCGCGGTTGACGAGCCAGAGGTTATCCGCTTGCTCGCCAAAGAAGAGGGCCGAGTACTCCTCTGTCAAGGGGATCTGTTGTCCCAGACCTTGGCCCGGGATAAATTGTCTCAGCGTGTTTTTGGCGAGGATCCACAGGCTCTGGTCCGGCCCCACCGTCATGGCGATTGCCCCGGGTACCCCTGCTTGCCATGGGTTTAGGGACTTTTCGTCTTTCAGGGAGGCGATGGTCCCGTCCTCGGCCAGCACGTAGAGTTGTTTGCCGGCAATGGCCAGGTCGAGACCTTTTTTGTCCATCTTGATGCGGGAGAGGGCCGTAGTGGTCAGATCGACGATGGCGATATGGTTGGACTCGGCCAGGACGTAGGCCTTGCCGCTCAGCACCGGCGGGGTATAAACCTGGTCGGGAGTTTGGTCGCAGCCTGCCAGCAGGGCGACAAGCAAGAGACTAAGAAGGGTGCGGATGGGCATGGGAGACCTCAGGTTTGATTGGTACGGAAGGCCTCGTACGGCTCCAGCCGGGCCGCCTTGATGGCCGGATAGAGTCCGGAGGCGATGCCGACAAGGGCGGCAACGGCCAAGGTCAGGAGCGCGACCAAGAAGACAGTGCCCGGCCCTGGCCAGATGTAGAGGAGATTGAGTGATGCCATGATCTTATTCTTGAAGAGGATTAACACCGCGCTGCCCCCCAGGATGCCGAAGATACACCCGAGAATCGAGATCAGGCAGGATTCGGCCAGGAAGAGTTGAAAGATCTTGACCTGGGTCGCTCCCATGGCCCTGAGCAGGCCGATTTCACGGCGCCGTTCGTTGGCGCTCATGCCGAAGATAGCGGCGAGGATCACCGTGCCCATGCCGATGAGGATGATGATGGGCAGGAAAAAGGCGTCCAGCATGGCGGTGAGCTGCCTTTTGATGGACTGGGTGGCGGCTCGGACATTGACCACGGCGAGGTTGGGGAAGCGGG
>CAYSFY010000156.1:8608-10396 GCA_964430285.1 uncultured Desulfobulbia bacterium
GCGGGCCGGAATCGATTCGGCAAACTCCTTGACATCGACCGAGTCCTTTACCTTGATGAGGATGGCGGAGATCCCCTCGGGGTCAATCGCCGCCAGTTGCGCCTCCTGGGCGGCCTTGTCCTCATAGAGGTGGGTCATGGAGAGGTCGCTGGTCTCCGAGCGGGTGTGCAACCGGGCGGCTTCTGCGTTCTCCTTGATGGTGCGAATCAGCGCCCTGGCCCCGGCCATGGGTTGAAAGGCAGTCTTGTCAAAGTAGCCGATGCCGGTCTGGTCAAGGCTGGCCACGACCTTGAGGGTCTTGCCGAAGAGGGTGATCAGGTGGCCCGGGTAGAACTTCACCCCGGCCCCGACCACCAGTTCGTCATTGCCCTGTTTTTTGTCCAAAAAATACTGGATCCAGGGGGCGACGGTGAAGTCCGTGGCCGGGTCATAGCCGACGATCAGCACGTTTTCGGTGATGCAGCAGACCAGGTAGGAGAAGGGACGGAAGAAGAGCTGGGGCGAAAGTTGCGCCACCTCGGGGAGTTTTTTAAGATCAGCCATCACCGACTCCTTCATGAAAAAGGAGTTGGGTGTCCCCTCCAGCAAGATCGCTTCGGCCTCGCGTTCATGACCCTTGGGCACCACCACCACGTCGGCGCCCAACCGGCCTACCCCCAGCTCCAGGGTGTTGCCGATGGAGCGGGTAAGCAGGACATCGGCAAAAAAGGCACCGATGACCAAGGCCAGCGCGGTGACCAGGGCCGCGGACCTGAACCGTTTGCGCCGGAGATTGGCAAAGGGGAGGCTGTAGAGGGCTGGTTGGCCCCGCCGCCGACGTTTTAAGTAGACCTGCAACAGCAAACAGGAGAGCAGCAGGGAGGAGAGAGTGAGGAGCACCGGCCTGATTCCGCTGTGGGCGCGCAGGGAGATGGCCTGACCCAGGATGATCAGCGGCTCTTCATAGCGGAAGTAGTAACTCAGCGGTTTTAAAAAGATGCCCTGGAGGAGGCCCAGGATGCCGCCGGCGGTGACCAGCCACAGCCCCTGCCGATACTTGGCCGCCATTAGGGCGCCCAGGATGATGAGCACCCCGAGCACCCAGGATGGGTGGTAATAGAAGGAGCAGTCGGTGGTGATCCAGCCACCCCTGCCGGCTTCGAGGAGTTGGATGGGCAGGAGGAAGTGCGGCACCATCAGAAAGAGGATGCCGATAACGAGGTAGAGGATGATGAGCATAAGCCGGAGAGGGGGTTGAGGTCGGACGGCTATAACGCTTCCAGGCGGCCGGATGTCATCCTGAAGCGGCGGTCGGTCTTGGATGCCAGGTCCGAGCTGTGGGTGACGATGAGGAAGGTGGTCTTCCGCTTTTCGTTAAAGGAGCGAAACAGGGTGATGATCTCCTGCTCGGTCTCTTCGTCCAGATCCCCGGTGGGTTCGTCCGCCAGGACGATGGCCGGGTCGTTGATGAAGGCGCGGGAGATGGCCACCCGCCGTTGTTGGCCGCCGGAGAGTTGGGAGGGGTAAGCGTTCAGTTTGTTGCCCAGTCCCACCAACTCCAAGAGGGCAACCGCCTGGTCGTAAAGGTCGGCCTTCTTGGCCTTGCCAAAGGTGGCGGGCAGGAGGACATTGTCCACCACATTCAGGGTCGGGATCAGGCTGGCGAATTGAAAGATGAAGTTCATCTTCTCGTTACGGAGGCCGGAGAGTTCGGAATCGCTGAGCTTCCAGATGTCCTGGCCGTCGATCTTAACCGTACCGCTGTTGGGCTTGGTGAGGCCGCCGATCAGGTTGAGCAGGGTGGTCTTG
>CAYSFY010000157.1:0-10329 GCA_964430285.1 uncultured Desulfobulbia bacterium
GTTTATCGTAGAGGGCGAGTAAGACATCTCATCCCCGTTAGCGCCGTTAAAGCATACCTTGTCCCGTCGAGATTGTTGCACCACGGCTCCATCCTCTGTTCACTCCCCTCCCATGCAGCGGATGGGAGTGTTGACTCTCCAGCCGGATGGTGACCACCGTGTTTCAACGGCTACCTCAAACCGCACTCTCTTGTGACCGCCATGCTACCAAGAAAAAAAAGAACCCCCCTAGCCGACAAACGCCAAGCGAACGAGAGTTACCCGACCATCGTGGTCGGCCTCACGGAACATCCTTCCGCCGACAGCGCCCATGAGATATCGGTCCTTGATATCAATACCACCGGCATGGGCATCGCCTGCGCCATCCCCCTGAGTGTTGGCCAATCCGTCTATTTCCATGACGACCAACCGGAATGGGATCTGCCCAAACACGGCATCGTCATGTGGACCTTTCAGGACAACGACGGTTTCCGCGCCGGCATAAAATTTGCTTAACCAACTTCAGCTGGTTCGCCAAAAATCCCTGCCACCGACACCGGCGGACTTTACCTCATGCTGATATCGCAAGGAGGGCTGGCGAGGTGATCGATTTTTCGCAAGGAGATCAACCCTGGTGGTGCCGATGGATGGTTCCCGGTTTTGGGTGCCTTAACCGCTCTCCGCGGCACCTCGGGAGAAGACTCTTTCTCCTTGCCCCTTGAACCAGGCCATCCGAAGAGTTACAGTGGCAATGACAAACAGAACCTGCCATGCAATCAGTGTCGAACCACATCATCGCGAAGGGGGATCTCGTGCAACAGACAGCGGCCAACACCCAAGTCATTTCCAAGTCATACCTGAGTGGACTCATTCTCAAATGTAGTCTGTTCTTTGCCGGAGGGCTGATCCTGACCGGCGCTATCCTGTATTTCTCTGCCCACCAACCCCTGGGGCCCACCTATCAAGAGAGCTTTGCCCGCCTCTCCCAACTCAAGCAGGAGATGTTGGTCAAGTCCATCACCATCTACTTCCTGCTCACCACCTTGATCCTGGCCGGAGTCATTTTCATCACCCTGTTATACTCTCACCGGGTGGTGGGCCCGCTTATCGGTATCAAACGGGTGGTCCGGGCCATCACCGCCGGTGACCTCACCCAACCGGTCAGGCTCCGCCAAAAAGACGCCATCAAGCCCATGGCCGAGGCCTTAAACTCTCTTATGGACTCCTATAAGACCAAAATGCTGTTGGTGACCCAGCACACCCAAGCCATGCAGGCGGTCGTGGAACAGCCGGAAGATCCGGCCCATGCGGACAAGATTGCGACCGAGGCCAAGGCCATTAACGCAATTCTTGCCCCCCTTACCCTGCGATGAACAAAAAAGCATTCGCCCTCCTCTGTGTCCTGGTGCTGACGACCGCTGTCGTCCACAGCAAGTTCAAAAAGGCGCATGACTTCAACAATAGTGAATGTTCCATCTGTCACACCGACGGTTCAAACTCCATGAGCGGCGAGGCCTACGCATCCCTGACCGCGAAATGCATGACCTGTCATACCACCCTCTACGAAAAGGGCTATATGCATCCGGTCGATATCACCCCCATGAAGGTCCGGGTCCCTTTTGACTTCCCCCTCTCCCCCACCGGCACCATTACCTGCGCCACCTGTCACGATGTGCACACGGATCAGGAGACGCCCACCGGCCAAAAATCCTCTTTCCTGCGCCGCTTTGAAAAGGGGAAGCGCTTTTGCGACATCTGTCATGGCAATGCCGACGCCATGTCCTCCGGCGGCCATCAGGCGGTCTTCCGCCAGGCCCATTTCGACTCAAAAAAAGTTGACACCGACGACTTGGGCCAAGAGATCGACAGCATGTCCAGAAACTGCCTCTCCTGCCATGATGGTTCGCTGGGGTCATCGGTCACCCTCAACGCCGGCTCGTGGAGTCACACCCAAGATTTCCTCAATCACGACAGTGGCGGCATGCATCCCATTGGCATGAGATACCGCGACATCGCCGATAATAAAAGAAAAGCCATGCTCAAACCGATGGAACAGGTTGACAAACGCATCCGCTTTTTTGATGATGGCAAGGTGGGCTGCGGTTCCTGCCATGATCCTTATTCATCGTTGCCCAACCAATTAGTCATCGAAGATGCCGGAAACAGACTCTGCTTTGCTTGTCATCAAATGGACGGAAGGAGACCATAGACCATGGGGAACCAGCACAAACGTCGGACCTACTTCATCAAGAATAGCGCGCAAGGAAAATTTATCCTGCGCTTTGTCATCATCTCCCTGCTGGGCGGCGCCATTGCCCTGATTGCCTTTAACTTCCTCGCCTACAAAAAGATCGATGCCAGCCTCTATTCCATGCGCCTGCCTAAAATTTCCCCTGGCGGCCTGCTGTGGAGCGAGATGTTCTACACCAATCTCTTTGTCATCGTCTTTATTTTGATTGCCTTTACGATCACGGCCAGGGGCCTCTTCAACAAGATCCATGGCCCATTAAAAAAGATGACCTTCGATATCTCCCGGATGACCAACGGCGAACTCAACTTCACCGTCTCCTTGCGGCAAAAGGACGAATTCTCCGATATTGCCGCCGACCTCACGACCATGGAGTCCAGCCTCAACCAACGACTCACCACCATCCGGGATCTGAACGCCAGCGTCATGGCCCTGGCAGAGGCGGCACAGAAGAACGGCGAGGACCAAACGGTCCGCTCCAATTTAGAAAAATCCATCGCCGACCTGCGCCAGGCAACAGGGTCTTTTTCCTTATGAAAATCACCCGCGCCCTGATTCTCGCCGGCATCATCTGCCTCTCCCCCTTGCCTGCCCTCGCAGTCCATGACGACCGCGGGGACACCCAATGCCTGGACTGCCATCAGACCCTACCCTTTGACCGCGAAAAGCTGGCCTACACCGACGGAGTTGGGGCCACCTGCCGCAAATGCCACGAGGAGTTTCCTTGCGGCGCCACCAGTAAAAATGAAGGTTTTTCCCACCCCCTAGAGATCACTCCGTCGATGTCGATCCCGCGGGACATGCCCCTGACCGCGAGTGGCAAAATCACCTGCATCACCTGCCACTCATACCATGCCGAGTTTTGGGACGCCGAATACAACACTGAGTCCCTGCTCCGGCGTGCGAAGGGCGAGAAGCTCTGCCATACCTGCCATGAGAAATTCCCGGCGCACTAACTCTTTCACCCTTGACAAAGAGTGGGCAACGGAATAATAATTTGGCCCAATGCTTATGAATCACCATTCATTTATTAATTTAAACGAGGAGAGGAAAGATGCAGAAAAACCCAATGAAGTGTTCAGTAATCGCCGCCGTGGTCTTCTTTTTCGCCATGATGGCCTCGGGTGTATCCTTTGCCGCCAACGCCGGACCTGAAGAGATAACCTTACAGACCGCCGAGGCCAAGAAACCGGCCAAGTTCCCCCACAAGAAGCACCAGGAGACCATCAAATGCGAAGAGTGCCATCACACCATGGACGCCACCGGCAAGAAGGGTCCGTATGTTGAAGGCCAAGAGAAAAAGTGCGAGACCTGCCACAATAAGGATTTCGCCAATCCCGAACTTAACTCCTTAAAGGCAATTGGCCATGCCCGTTGCAAAGAGTGCCACAAGAAGATGGAAAAAGAGGGCAAGAATGCCCCGACCAAGTGTACGGGTTGCCACATTAAGTAATTCCGTTTCTTCCCATGCCAATAAAAAAAGCTGCTCCTCGGGGCAGCTTTTTTTATTGGCACACCTCTTACCAAGCTCCTGAAGGCTTTCGGCTCTCTCCTCCGATCTCACCAGGGGCGCGAATGGGGTCGATCCATTTCAACAACACCCGATCCTATGCCTGACATCCAGCTCGACGCCCCCCCTCCCCCGGGCAAGCAAGAGACCAAAGCCACCGCCTGCCCCTGGGTCTGGGGCCATATCCAAGTCAGCCTCTTTTTGCTGGCGATCAGTGGTCTGCTCACCATGGGCATCACCGCCACCCTCTACCTCCTGGCCGCCTTAAACCTCCCGGACATCGGCTCCATGGCTGACTACCAGCCCCATGCCACCACCCTCATTGTTGACAAGGATGGGGAGACCATCGGCTGGTCCTTCACGGAGAACCGGCAGTTGCTGGCCTTGGACGAGATGCCTAAATTGCTCACCAACGCCTTTGTCGCGGCCGAAGATGCCAGGTTTTTTCAACATCAGGGGGTCGATGCCTGGTCCATTACCCGGGCCTTGGTGCACAACATCAAGGATGGCGGCCGGGGCCAGGGGGCCAGCACCATCACCCAACAGGTCGCCCGGTCGCTGTTGCTCTCCCCGGAAAAGAGCTACACCCGCAAGATCAAGGAGGCCATCCTGGCCTACCGCATCGACAAATTCCTATCCAAGGAAGAGATCCTGCACATCTACCTCAATCAAATCTACCTTGGTGAAGGGGCCTATGGGGTAAGCGCCGCGGCCCGCACCTATTTCGGCAAATCGGTCAAGGATCTCACCTTGGCCGAGATCTCCATCCTGGCCGGTCTCCCCCAGGCCCCCAGCCGCTATTCACCCTTCAAGCATTTCGAACGGGCAAAGTCACGTCAGGTCTATGTCCTAAACCGCATGGCGGAAGATGGCTTCATCACCCCGACGGCTGCCCGTAAGGCCTATCTCGACCCGCTGCTGTGGGCCGCGCAAACCGGTCCTCCCAAGGCGGCGGAGTATTTTGTACAGCAGGTCAAAAACCATGTCAGCAACACTTACGGCCGTGAGCTGCTGAACGAAGGTGGCCTCAAGATCTACACCACCCTTGACCTCGACCTCCAGAAAAACGCAGCCAACGCCGTTCAGCAGGGTATTGCCCAATGGAAGATCCGTCAACCCAAGGGTGGCCCCCCCCCCCAATCGGCCTTGATCTGTCTCGAGGCAGGGAGCGGCAAGGTCCTGGCCATGGTGGGTGGGACCGAATTCCAGGCCAGCCAGTTCAACCGGGCGACCCAGGCCCGCCGGCAGCCGGGTTCGGCCTTCAAGCCGATTATCTATGCCACGGCCCTGGAAAAGGGGTTCACCCCCAACAGCCTCATTGATGACTCGCCGGTCGAATTCAAAAGCGGCAACGGCATCTGGCGTCCCAAGAACTATAACGGCAGGTTCGCCGGCCCCACCACCCTGCGCAACGCCTTGATCCATTCCAACAACATTGTCACCATCAAACTCCTGCAAGCGGTCGGCACCAAGCCCACCATCAAAGTGGCGCAAGACCTGGGGATCACGTCACCTCTCACCCCAAACCTCTCCCTGGCCCTCGGCTCGTCGGTACTCTCCCTGATGGAGTTGACCGCGGCCTACTCGGTCTTTGCCGACAACGGCCAATACCACCCCCCTTCCTTGATCACCAAGATCGTTGATCGCAATGGCAACCTCCTGGAACAAAACGAAAGCAAACCCCATCAGGCCTTAGACCCACGGATCGCCTATCAAATCACTTACTTGTTAAAGGGGGTCATTGAGGAGGGAACAGCGAAAAAGGCGCAAGGGATCCCCTTTTCGGCGGGCAAGACCGGCACCACCGACCAAAACATCGACGCGTGGTTCATCGGTTACACGCCAAGGCTGGTCACCGGGGTATGGGTGGGTTACGACAAGCTGCAATCGCTGGGGAAAAAAGAGACGGGCGGCCAGGCAGCCGCCCCAACGTGGCTCACGTTCATGATGGAGGCCGTTAACTATCAGGCCAGTAACGATTTCCCCGTGCCCGAGGGGATTACCTTTATCCCTGTTGCCGGCGCACACCATAACGAGGTCGCCAACCAAGCGGATGGCGATCAACAGCTGACCTTGGGCAGCGAGGACCTCTCCGCCCACCCTGAAGCCCCCCCGCCACAGGATGCGGAGGCCGCCCAGGACGAGTTCCCCGAGGATAGCGAGCAGGCCCCCCCGCCGCCCAGTGAGAACAGCGGCGGGTTGTAGCGGCGAGAGTGCCGCCCCTCTTTGTTGCTAGGCGCGCATCTTGGGCAGGTCGGCAAGCTCGTCCTTGGCATGAAAGACCAGCACGAATCTCTTGGCCAACACCTCGGTGAGCTTTTCGGCATTCTCTTTTTTCGGCAGAGTCACCCGGATGGCGACCTGTTTCTTGCCGTCATCCCCAGCGTCCTCGTAGGATGTCAGGATACTGATGATGCTGGCCTCATTTTCCCGGAGGACCTTGACCACCTCCGTCACCGCTCCCGGCGCATCAGGCAGGTTAAAGACGTACTGGATGGCGCCGTCCTTGATCCCGGTGGCATGGATAAAGCCCAAGAGGACATCGGTTTCGCTCAGGATACCACTCAAGTGCCCGGCGTCATTGAGGACCGGGATGCCGGAGATCTTGTTCTCCAGCATAATCATGGCCGCCTTCTCCAAGGAGTCGGTCCCCTTCATGGTGATCGGATTGGTGGTCATCACATCCTTGACCTTCATCTCCGAGAGCAGATAGTACAACTCATGGATATCCAGGGAGGTGGTCTTGGAGGGCGAGGCCTCCTTGACATCCCGGTCGGTGATGATGCCCAACAGTTTGCCATGGGACACCACCGGCAGCTTGCGGATATTGTTCTCCTTCATGATCCTGGTTGCCCGCATCAGAGAGGTATTTTCATCCACCGTCAAGACATCCTTTGCCATCCAATCCCTAATTAACATCGTTCTCCCCCAAAGATTTTTGATAATGACTCCACACCCGCGCGGCACTTTCGCAATGGACATCCGCACTGCCGTAAACGATGGTCTGCTGCCCCGCACCGCGCAACTGGCTCGACTCGGGTCCGATAGCCGTCACCGGCCCGCTCAATCCATGCATCGAAATAGTGTCCGCGAGCCCGCCAGCGGTTACCAGCAGGGGTCGGGAAACTCGCTATTACTGTAAAATATTGCCTCACGTCTGGCAAGACGGGAGTCGCGATTCCGTGAGAAAAATATTGCAATTGCCCCCAGGCGACGGTAAGAGTGGCTTTTGAATTTCTCAGGTATCCGGCTGTCAGCTGCCCCCTTCACCCGCCCTTCTCAATCGATTCATTGAATACGCCACTCCCCGATTCGACCATCGCCACCATCCTCAACCTGCTGAGTCGCGAAGAGAATTTCGTCTTTTTGGAGACCAGCAAGACCACGGCCGAGGAGCGACGCTCCCTGCTGTTCACCAAACCCGTGGCCCAGCTCTCCTTCCATGCGGACCAAGCCCCCCATGCCTTTTTCGCCAAGGCCCAGGGGTATCTCGACCAGGGATATTTTCTGGCCGGCTGGTTCGCCTACGAGTTCGGCTATGCCTTGGAGCCGGTGCTCATGCACTATCTCCCGGCCCTGGGGAGTCGTCCCCTGGCCCGCCTCGGGGTCTACCCGCCGCCGCTCATCCTCGACCAAGCGCAACCCTGGCCAGACACGCACCCGCCCCTGCCCTTGGGCGCTGGCCCCTGCCCCTCCCTGGGCAGCTATCAGCTCACCGATCTCACCTTAAACCTCGCCGAGGCCGAGTATCAACAGCGGCTGGCCCGGATCAAGGAGTATATCGTGGCCGGCGACACCTACCAGGTCAACTACACCATCAAACTCCTGTTCGCCTTCGCGGGCAGCCCGGAGGCCCTCTACCTGGACCTGCGCCGCAACCAGCCGGTGAGCTATGGAGCCTACCTGCACCTGGACGGCGAGCGGGTCCTCTCCTGCTCGCCGGAACTCTTTTTCCGCAAGCAAGGCCTGCGCTGCCAAGTCCGGCCCATGAAGGGCACCGCTGGTCGCGGCCGCACCGTGGCCGAGGATGGACGACTGGCCGCCGCCCTGCAAGCAGACCCCAAGAACCGCAGTGAGAACGTCATGATCGTTGACCTGCTGCGCAATGACCTGGGCCGGATCAGCACCATGGGAGGGGTGGAGATGACCTCCCTCTTCCAGGTGGAGAGCTATGCCACCCTGCACCAGATGACCTCCACCATCACCGGCCAGCTTGACGGCCAGATCTCGCTGGCGGAGCTGTTCAAGGCCCTGTTCCCCTGCGGCTCGGTGACCGGCGCCCCCAAGATCCGCACCATGGAGATCATCCATGAGCTGGAGGCCGGGCCCCGGGGCGTCTACACCGGCGCCATCGGCTACCTGGCGCCTAACGGCGACGCACTCTTCAACGTACCGATCCGCACGGTGGTGTTGAACGGTAATCGAGGTGAGATGGGGATCGGTTCAGGGATTGTTCATGACTCCAACCCGGAAGCGGAGTGGAGGGAGTGTCTGCTTAAGGGGCGATTCCTGACAGAGCCCAGGCCCGCATTTCAGCTCATCGAGACCATTCTCTGGCAGCGGCAAACAGGGTTCTGGCTGCTGGAACAGCACCTGGCGCGCCTGTCCGCCTCGGCCGCCTACTTCGACTACCCGCTGGACCGGGCGGTGATCGCGGAGCGCCTGCAGCGGGATGCGCTGGCGTGGGGAGAGGAGACGGTCAAGGTCCGCATCCTGCTGCATCAAGACGGCAGGCTCGCCATCAACACCGCACCGTGCGCGCCACCGCTCGCCCTTGATCTGCCCCTCCTTCGGGCCACGGGGCCTGATCTGCCACGGGTAATAATGAGCCCCCGGACCACGGACTCCAGCTCGCCCTTTCTCTTTCACAAGACCACCTGCCGCGACCTCTACACCAGCGAGCGGCAGCGGGCCGTGGCCCTGGGCTATGAGGAGGTGCTGTTTGCCAACGAGAGAGGGGAGATCACCGAAGGGAGCATCACCAATATCCTCATCCGCCAAGGCGACCGCCTGTTCACGCCCCCTGTCGGCTCCGGGCTGTTGGCCGGGGTCTGCCGGGATTACCTGCTGCGCCGCCACCCAGGGGTGGTTTGCGAACAGGTGCTGCGCCAGGAAGATCTGCTGGCCGCGGACGCCATCTATGTCACCAACTCCGTCCGCGGTGTGGTCCAGGTCCGCCTGTGCTCAGCCCAGGGTGATGCTGCGGATTAGATCGGTCTTACCAATCACCCCGACCAACTCCCCCGCCGCGACCACCGGCAGGGTATGCATCCGCCTTTCCGACATGATGGTGGCGATGTCACTCACCGGGGTCTCCTCGGTGACCGTCACCATCTCCTTGGCGCAGATATCCCCCACGGTCCGGCCCACCATCTTCTTAAACTCCTGATCCATGCGATTGGGGCGTTCCAACACCAGAAAGGCGTCGAGAATCGAGACCACGGTGGGGATGTGCACATTCTTGCCCTGATCGATCAGATCACTCTCCGTGACCACCCCCAGCAGCTTGCCCGCGGCATCCACCACCGGTGCCCCCCCGATCTTGTGGGTCAAGAGCAGCGTCGCCAACTCCTGAACCGAGAGTTCGGGGGTGACGGTGATTACCTGGCGGGTCATGATATCTTTTGCAGTCAACATGGGAACTCTCCTTAAATCATAAAAAAGGTATAGGCAGCAGGCCCGTCCGGGTCCGTGGTGCCATCATCATTGTCGGTTTCGTAAAAATCGCTCAACCGACGCCGACACTCTTGGTAACTTATTGAAATACCATAGGCGGATGGCAAGTCTATGGACTTGTTGCAAGACCATCAGCATTCAGTTCCCGTGCGATCTCCTGGAAGGCGGCTGGGAGCTCCGCCGCCACTTCGGAGGCCAGAAAACCGCCCCTAGTCCGGGTGTTAGCCAGACGATCGGCGGCCAGCCCGTGGACAAAGGCCCCCAGGCAGGCGGCCTCCCACGCACCGACCCCCTGGGCCAGCAAGGCGCCGATCACCCCGGAGAGGACGTCCCCCATGCCGCCAGTGGCCATCCCCGGATTACCGGTGGGGTTGATGGCTATCCGACCATCCGGCGCGGCAATAATGGTGGCCGCCCCCTTGAGCAGCAGGACCACCCCCTGCTCTTGGGCATAGCTCGCCGCCACCCCTACCCTGTCGGCCTGCACCTCCCCTGTGCTCAGCCCGGTCAAGCGGGCCATCTCCCCGGGGTGCGGGGTCAGAACCCGTGTAGCCGCGCCCGCCCTGGCGGGCAGGGATTGCCCGAGGAGGGTCAAGGCATCGGCATCCACCACCATGGGCACGCCCACCTCCTGATAGAGCCGGGTCACCAACTCCGCGGTCCCGGGGTCCAGCCCGATCCCCGGCCCCAGTACCAAGGCCTCCTTGCCCGCCAATGCCCAAGAGATGGCAGGGTAGTCAGCGATGCCCAAAAAATAGTCCGAGGCCAGGGGCACGCTCATGGCCTCCAGCACACTGGTTTCGAAGATGGGATTCAGCAACCGCGGGCAGCCGAGGGTGACCAACCCGACCCCACTGCGCAAGGCCCCCCGGGCCGCCAACAGCGCGGCCCCGGTCTTGCCCCGGGATCCGGCCAG
>CAYSFY010000158.1:0-1885 GCA_964430285.1 uncultured Desulfobulbia bacterium
GATAACGGCGGGCCAAATTCCGGCACTTGATGTTTTCCACACATTTGTCGATGGCAGCCAGCAGCCTGTCGATATTGACCGGTTTGACCACATACTGATCGATACCGACATCGATGGCGTCCATCAGATAGGAGACGTCGGTGAAGGCGGTGGTGACAATGATCTTGACGTCCGTGGAGATGGCCTTGATCTCCTTGGCCATGGTCAGGCCGTCCATGATCGGCATGCGGATATCGGTCACCACCAGATCGGGGCGCTGCCGCCGAAAGAGGGCCAGACCCTCCTTGCCGTTTTTGGCCACCATGACCTCGCGCCCCCGCCGCTTCAAGAATTGCAGGATTTGCTCCCGGGCCGCATCATCATCCTCCACAAACATAATTCTAGGCTCAAACTGCTGTTCTTCTTCCATGGAACACCTCATTGGTTGATTGTTCATGCGCTGGCTGGCACGGTAATGACAAAAGAGGCCCCTGCCCCGGCATTCCTCACCATCAAGCTACCCCCCATGTGCCCTTCCACAATGATCTTGGCGAGATAGAGCCCGATGCCGGTTCCCTTGGTGGGTTCCTTGGTGGTGAAGTAAGGTTCGAAGATCCGCTCGATCAAGGCATCCGGGACCCCACCGCCATTATCGTTGACCTGGATGACCAGGGTGTGGTCATTGTCCAAAAACTCAAAGGCGATCAGGCCGCTCTCCTCCACCGTCATCCCCCCCTGTTCTCTCCGCTCGCAGATAGCGTCCTTGGCATTGGTCAACAAGTTGAGAATCACATGCTCGAACTCGTTTTTATACCCCACCACCATCTTGGCAGTACAGCTCTCGACCGCGTGGTCCAAGTCAGAGGTCATGCCGCAGGCCCTGCAATTGATGGTCACGGCAATATCATAGGCCTTCAGCTGGGCCGCGAATAGGGCCAGGACCTCGCCCACCGCCTGGATGGTATCGAAGGCAATACGCTCCTTATCAGGCTGGAAGAAGGTTCTAAAGTCGTCGATGGTACTCGACATGTGGCCAATCTGTTCCATGGCTTGGCCCACGGTGGTATCGAGATACCCTTGATCCAACACCCCATACAGATACGAGTCCTTGATATTCTGGACGCAGAGCCCCAGGGTGTTGAGTGGCTGCCGCCACTGATGGGCAATGGCCCCCAGCATCTCGCCCATGGCGGCAAGCTTTGCCTGTTGGATCATCAGTTGCTCATTCTTGCGACGCCGACCGATCTCCTCCTCAATCCTGACCTCAAGGTTGCGGGTCAGATCCTCAAGCTGGGAGGTCCGTTCCAGGAGCGTCTCCGTGGCCCTAAGCCGTTCGGTGATGTCACTGGCAATGGCAAACACCACCAGGCGTCCTTGCCAGCGATAAGGACCGCCGACAATCTCCACCGGGAAGATACTGCCATCCCGCTTGCGGTGGTAACGGAGCGGGAGATACATCGTCTCCTCCCGCATCACCTCCTGGACCACGAGATCCCCATCTTCGTCCCAGGTGTTGATGGCATCAACCCTCATCCCGGCCATCACCTCCTCGCGACTGTAGCCATAGAGGGCGGTGAAGGCGCCATTGACATCCAACAGCTGCCTGGTCTCCAAATCAAAGATATAGATGGCGTAGACCTTGTTCTCAAAGATAATGCGGTACTTCGCCTCGCTCTCCTGCAAGGCACGAGTCCGCTCGTCCACCCGCTCTTCCAGGGTGGCGTTCAGCTGCCTGGCCTCGCGAAACCGCTGGGCCAGGGAGTTGGCCATCTCCCTGAAGTTGACGATGAGTTGGTCGATTTCGCGGACCAGACTGGAGGGCCAATTGATATGGGAGCCCGCCTCCATTTTTTCGGCGAAATCGAAGGAGATCCGTTGCAGGGATTGCAGCGAGGACATGAACCTG
>CAYSFY010000158.1:1895-9160 GCA_964430285.1 uncultured Desulfobulbia bacterium
CAGCAGTTCGGCACAACCCAGGGTGGCCAAGAGGACCAACAGGATGATTTTCAACTCGCCGGTGAAATGGGCGAACAGCTGCTGCTGGAAGGGGGCGACCGGCTGCTCAATGATCAACTGCCAGTCGGCCAAGGTGCCGACCGGCTTTTCCACGACATAGGTCGACTGCCGCCACTGTTCCACGTCCGCCGTGTTGGCGGGGAAGGCCGGCAACCATTGGCTCAGCCCCTCCTCCAATTTCCGCATGACCCCCGCCCCCCGGGAGAAGGGGGTCATGACCGCCAGCTCCTTCTGATTGGAGGCGATGACCCTCTTGTCCTGATCCAGCAGGGTACAGGTCAGGCCAAAACGCGTGGCCGGCAAGGAGAGGATCTGCCGGACTCGCTCCAGGTTGACAATCCCGGCGGTATAGCCACCATATCGCCCGGCAGTGACTACCGGTGCCAGGATGACACACACCGGGTCGGGTCCGCCGCTCCGCGCGGCCCTAATCTCTGAAATCCTAGGCCTGAGCCCCTGCTGCATTTCGGCGAGATAGGGACTTCCCGCTACCTCCCGGGCGATGGCAAGCATCCTCTCTTCGTCCAACGCGGGCGCTGCGGCGGCCACCCTCGCCTCCTGGTCGATGACCCCAATTGCCAGCAGGTCAGGGTCCAGTGCGCGTAATAAATCGAGGTCGTGCCGCAGGTCCGCCGAGCCCTTACCGACCCAGCCGGACAACGCGCTCATCCGCTCTGACTTCTGCCCCAGCCAGGACTCCAGGCTATCCACGGTGTGGCGGCCGACCAGGGTTATGGACTCTCGGATATGCTGGTCGGTCTCGATAAACTCCTGTTTGCTCTCCAACAGGGTAAGGGCCAGGGAAGGCAGCAAGACAATGGTGGCGAGGACGTTGAACACCACCTCCCTGAGCGTGAACAGTCCATAGCGCGAGCGACAATACAGCGCCATGAAGATCATGCGCGCCACCAAGGTATTGGCGATGCCGTTGATGGTCTGTTTACAAACGATGATCAGGGTGTTGCTCGGATGGACCTGGAGATGCCCGCGCGAGACGAGATAGAAGAAGGGGATGCCGAGGCAGAACCAGTACAGGGTATCGGCGAACACCACCCCCTGTCCTTTCCGGCGCGAGAGCCAGCCCACGGCCACGACCTCGGCGATCATGACCGGGAGGAGGTAGGGGTAATTGCTGACAAGGAGGGGCACGCTATTGACGACAATGGCGGTAACCACCCCGTAGCCGAACCCGAAGAGTTGCAGGGCCAGCATGGTGAAGATGCTGCCGAACAGGATCTCGACCCCGGAAAAGATGGGGTAGCCGAATGTATTCCCGGCTAGCCCCGCCGCCATCAGGAACACCAGGGTCGAAAGCCTTCTGAAGCGAGAAAGTGGGGTCATGGAATAGTCTGCATTCAGGAGAGCAGGATGGAGGAGAACGCGCTCTAAATAGTGCCCCATTCCCTGAAAAGGGCTCCGCGTCTGGGATACTAGGAAAGTATAGTGAATTTTTTCCGGAAAAGGAAGCGAGGAGAAATAAACTTGATGGAATCGCAAAAAGTCGTGAAGCTGACCATCTGCCAATATAATTTCAATGGGTTACGGGGCGTGCCAGCGTCGGTTGAGCCGTTTTCACGAAACCGACAAACTTTGCCCCCCTCCGGTCAGGGCACCCGGCGCGGCGTCACATCCCCTCCTTAACCTCCCGCCACTTCTGCTCCAGGCGCTTGGCCGAGACCGGGATCTCGGTCTTGATCTCCGGGGCAAAGACCGAGACGGTAAACTCATCGACCATCAGGCTATACGCCGCGACCTGCTTACGGGCCTCCTCCTGTTGGACCGGAATCTTGATCACGGCAAGGGCCGCGCGCAACTCCCGGACCCGGGCCAGGTAAGGGGCGACCATGGCCTCCTTCTCCTGGTCACGGCCCGGCGCCACATGGGCGCGCTCCACCCGGATGCGCAGGGCCTTGAGATAACGGGGGATACGGGCCAGGGTCAGGCGGTCCATGGTGATCAGGAAGTCGGCGGGGGCCAGGGCGGCCAGGGCCTCATCATAGTGCTTGAAGCGCTGGCCGTTGTAGAGGGAGTTGACCGCGAGCCCTTGGAACTTCTTGAGCAGGGCCACGGTCTCGGCACGCTCCACCAAGAAGCTCCTCACCAAATCGAAGAGCCCCCCGGCCTCGCGATAGAGGCCTCCTTCACGGAGCACGGCGACCCTGGCCGCGAACTCCTCCTGGGCGGGCAGCCCCTGGTCCAGGGCGCAGATCTCGGTCAACAGAAAGTTCAAGATCCCCTCGTTCACTCTCTTCAGCCCACCAAGCCACTGGAACAGCGCCCACTCGGCCTGATAGAGGACAAAGTCCCGGGCCACCGACTTGATCTGCGGTCCCAGGTGGCGTTCGTAGAGGAGCCTGAGCCCGGCCCGCCCCTTCACGCTGGCCTCCTCCGCCGAGGAGAAGAGGCGCAGGCCAATGCCCCCACCCCCCACAACGACCAGGGCCGGGTAAGCGTAGCCGGCAAGGGCTCCGGCCTCCGGTTGGATGGGGATACGCTGGGGAAGCGTTGGATCCAGGGTCTCGATGCCGTCGCGCTCCCACTGCCGCTTCAGGTCGCGGAGGGGGTTGCCCCCACCCAGGTGCGCCGGGGCGTCGAAGAGTTCCGTGAACAGGCGGCTGGCCTTGATCACCCGCCCCTCCTCGTTCACCAAACAGAAGCGCATGCACAGGTGGTCGGGGAGGGTGTCGCTACGCCAATCCTCGCGGTCTATGGCCAGGCCGGTCTGCTGCTGGATGATGCGGGTCAGGGCCACGGTCAGCGGTCCGGCCCCAAACTCCAGGGCGGCCAGCAGCCGGGAGGCGGTTTGATTGATGGGGACCAGATGCTTCCGCACCCCTTTGGGCAGGGCGCGCAGCAGGTGGAGGATCTTCTCCTCCAACAGACCGGGCACCAGCCACTCGAAGCGCTGGGGGTTCAGGTGGGGGAGCAGGGCCTGGGGGATATGCACCGAGACCCCATCCTCGCCGGAGCCGGGGGTAAATTTGTAGAACAGGGGTAGGCGGCAGGCATCCATGACCAGTTCGGCCGGGAACTCCTGAAGTTGATCCAGGTCCGGGGCCTGGGAGAGGAGGTCATCCTCGGTCATGACCAGGGTGGGGCCGACCCGGGGCAGGACTCGAATCAGCGAGGCAACATCCCAGACCCCGTCCGGGAGCCGCTGGTCGTAAAACTTGGCAATGGTGTACTCATCCACCATATGCCTGCGGCGCACGCGATCCTCAATCTCCTGGAGTTCAGCGATCAAGCGTTGGTTGTGGCGCAGAAAGGCGAAATCACGGAGGACCTCGCCCTCCACCAAGGCGGCTTGGATGAAAACCTGCCGGGCCTCCAGCGGGTTGATCGGCCCATAATTGACCCGCCTGCCCTGCACAATAGGGAGACCAAAGAGGGTGACCTTCTCCAGGGCCACCACCTGGCCCCGCCGCTTCTCCCAATGGGCGTCGGCATAGGAGCGGTGGCAGAGGGGACCGGCCAGCCGCTCCAGCCACTCCGGCTTGATGGTGGCCACGGTCCGGGCATAGAGTCTGCTGGTATCCACCAGTTCGGCGGCCATCAGCCACTGGCCGGCCCGGTTGAACTGACCGGAGCCCGGAAAGACCATCACCTCCTTGCCATAGGCCCCCAGGTAGAGGTTCTTCTCCTTGCGCAGGCCGATATTGCGCAAGGCCCCGGCCAGGATGGAGAGGTGGATGGCGTCGTGATCGGCAGGCTGCTCTTCGACCACAAAACCGCCCTTCTCCTCCAGAGCACGGCAGATCTGCTCATAGATGTCGCACCACTCCCGCATGCGCTGATAGGCCAGAAAGTTCTGCTGGCAGTACTTTCGGAGCCGGGCTCGGCTCACACTCTTCGCCACCTGATGGTAGTGGCGCCAGAGGTTGAGAAAGGTGAGGAAGTCGGAGGCAGGCTCCAGAAATTGGCGCTGGGCCGCCGTGGCCTCGCTCTCCTGCCCCGGGGGCCGCAGGCGCGGGTCCTGGATGGAGAGGGCGGCGGCGATGATGATCACCTGATGCAGGACCCCACGCTCCCGGGCCTCCAAGACCATGCGGGCAATGGCGGGATCCAGGGGCAGACGGGCCATGAGCCTCCCCTGTTTGCTGAGCCGGGGCACGGGCAGGTCCGTCTCCTCCTCCAGGGCCGAAAGCTCGCGGAGCAGGGCAAAGCCGTCCTTGATGGCCCGGGGGTGGGGTGGGTCGAGAAAGGGAAATTGGGCCGGATGGCCCAGCCGCAGGTCCAGCATGCGCAGGATGACCTCGGCCAGGTTGGCGCGTACGATCTCCGGCGGGGTGAATGGCTCCTTGGCCAGGTACTCCTCTTCGCTGTAAAGCCGCACGCACACCCCGGGGCCGACACGGCCGCAGCGGCCCCGACGCTGATCGGCACTGGCCTGGGAGATGGGCCGGATGGGGAGCTTGGTGGTCCTGGCCCTGGGGCTATAACTCGATATGCGGGCGAGCCCGCTATCCACCACATAACGGATGCCGGGCACGGTGATGGAGGTCTCGGCCACGTTGGTGGCCACCACGATCTTTCGTTGCGGGCAAGGGGCAAAGATCCGGGCCTGCTCCCGGCTGGAGAGGCGGCCGAAGAGCGGCAGCACTAGGAGATCGCCCCCCTTGCCGCCAGGCTCCCCCTCCAAGGCCTCGCACACCTCCAGGATGTCGCGCTCCGTGGCCATGAAGACCAGGAGGTCGCCGGGCGGGTCGTGGCGCACCAGATCAAGAACCGCGGCCACGGTCTGCTCAACCACCGAAATCTCATTGCCGCTGGCACCCTCGTCAGGGGCCAAATAGCGAACCTCCACGGGAAAGGTCTGTCCCGGGATGGTGATCACCGGGGCACCGGCGAAATGGCGGGAGAACTTGGCGGTGTCCAGGGTGGCGGACGAGATAATGAGCTTCAGCTCCGGCCGCTTGATAGTGAGCCGCTTCAGGATGCCGAGCAGGAAGTCGATGTTCAGGCTGCGCTCGTGGGCCTCGTCAATGATCACCGCGTCGTAGCGGCTCAGGGTCCGGTCGCTGGCCGCCTCGGCCAGGAGCATGCCGTCGGTGAGGAATTTGATGCGGGTGGTCTTCTTGGTATGGTCGGAGAAGCGGATGCGGTAGCTGACCAGTGCCATTTCCGGGTCGGAGAGCTCCGCCGCCACCCGGGCGGCCACCGAGGTGGCGGCGATCCGCCGGGGCTGGGTGCAGGCGATCATCCGCTCCACCCCGAGCCCCGCCTCCAGGCACATCTTGGGGAGTTGGGTGGTCTTGCCGGAACCGGTCTCGCCGGCCACGATCAGCACCGGATGGGCACGGAGGGCGGCGATAATCTCCTCGCGCCGGGCGGTGATCGGCAACTCGGGCGGGTAGGGAATGGGATGAAGCACGTTACCTAAAACAGGACTAGGCCTTGGCCCTGGCCTCCAGGATCTCCTTGACCAGGACGCCATCAGCCCCCTTGCCAAAGTGCTTCATGATCGGCCCCATGGCCTGCATCGGCGTCTTAAACCGCGCGAAATCGAGATTGGCATCGATCCAGGCCAAGATGGCCTCTCGGTCCGCCATGGCCGGTAGGTAGGTGGAGAGGACCTCCAGGAAGGGAGAAGTGGCCTCCTTCTTGATCTCCAGTACCACCTTCTCCGACTTCACCAATCCCTGGATCAAAGAGAGAATATCATCGTTGGTGATCTCGTCGTCCTTCTTGCAACGGAAACTCTTCTTGCCGCTCTCCAGGGTCAAGGGCACCGTCAGCTTGGGAAACTCGCTCATGACCTGGCGGATGGCGTCCCGAGCCGCCGTATCCTTGGCCAACATGGCGGCCTTCAAATCAATTCTCATCTTTTCGAGGAGGGTCATGGCCATCTCCTCTTTCCAACCATATATAGGCATCATCTCTCTCCCTTTGCTATTCCGGTTTAGGTGTACCAATTATCCGAGCAATTCAGACCCCTCTTAGTTACCACAAAGCCTCTATTTAAGCTACTAACTCCTCGGGATTGGACCTCAGGGGCAGAGGCGCAAAACCAGGGTAGCAAGCCCCAACGACACAGACACGCCCCTATCCGCCTGAGACCGCCGCGGATCAAAAAATAAGTTGCCAGATCATGAGCGACCTGCCTACAATAAGGGACACTACGCCTTCCCCTTCTCCACAGCAGGAACCTCTCCAAAAAAATACCCTGCCACCCGATGACGAATCTTTTGTATTGCCATGGCCACTCCCTTTGCAGTATGAAGTTCAGTCCTTTGCCGGCGGCATACAGAGTGTATCCTCGGAGGGAGTCGAAGACCACGTCTACCATCAAACCTGCAAATGATCTCCATTTGCCAACGATAAAAACAACCCAAGGAGAAAAATTATGAAAAAGCTGATGCAGTTTCTGTTCGTCGCTTTTATGGGGATCCTGGCTACGGCCTGTGCCCATAAGGGTATCCCGGCCCCCTTTGCCCCCACCGACTTGAATGCCAAGGTGGCCAGCGGTGAGTACGTTAAGAAGGTGGACAACTTCATCGTCCTCTTCGATGCCTCCTCTTCCATGTACCTGGACCGCAATTGGGAGAGCAAACTGGATAAGGCCAAACTGGTGGCCAACAACATGAATAACACCATCCCCAACCTTGATCTCCAGTCCGGCATGCGGGTCTTTGGCCCCGGCAAATACTGCGTGGCCGATGGCTGCACCCTCCAGTACGGCATGACTGCCTACAGCAAAGCCGGGCTGGCCGAGGCCATCGCCGCGGTCACCAACGCCAACGGACGGACGCCAATGTCCCCTGCCATAGACCTCGCCAAGAGCGATTTGGGCCTCAGTCAAGGCGATATCGCGGTCATCGTCATTGGCGACGGCCTGGCCAACGTCGGCGGCCCAGTCACTGCCGCGGCCCAAGCCTTAAAGGATAAGTATCAAGACCGGGTCTGCATCTACACCATCCTCATTGGTGACGACCCCGAAGGCCGGGCCACCATGGAAGCGACCAGCAAGATCGGCGGCTGCGGCTTCAGCACCGACGAAGTAGCGCTCTCTACCCCGGAAGGGATGGCATCCTTTGTGGAAAAGGTCTTCCTGAAAAAGGTGGCGAAGACCGTCGAACCCAAAAAATGTCAGCCACCTGAGGTAAATAAGTGCTTCACCGTTGAACTGAAGGTGGAGTTCGACTTTGACAAGTCCAATATCCGGCCCGAGTATTTCAAGACCTTGTCCGAGTTCGGTGACTTTATCC
>CAYSFY010000158.1:9170-10298 GCA_964430285.1 uncultured Desulfobulbia bacterium
ACAACATGAAGCTGGCCCAGCGCCGGGCCAATAGTGTCCGCGCCTTCTTGTTGAAGAACTTCTCGGATATCTCCCCCACCCGGCTTACCGCCATCCCTTACGGCGAGAGCAAACCCATTGCCAGCAACGACAGCAAAGAGGGCAGACAGCGCAACCGCCGGGTCTTCGCCACCTTCACCTATTGCAAAATGGAGAAGTAGGCAGCTACGCTAACCGGGTTCACTCACCGGGGTTGCGCACGAGAGTGTAGCCCCCCTTTCCCCTTGAGCCCAGTTGATCAGGTGCCCGTCTCTTTGCCACACACCAAAAAAGCCCAAACGGTCTTCATGCCGTTGGGCTTTTTTGGTGTTTACATCTGGCAAGCCTGGTGCGGGCATGATCCCTGTTTGGCCAACACCGGTGAGTAGGGGGTGGATAAGCGCCAGCCCATCCACCAATTTCTGCATGGAGCGCTAACGCAATCCACCTCGCCTAGTGCCGTAACGGAAGAACGTCCCCCGCTCTGCGGGTGAACTCGCAGTTCCTGCCAAGCTCACCCGCTCTCCTCACTTCTGATCACCTCGCGGACGACATAGATCGGTCGTTGTTTGACCTCTTGGTAGACCTGCCCCAGGTACTCGCCAACCACGCCCACGGCAAAAAGATTGGCTGACCCAAAAAAAAGGACCACGATGGTGAGCGAAGTCCAACCGCTGACCGCAACACCCGTGGCCCACGAGAATAGGGCCTGTACCCCGAGAAGCAGGGCAATTGCGACGCCGAAGGCGCCGATGGACATAATCCAAGTCAATGGCCGGGCCGTGAATGAGGTGATGGCGGTCACCGCCAGCCTCAGCAACTGGCCCAGGGACCAACGACCCGTGCCGGCAAGCCGCTCGGCCACATCGAATTGTATGGTCTTTCTCCTGAATCCCACCCACTGGGCCATGCCCCGGAAAAAACGTACCCTCTCCCCCATGGAGAGCAAGGCATCAACCACGGCACGATCCAGCAACTGAAAGTCAGACCCGCCATCCAAGTCCAATCCGGTGGCAGCAGCCATCATCCGGTTAAACACCCCGGCACGCAGCCGCACCAGCCACGAATCCCCCTCCCGACGTCGCTTGACCGCAGCCACGACCTCCCCCT
>CAYSFY010000159.1:0-3348 GCA_964430285.1 uncultured Desulfobulbia bacterium
TTCTTGACGTAGAGCAACTTTTCGATGGAGAGGGTGGACTGGCTTTCCGGGTTGATGGGATTGCTGACCCCGCCCACCGCCAGGTTCTGGATATGGGGGGTCTTGCTGCCGAGGATGGCCACTACCTTGTTGATCTCGCGCTGGTACTCCAGGGCCTGGAGGTAGTGGACCGCCGCCAGCAGGTTGACCTCCGGCGCCAATTTCATGGCTGGGTGGCCCCAGTAACCGCTGCCGTAAATGCCCAGCTGGCCCGAGTTGACCAAGGCCTTCAGCCGCTCCTGGGCCGCCTTGAATTCGGTAACGCTGTTCCGTTTCCAGGGGGAGAGCTTCTGGGCCAAGTCCGAAGCGGCCTTGGGGTCGGCCTTCAGGGCCGACACCAGATCCACCCAGTCCAGGGCGGAGAGGTGGTAGAAGTGGACGATATGATCTTGAATCAGATGGGCGCCCATCATCATGTTTCTGATGTACTGGGCGTTCAAGGGGACTTCAAGACCGAGGGCATTCTCGACCGAACGCACTGAAACCAGTGCGTGGACTGTCGTTCAGACGCCGCAGATGCGTTGGGCGTATATCCAGGCCTCCCTGGGGTCGCGGCCCTGGAGAATAAGCTCAATGCCCCGCCACATCTGCCCTGAGGACCAAGCGTTGGTGACCTTGCCGTCTTCAATTTCGCAATCAATGCGCAGGTGGCCCTCAATTCTGGTGATGGGGTCGATGGTGATTCGCTTTGCCATGGTGGGTCTCCTTTTGAATTACGAATTAAAAATTACGAATTACGAATTACAAATGACGAATGGATGCAGGGGTACGAATCAATGAATAATTCGTAATTCTTCATTCGTAATTCGTCATTATTTAAGCCTGTCTGGCCGCGAAGATCGGTAGCCTCCTGACACACCACATGTATCCCAGGATCTCCATGGCCACGATGCTGAAGGTGATGCAGAGTTCCCCCACCGAGGGGAAGTAGTACCACCCGTTACCGGGGTCGAAGCCGGTGATGTAAGTGTTGAAGCGGTAGAGGCCACCCCCCAGGAGCAGGCTGGTGGCCGCCAGGAAGAGCAACTGCGGGCTCTTGCGGTTGCCGGGATACATGAGCACCAGCAGGCCGGTGAGTAAAAAGGAGTTTTCCAGCAAAAACATGTTGCTGACAAAGCTGCCGTCAAAGGCGAGCGGCAGGAAACCCCGCAGGTTGACGTCCTCCATGCGGATCACCATGAACAGCAGCAGGCACCAGAAGGTCACCGTGGCCAGTTTGGAGAGGACCTTGGTCTCCCGGGGCAAGCGATAGACGATGGAGGAGAAGAGGGATTCGTAGATCACCACCGCAAAGCCGATAATCAGGGCGGTGAGCAGAAAGAGCAGCGGCAAAAACGCGGTCCGCCACAGGGGGGAGAGCTTATAGCCGGCCATCAGCATCATGGTCCCCAAGGAGGACTGGTGCATGGTGGGCAGCAGGATGCCTAGGGCGATAAAGACCATGAGCACGCGGTTTAATTTTTTGAGCAGCAGTTCCGCTTTCACCTTTTCCAGCACCGTGGGGGCGAACTCAATCCACAAGACCATGACGTAGGCCCCGATGCAGAGGGCCACCTCGAACATCACCGAGTGGAGGTTCGAGAACCAGGGGAGGATGATGTTGTAGGCATGCCAGTAACGGCCGATATCGATCATCACCGAGATCCCGGCCAGGGAGTAGCCGAACAGGCTGGTGAGCAGGGCCGGCCGCACCATGGGATGGTACTCGCCCCGGTTAAAGGCGTAGGTCAACAGCGCCATGGTGTAGCCGCCACAGGCCAAGGCCGTGCCCACCACCACATCCAGGGCGATCCAGATCCCCCAGGGGTAACCATCGTTCATGTTGCTGACGGCGCCCAGGCCATAGGTAAAGCGTTGGATGGCAAAGTAGACGCCAACCACGAAGATCACCAGAAAAAAGCAAAAAGGTCCGGTCAGGACACGTCCGCCTAACGGTTGTTTATGTTCCATGGGATCACTCCTTAGCTTTCGTCTTTTTGGTCGCCGGTGCTTTCGCCCTTGCGGATCATGTAGATCAGGGCGCCGAGGAGGGCCAGGGGGTAGGCCATCCCCTTATAGATGGCGTACTGGATGCCGTCCGCCAGGCGGACAAAGGCCTCGTCCGGCAATTCGGGGAGTCCGAGTTTGGTGAACGAAATCCCGGCCAGCATCAGGTTCTGGGTGCCGCCGACCTCATTTTCGCCATAGATGTGCTGCACATACTGGCCTACTTTCTGGGAGGTGGTGCGCGCGGGTTGGTCGCCACCGATACGGTTCAGGGGGAAGTCGGCATAGGCACCCGGTTCGAGCTTCAAGCGGCGTTTTGCCTCGGCGCGGAGCTCCTCCATCGGTCCGTAGAGAGAGGCGCCGGTGGGGCAGAACGCGCAACAGGCGGCATACTTGCCCTCGGGCAGCAGATGACTGCACAGCTGGCACTTGACGATCTCCGGAGTGGTTGATTCCCATTGGAATTTCGGGATGTTGAAAGGGCAGGCGATTTGACAGTAGCGGCAGCCGATACAGGCATCCTTGTTGTAGCTGACGATGCCGTTACGGGGGTCCTTGCGCAGGGCCGAGACCGGGCAGGCGGAGACACAGGAGGGGTCTAGGCAGTGCATGCATTGGCGTTTGATAAAGGCAAAGCCGTCCTGCTCCTGGTCCTTGGTCGCGCCAGTGCCGTCTTGGTACTTTTTGATGATATTTAAGGTCTTGCCCGACAGGTCTAAAGGGGTGTCCGACCGTTTGAACGGGTCGTCGGTCTCCAGGGGCATCTTGTTGGCCCTCTTGCACGCCGACATACAGGCCTTGCAACCGATGCACAAGGTTGAGTCGTAGAGAATGCCTACCGCCTCGGGGGGCAGGGCCTTTTTTTCAGTAACGGCCAGGGCCGCGTTCGGGCCCACGGCTGCCAACAGGAGGCCACCCCCGGCGGATAATTTAAGAAAATCTCGCCTTTTGATTTGCATGACCTAATCCTCCTTGGAAGATTGATCAGATGTGTCTGCCGGCGACCCCAGTTTTTTGATGGCCATGGCGCTGGCGCCAACAATGGCGCCAACAGTGGCGCCGGCCAGGGCAGCGCCGCGAATGGTTATCGGGCTGGGGCGCTCAGGGATGATCGGGGTGGGGGTGGCGGAGGGGGTCGGTTGCAGTATTTCGACTTGGGTGAACAAGGGGATGTGGAAAGCGACACCTTTTTCGGTGCAGCCGAAACAGGGGTGACCGGTGCCCACCGGCCAGGTGCCGCCGCCGACATCATTAAACAGGATCTCGGGGCAGTTGGCATGGGTGACCGGACCTTTGCACCCCAGTTTATACAGACAGTACCCC
>CAYSFY010000159.1:3358-10244 GCA_964430285.1 uncultured Desulfobulbia bacterium
CAAAGCGACCGGCGTCGAAATGGGGGCGGCGCTCGCAGTTTTCGTGGATCAGGCGGCCATAGGCGAATTTGGGGCGGCCTAGGGAGTCGAGGTCCGGGAGTTTACCAAAGGTAATATAATGGACCACGGTGGAGAGGAAGTTGTAGGGGTTGGGCGGACAACCGGGGATGCTGACCACGGTCTTGCCCTGCAACAGGGCCGGGGCGCCGATGGCGCCGGTGGGATTGGGGGCGGCCGAGGGGATGCCCCCCCAGGAGGCACAGGAGCCAATGGCGATGATGGCCCCGGCCTGGGCCGCCGTCTCTTCGACGATACTGACAAAGGTCTTGCCGCCGATCTTGCAATAGATGCCGTTGTCTTTCGTCGGGATGGACCCCTCCACCACCAGGACGAACTTGCCGGCGTTCTCCTTGATCGATTGCTTGAGGAACGCCTCCGCCTGGTAGCCGGAACCGGTGTTCAGGGTCTCGCAGTAGTCAAGGGAGATGATGTCCAGGATCAGGGCATCAAGGGTGGGGTGGGAAGGGCGTAGCAGGGTCTCGGTGCAGCCGGTGCAGTCCTGGCCATGCAGCCAGATGACGGGTGGTCGTCTGGCCGGATCGGCAATGGCCTCGGCGATTTTGGGCGCCAGACCGGTGGAGAGTCCCATGGAGCTTGCCATGATCGAGCAGTATTTCATGAAATCCCGACGGGAGATACCACCCAGTCGTGCCCTGATGCCTGTGAAATTATCTCTCTTCATGTCTCCTCCCTGTGATTAGGAGCCGTTACGGAATAGCTTGGACACTGCGGTTCATCTCTTTACGGTGGCTTATGCCGAATTTGGTGTCTGAAATGACCAAGGTCAGTTATCTGTAACGGCGAAGTGGCAGGTTCGGTGGGAAATCAACCGAGGGATCATACGCTGGCCCCTGTGTTAGCGCATGGTTAAATACGTAGAGCTACCTATTTTCATACCACGTTCTTTCGCGTTTACAAAATGTTTTTTTTTGTCTTTGCCGCCATGCCACGGAGTGGCATGGCCTGCTTGTTTCGTGGCCAACTGACTCGGGTCGATTACGACCAAGACGGTGTTGTGCTTTGTTGCTTCTCCGGTCCTCGCGGCATTAGGGGTGAAGGTCTGTTGCACCGATTGGCGGTGATTTCAGAACTTGCCATTCTGGCCGCCACTCTGTATCTTCCAGCGCAAGGATCAACACTGGGCACAGACCTAAGGGCCTTGGCCCTAATACAGAGAACGAGGATTTTCGTGGCGATGGATGGTACCATGCGGGAGAGAGAGGAAGAGGGGATGATCGAATACCCCTGTTTGTGGGCATACCGGGTGATTGGCCGGGAACGAGAGGGGGTCCGGGAGGCGGTGGAGGCCATTTTGGGTGACCGGGAGTTCCTGCTTACTTACGCCAGGGCGAGCAGCAAGGGCAACTACCACAGTTGGCAGGTGGAACTGGTGGTCTGCGCCGAGGAGGAGCGCGATACCCTCTTTGCCCTGTTGAAAGGTCACCCCGCCGTGATGATGGTGATTTGACCATGGCCCAGGTGTTCACCACCAGCTTCAGCTGCTGGGCGCAAGTTGGGCCGCTGTTGCAGAGGGCCGGGCTGGACCGGGCCTTGCCTGCCTCGGGCAGGGTGCTGATCAAGCCCAATCTGGTGGCGGACCTGCCTCCGCCCATGACCACCCCGGTGGCCTTGGTCCGCGAGATTGTCCACTATGTGCAGGCCCGCCGTCCCGCATTAGAAATTATTGTGGCCGATGGTTGCGGTTCGCTGAAGTACGAAACGGCCCAGGTCTTTCACAGCATGGGCTATGGGGCCATGGCCGAGGAGTGCGGCATCACTCTCCTCGACCTGAACACCGCCCCCTGCCGGCGGTTGCGCAACCCCCGTTGCCGGCGCTGGCCCGAGATCTATCTGCCGGAGATCGTGCTCGACTCGTTCGTGCTCTCAGTGCCGGTGCTCAAGGCCCACTCCATGGCCGGGGTCACCCTAACCATGAAGAACATGATGGGCGCGGCCCCGCCGGCCCACTACCGGCAGGATGGCCACTGGCAAAAGGCCTCGTTCCATGAGGATATCCAGGCGGCGATCTTTGACCTGAACCAGTACCGCACCCCGGACTTCACCCTTTTGGATGCCACGGTGGGCATGGCCGAGGCCCACCTCTGGGGGCCGGTCTGTTCGCCGCCCAAGGGGCTACTGGCCGCGGGCCGTGACCCGGTGGCCATGGACGCCTATGGCGCTGGCCTCCTTGGCAAGCCCTGGCAAGAGATCGGCCATATCGCCATGGCCCATGGCCTCTTGGGTGAGGCCGATCCGCTGATCATCAACGAGGAGTGCACATGAATCCTGCCGACCCATGGCTACCCGTGGTGCAGGCCTTTGTCCAGGCCTATGAACAGGGGGAGCGCCTGACCGCCGCGGCGGATGGCCCTGCGGTTCCGGGGCCGGCTCTCCCTGCGGCTTCTCCGCCAACAGGGCCGACGCTCCTCCTCTGCTCCCCCCATCCCGATGATGAGTCCCTGACCGGGACCTTGCCGCTCCGTCTGCGGCGCGAGCATGGGGCCAGGGTGGTCAACCTGGCCATCACCCTGGGCAGTAATCCGGCGAGGCAAGCGGCACGGAGGGAGGAACTCTTGGCCGCCTGTAGGGTGTTGGGTTTTACCTGCCAGCTGCTTGCGGCGCCAGCGGCATTTGTCTTGAAAGCCGGGCCCGGGGGCCAGGTGTGGCAGGCCGTGGCGCGTACTCTGGCCGACCTGATCAATGAGTTGGCGCCGGATCTGGTCTTTTTCCCCCACGCCGACGACCATCATCCGGCCCACTGCGCCACCAATCAGCTGGTGGCCGCGGCCTTGGCCCTGGCGAGCCGGCGGCAAGCGCAGCCGCTGCGGGCGGTGGAGACCGAGTACTGGCGGCCCATGGCCAGGCCCAACCTCCTGGTGGGCATTGCCCCTGGGGATGTGGCCCGGCTCATCGCGGCCGTGGCCTGTCACCGGGGTGAGATCGAGAGGAATCCCTACCACCTGACCCTGCCGGCCCGGCTGCTGGATAGTGTCCGACGCGGGGCTGAAGTGGTGGCGGCCAACCAGGCCGGCAGGCCCCCCTTTCTCTTTGGCGAACTCTACCGGCTGTCGCTGTGGCACCAGGGGGTCAATCAAGAGTTGTCTGTTAATCCTGGCTGGCTGCCCCCAGATCAGGGGCTGTACGGGCTTGTTAGTGATTGAGGCGAGAAGATTTTCTCTTAATCCGGACCAGCAAGGTGAATTCGTTTTTTCACGACCGTGTCCTGAAACCGGTGGGCCGCGGAGGCACGGGCCCACCTATCATTTCTAAATTTTTAACCGAGACCACACCATGAACCCGAACACCCCCAAAACATTCCCCCAGGGCATGACCCCCCTGGGCAAGTCCACCTTCCCTTTTCGCTGCCACCCCGGGGTCCCTTGTTTCACCCGCTGCTGCCGGAAACTGGAACTCTTTTTGTACCCCTACGACATCATCCGCCTCAAGCGCAGCCTGGGCCTCGACTCCGAGACCTTCTTGAACACCCACGCCGGGGTGGTGAAGGGCAGCAACCTCTACTTCCCCTCGGTGATCCTCAGGATGCGGGACAACGAGGAACACCCCTGCCCCTTTCTGGACGAGGGCGGGGCCGGTTGCACGGTCTATGCCGACCGCCCCTCCGCCTGCCGCACCTACCCCCTGGAGCGGGCCGTGGACCGTTCCTCCCGCTCGGGACGGCCGGATGAGTACTATTTCATGACCAACCACGAATACTGCCTGGGCCACCAGGAGGCGGAGACCATGACCGTGGCCGATTGGCTGCGGGATCAGCGTCTATTAGACTATAACCTGATGGATGACCTGTGGGCCGAGATGGATACCATCTTTGCCGGCAACCCCTGGCGCGGCGAGGGGGCGGCCGGCCCTCGCCAGCAGCTGGCCTTCATGGTCTGCTACAATATCGACGGCTTCCGCCGCCTGGTCCGCGAGCAAGAGCTGCTCAGCCAGTTCAAACTCAGCCGCGCCGAGGTCACCGCCTGCGAGAACGACGACGAGGCCCTGCTCAAATTCGGCTTTAAGTGGTTGCAGATGATGTTGGCCGACCGTCCGACCTTGAAACAGCGGCGGCGGTAGAGGGTGGTAGGAGGGGTGGGGGGCGTCATTCTGGTTGTTGAATCCACACCGGTGCATGTAGATTAACAGTAGGAGTTACTGATTTTGTGAGTTAGCAGAAAGGAACGACTTCAGATAGTAATTTTCAATCTGTCCGAAAGTCTGGGAAAAAATGCCTGCGAACGCGGCTTACCGTTTGAACGTGCTGCTGAGTTCAACTAGGAAGTGGCTCTATTTTCAGAAGATAGCTGCACCCCATACCCGGAAAGGCGCTTCGTCGGTGTAGGTTACCTGGACAAGCGGTTGCACGTGATCTGTTTCACACCCATCCCTGGCGGGATACGAGTCATCAGCTTCCGGAAAGCTAACGTCAGAGAGGCACGAGACTATGGCAAAACGATTACCATTGACTGACATGGACGGAGAAGTCCACGAACTGACCACTGATGACTTCAAGCATTTCAGATCTGCATCCGAGGTGCTACCCTCCGAGCTGATCGCGGTATTACCAAAACGCGGCAGACCAAGGGCTGAAGCACCAAAAAAAGCGGTGAATATTCGCCTTGCGCCTGACATCATCGATGCCTTTCGGGCCACGGGCCGTGGCTGGCAGACCCGCGTCAACAATGCCCTCCGTGATTGGCTCAAGGAACATAAACCGGTCTGATATTATTATCTCGGGAAATAGCAACGGCTCCGGATTCGGTCACCTGTTCATCAGTGTGGCCGTCTATGGAGCTGTTGTTGTTTTGCGCATTGCCGTTGCTCGGACAAGGGAGGGGGCATGAACGAAACCACCGAACATGTTGTCATGGTGCATAACGGTGTGATTTCAGATAGGAATCTTCACTTGTCCGAATTGTGAGACCAACAGTAGGAAGCTATGGTTACGGGAGTGATGGGATTATTTTGAGCTAAGATGAAATATTGCCAAGGTAATACGTGGACAAAAATCAAGCACTTGGCCGAGAGGATACAACGTTTCTTTTTACAAAATTCGTAGTTTGACCTCATCTTCAAAACGAATGGCCTCGGGACAACGAGGCAGCACTCCCGTCGTACAATGCGACCATCCCGCTACAATGTCCGACAGGCTTTCCTGGTAACGACTCGTTTCTTTTTTTAACCGACCATCCTTGCGCCGTACAAGGCGATGTGGTGACCTCTGAACGAGCAGAGCCCCTGGCTCTGTCCTGCACTCAAGGGGGACGTAATTATTCGCTACATCGGGATGCAGAGCGCAGAGGACCCACGCCTCCATATCTTGCGAAGGAACACACAGTACGACATTGTCAGGCAAGGCTCCACCAAATAATGAAGCGAGATGATTGCGTATCCAGTCACATGCGTTTCTGGCTGGTGGGCATGGTCCGTTGAAGGGAGGCACTCTAAATTCGGGATCTGTCGCCACGTCGGCATCAACGTGGACGATAAGGCAATCTGCGTTTTTGATTGCTTCATCTCGTCCGGCAGGACCGATCATTCGTTTCCCTGCGCACCAATTGCAGACACCTTTCCATCCTTCGGAGAGATTGGGCGACAGGCCATCGGCATAGTCAGACGATGGAGGCTGGATGGATCGTGAGATAAAATCCTCCCCTCCCAGCCAACAATCGATAAGCCCCTCGATAACGATTTTATCAGTAATTCCTTCGGTGACGAAGTAGACGCGCTTCATCAGATGTTCGTGGGTACACCGCCGAAAGTGCCCATTACCCATTGTTGTGATAAAGGGACGCCTTCTTCCGCTTTTTGAAGCAACTGCTCACTGATTTCAACCCGGCTGACAACGGTTTTGCCTCGGTTGCTACGCTCGACAGTGAAAAGGCGAACTGCATCATTCCTGAGGGGTAAACCGTCAAGAACCAAAGGGTTATGAGAAGTAAGGAGAAGTTGTCTATCTCGACGCTCTGTTGTCCATGCGCAGAGGTTGCGGGTCAAAGCCTTGGCCAGACGGGGATTAAGTGCGTGGTCGAAGTTGTCCACGGCAACAACGGGTGGAGAGAGAGGGTGATGAACGAGGGCCATCATAAATAGGACGTAGAGCGCCCCCTCACTGGCATCATAACCTGAAAGGATATCTCTCCCTTCCACCATGAACCGGTCCCGAAACCGCATTATGCGGGTCGGTTGCGGGATGTTCTTCGACACCGGCACCGCGTCTGGACCTGCTGTTCCCAGGCCGTTTGCCCAATCAATCAAATGGAGTATTGACTTACGAAGTTCTATCTGGTCTGGCAATGGGAGCCCCATCATGACATCCTTGTATGCCTCGGCAAGGCGGCCGCCGCTTAAACCGATCGGCTCTCGGCTTTGAGGGTCGGTATCCAGTCCGCGCAAAGTCGCAGTGTCGGGGGAGTAAATCGCGAACTGTCGCAGCTCTTTCAGAAGAGCGCCAGCCTGACTCTCTTCAGGGAGCTCCACGGCCTTAAGAGCGGCGTAACCGGCAGTGGGATCAAGACGAATCATTAAACTTGGGGAGCGCCCGACGAGTTTCACATTCCCCTCTTGGAGTAATTCATGCTTGAAGCGCCAAGCGGGTTCAGGTTTGTTCAGGGGGTTGAAAAGCCCCACGGAGTAGAAAGCGGTTTTGTTGGATGCAGTGAATCGAATTGCCTCCGGTTGTCTACTGCCTGTGAAACTGGACTTGTAGAGAGCTGGGAGCCCAGGCCTAACACCGCGCCGAAGCAGGGCTTCATCGTCGACGCGACCATTGGCGGCGGCGCCGAGCACGCCGATGGCTTCCAGAAAATTGCTTTTCCCGCTACCATTT
>CAYSFY010000160.1:0-7023 GCA_964430285.1 uncultured Desulfobulbia bacterium
GCTTGATCGCGCCGTGGACGACGCTCCCACGGATTCACCCGCCAGCGCTGAGAGCCCAGACAGATTGGCTGATAATCCTTTATAGCCACGAAACTCAACGAGGAACCCCAATGCCCAACATCAAACCTCTCCTCCTCTTCACCCTGGCCATGGCCCTGTTCTGCGGCGGCTATGTGCTGGTCGCCCCCATGGGAAACCCGCTGCCCCACGACTCATGGCGGCACGAAATCGGCGAGGCGGTGGGCAGCCTGGTGCTCTGGCTCTTTGCCATCATCTATGGCCGCACCCTGCTTAAGCTCCTCCTGCGCCAAGGCCCCCTGCTGGAACGCCTGCTGCCGCTACCCATGGGCAAGCAGGCGGTGGAGCAGGGGAAATGGCTGCTCCCCTGGTTGAACAAGAGCCACCCTTACGTGGGCGCGGCCACCGTGTTGCTGATCGCCGGCCACGCCCTGCTGGAGGGGCTGAACCAGGCGAATCTGCTCATGGAGCTCATCCTCATCCTGATCACGTGGCAGTTTGCCTGCGGCCTGTTCGTGATCAGCCACTACCAAGCGATCTTCATCAAACAGCTCAAACGCTACAGCTACCTGGCCCACTCCCAGCTCTACACCGGCGTCGCCATCGGTCTCTGCGCCCTCTTCGGCCACCTGTTGGTGCAAGACTGACGGGCCGGGGCAGTAAGCCCCTGGCACGGGCGGCGAAGCCTCGCCGCGCCCCAAAACGCCCCCACCGCTACTTGGTTGCCAAACCCTCCTCCACAACCACTTCCCGTCATAAATTCCCAACGCGCCGACTCTGCTCGCCACCTCCATTCACCAGACAGGCGCCTCGGAAAGAGATTGCTTTCCAAGAGGGGTTCGGATAATGATCAATAGTAATGATCCAAAAAGGCCGCATAACGGCATCGCCCATGGGAATGAAAAAGGGGGGACGGAAGCGGTGAATTCCGTCCCCCCTTTTTCATCATCCCTCCCCCTTCCCCTGCTGACGAAGTGGTGCCTAAACCTACGTGACACCAACCATGACGCAACCTGAACCAGATCCCGCCGGGGCACGCATCGGCATGACCCAAAAGGCCGCCCAAGAGCTCAGCCGGAGCGTGCAGCGCTTCCCCACGGATTTTGCCGACGCCCCTCTGGGCCTGGCCATCATCACCCTGGACGGCCGCTTGGTGCAGGCCAACCAGGCCCTCTGCCGCCTGCTGGGGTATACCCAAGAGCTCCTGCTCACCAAGACCCTGGCCGAGATCACCTATCCGCCGGACCGTGCGCCGGGGGCGGAAGACCAGCGCGGCCTGCCGGCGGAGGCCAGCGGCCTTTACCTGACGGAGCAGCGCTACCTGCACGGGGAGGGGCAGCCGCTCCGGGGAGAGCTCACCCTCCTGCTCATGCGGGGAAGCGAGGGCCTGCCCCTCTACTACCTCGGGCAACTGCGGGAGACCGCCGCCGGCAAGGAGTGTGATCAGGCCCTGCGCCAGGCCTTGGAGAAGGCGGAGCAGGAGCGGGTCCGGGCGGATGCCATCCTCGCGGCCATCGGCGACCCGCTCTCCATCCAGGACCGGGAGTTCCGGGTGATCTACCAGAATGAGGCCAGCAAGAGCATCCTGGGCAGCCACCTGGGCGAGCACTGTCATGAGGCCTTTGAACAAAACACGCGGGTCTGCGAGGGGTGCGCCATGGCCCGGGCCTTTGCCGACGGCAAGGTGCACAAGGCGGAGCGCAGCGTCACCGTGGACAACGAGACCATGCACTACGAGGTCACCGCCTCCCCCCTGCTGGACCAGTCCGGTTCCCCGGTAGCAGGGATTGAGATCGCGCGCAACATCACCGCCCGCAAAAAGAATACCGGGCTCTTGGCCGAGCAGGTCCGCCTCCTCTCCTTGAGTTCGGACATCGGCGCCGTGCTCACCAAGTCCCGTGACCTGGGGGAGATGCTCACCGGCTGCTGCGAACTGCTGGTCCACCATCTGGGCGCCGCCTTTGCCAGGGTGTGGACCGTGCACGGCGACCTCCTGCGCTTACAGGCCAGCGCCGGCCTCTACACCCACCTGGATGGCCCCCATGGCCAAATCCCCATTAACGAACAGACCAAGATCGGCACCATTGCCAGCACCAAGATGCCCCACATCAGCAACGCGGTGATCGGCTCCCCCAAGGTCTCCGACCAGGAGTGGGCCAAGCGCGAGGGGATGGTGGCCTTTGCCGGTCACCCCCTGCTCATCGAAGAGAAGCTGGTCGGCGTCATCGGCATGTTCTTCCGCCACCCCCTGACCGCGTCCACCAGCCGCGCCATCGCCGCCATTGCCGATACCGTGGCCTTGGGGGTGGAGAGGGTGCAAACGGAAAAGCGGCTCCGCCACAGCAACCGGGCCTTACGGATCTTGGGCCGCGGCAACGAGGCCCTGGTGCAGACCCACGAGGAACAGGAGCTGCTGCAAAAGATCTGCGACATCATCGTCGAGCCGCAAGGGTACCTGATGGCCTGGGTCGGCTATGCCCAGGCGGATGCGGCCAAGAGCGTTCGCCCCATGGCCCATGCCGGTTTTGAGGACGGCTATCTCGATGCCATTGCCGTGAGCTGGGGTGATGCGGCAACAGGCCAAGGCCCGTCAGGGAGCGCCATCCGCACCGGCCAGTTCTCGGTCATGAAAACGATCCACGCCGACCCCGCCTATCACCCCTGGCGCGCCGAGGCCATGAAGAGAGGGTACGCATCGAGCATCGCCCTGCCGCTCATGGACCTGACGGCAACCCCCTTTGGCATGCTCGCTATTTACTCCTCGGAGCCGGATGCCTTTGATGCCGAGGAGATCAAACTGTTAAGCGACCTGGCCGACGACCTGGCCTACGGCATCAACGCCATTCGCCAGCGGGCGGAGCGTGGCCGCGAGCAACAGGAGCGGGAGCAGCTCCAGGAACGGCTCCGCCAGGCCCAGAAGATGGAGGCCATCGGCACCCTGGCCGGCGGTATTGCCCATGACTTCAACAACATCCTCTCCGCCATCCTCGGCTACGGCGAATTGCTCAAGGACACCATCGGCGAAGAGGGCACGGCGGGGCAAGATCTGCGGCAGGTGATCACGGCGGGGAGGCGGGCCGCCGAGCTGGTGCGCCAGATCCTCGCCATCAGCCGCCAGAGCAAACAAGAGCGCCAGCCGATCCGAATTCACTACATCATCAAGGAGGCGCTGAAGCTCCTCAGGCCATCGCTCTCCACCCTGATCGAAATCAACAGCACTATCGATCCCCTGTGCCCGGAGGTCTTTGCCGACCCCACCGAGATCCATCAGCTGATCATGAACCTGTGCACCAATGCCGGCCACGCCCTCCTCGACAAGGAGGGGGGGGAGCATCTCCTCAGGATCAGCCTGCTACCGGTGGAGCTGGACGAGGCCACCTTACGGCATCTGGCGCTGCCAGGGCCGGCCACCCGCTTTGTCAAACTGACGGTGGCCGACAGCGGTTGCGGCATGGATGCGCAGACCATGACCAGGATCTTCGAGCCCTATTTTACCACCAAGGAGAAGGGCAAGGGGACTGGCCTGGGCCTGGCCCTGGTCCATGGCATTGTCAAGGACCTGGGCGGCGCCATCACCGTGGAGAGCACCCTGGAGCAGGGGACCACCTTTACCATCCTCCTCCCGGCCTACGAACGCCCTCCCGTTGCGGAGAGTCACGGGCCGGACCCAGCGGTGGCGGTGGGGGGCAACGAACGGCTGCTGGTGGTTGACGACGAGGAGGCCATCACCCGGCTGCTGGAACGCTCCCTAAGCAAACTCGGCTACCGGGTTACCGCCGTTACCAATGGCGAGGAGGCCCTGCGGCTCTTCATGGCGCAGCCCCAGGCCTTTGATCTCATCATCACCGACCTGAACATGCCCAAGGTGATGGGGAGCGATCTGGCCCGGGCCGTGCTTCAGGCCAGGCCGGAGATCCCCATCATCCTCTGCACCGGTTTCAGCGAAAAGATCCACCTGGAACAGGCCAAGGCCATCGGCTTCCGCGAGGTCCTCCTGAAACCGGTGGCCAGGGAGCTCCTCTGCCGCCTGGTGCGCAAGCACTTGGACGCGAAGGGGGTGGCCCATGACCGCTAGCCCTGCCCTCGCCGCCGATATCCCGCGCCTGGCCATGACCGCCTCCGTCATGGGTGGCGGCCGGGAGAGACTCCTTGCCGCCGGCGGCACCGCCTGCTTTGCCAAACCCATCGCCCCGCTCACCATCATCCACCGGATCCACCGGATCCTCGCGGAGGAATAGGCCATGAAAGTTCTCATTGTCGAAGATAGCGCCAATGACCGCAAGCTGCTGAAGATGAATATCGAACACCACGGCTGCGAGGTCATGGAGGCCCACGATGGCGTGGAGGCCCTTGCCCTGCTGCACCAGGAGCAACCGGAGCTGATCATCTCCGATGCCCTGATGCCGCGCATGGACGGTTTCGCCCTGTTGCGGGCGGTCAAACAGGAGAGCCGGCTCGCCGCCATCCCCTTTGTCTTTTACTCGGCTGTTTACACCGGCGCGGAGGACCAGGAACTGGCCCTCTCCCTGGGGGCCGACGCCTTTGTGACCAAGCCCTTGGAACCGCAAGAGTTCTGGCAACGCCTGCAGCAGGTCTTGTCCCATTGCCAACTGCGCGGCCATGCCCTGCCGCGGATGAGCCTCCCCGAGGAAGAGGAGTTCTATCGGCGCTACAGCGCCGTGGTGGCCAGCAAGCTCGACGAAAAGGTACGGGAACTGGAGGCCGAGCTGGCCCGCGTCAGCGAGTTGCAAGCGGAGCGGGAGCGGATCATCCGGGAGCTGGCCCACTCCCGAGATGAGTGGGAGCGGACCTTCAACACCATGCCCGAGGTCATCACCATCCTGGACAAGGATTACCGGATCCTCCGCTGCAACCGGGCCACCTGCCAACTGCTGGGGGTGAGCGAGGAGGAGATCGTGGGCCAGCTCTGCCATGAACGGTTGTGGGGGGAGAGCGAGCCGTGCCCTTTCTGCCCGGCGCGGCAGACCTTAAACGATTTCCGCACCCACCAGGAAGAGTTCGCCCACGAGTCCCACCACAAGACCTTTCTGGTCTCCACCACCCCGCTGTTCGATGACAGCGGGGAGGTGGAGACCATTATCCATATCGCCAAGGACATCACCGAACTGAAGGAGATCGAGGCCAAATACCACCATGCCCAAAAGATGGAGGCCATCGGCACCTTGGCCGGGGGGATCGCCCATGACTTCAACAACATCCTCTCCGCCATCCTCGGCTATGCGGAACTCATCCAGGCGGATCTGCTGGAGAGCGACAGATCAACGGCCGACATCGCCCAGGTGATTCAGGCGGGGAAGAGGGCCGCGGATCTGGTCCGCCAGATCCTGACCTTCAGCCGGCAGACGGAGCAGCAACGGCAACCCCTGCGCTTGCAGGCGATTGTCAAAGAGGTGATAAAGCTGCTGCGCCCCTCCTTGCCAGCCACCGTGACCATTAGGCAGGATATCGACGACGGGTGCGGCGAGGTGCTGGCGGACGCCTCCCAGGTCCACCAGATCGTCATGAATCTCTGTACCAATGCCTACCAGGCCATGCGGGAGAAGGGAGGTGTCCTGGTGCTCTCCCTGGCCCGGCGGACCATTGCCCGGGAGAGTTCCGGCCCGCGCCAGGGGCTTGCCGCCGGCGACTTCGTGGTGCTCACGGTGAGCGACACCGGCTGCGGCATGGACCAGGAGACCCAAGCGCGGATCTTTGATCCCTACTTCTCCACCAAAAAGGCGATTGGTGGCAGCGGCCTGGGCTTGGCGGTGGTCCACGGCATTGTCACCGCCTGCGGCGGACAGATCCAGGTGACCAGCGAACCCGGCCAGGGCGCGACCTTTACCGTCTATCTGCCGGTCCTCCGCGGCGAGGTCGCTGCCGGTCTCGCGCCGGACTCCGGGGAACAGGAGTTGCCCAGGGGGACGGAGCGCATACTGCTGGTGGATGATGAAAGGATGATCGTCAATCTCAACCAGCGGCTGTTGGAGTCCTTGGGCTACCGGGTCACCGCCGTGAGCGACAGCACGGTGGCGCTCACGATCTTCACGGAACAGCCCACGGCCTTTGATCTGGTGTTCACCGACCTCTCCATGCCCGGCATGGACGGCATTGAACTCTCTCGGCAACTGCTCGCCAGACGTACCGATCTCCCCATCATCCTCTGTAGCGGCTATGGCGATACCCCCGAGATCGCGGCGGCCAAGGGCATGGGTATCCGGGAGTTTGCCAACAAACCCATTCTCAAGCAGACCTTGGCCGCGGTGGTCAGAAAGGCCCTGGATGGCGCGGGCAGGGAACCCCGGGCAACGGATCCCGCGCGGGGATAACGGACCACATTAATGAAACTACGCAAACTGAAAAGAGAACAACACACCACCCATCTCCACCCCCCGCGCCACCCCGGCACCCCAGCGGAGCTTGTTGCCCTGGGCAGGCAATACCAGCAAGCCGGCAATTTTTTGCAGGCCAAACAATGTCTGCAACAGGCCATCAGGCAACGCCCACGGGACGCGGATCTCGCCAACGAACTGGGTACCATCTACTACGCCCTGGGGGAGAGAAAAAAAGAGAGGGAGTGTTACGAGAGGTGCCTCCAGCTTGACCCTGACCACGGCTCATCGTTATACAACCTGGCCAACATCCACCGCGCCAACCATAGCCTCGACCAGGCGGAGCAGCTGTACCTGCGGGCACTGGCCGTCAATCCCGACAATGCCGACGCCTTCAACAATCTGGGCTGCCTGTATCTGGATCAAAAGGGCTATGCCGCCGCCCTCGGCCACCTGCAACAGGCCTTGCTGCTTGCGCCGAACCGGCCCGATATCCTGGTCAACCATGGTCTCTGCCTCTATCGGAGCGGCCGGGTGCACGAGGCCATTGCCCAGTACGATCTTGCCCTGCGCCATGACCCACTCTACCGGGAAGCCCTCGTCTCCAAGGCTGACGCCCTCTGTTGCAGCGCCCCGGCCACGGCCTGGAAGGAGTTTTTGCAGTTCGCCCTGG
>CAYSFY010000160.1:7033-10243 GCA_964430285.1 uncultured Desulfobulbia bacterium
CCCTGGCGAGGATCGACTCCCTGCCGGAACGGATCGGCCTATCCGTCACCTATGCCATCTGCTGTTGGTTGACCATGGACTTCGACCGTCTCGCCACCACCCTGGGGGAGCTTGGCGAAATCATGCCCCAGGCCGCTGTCGATATCAATGGGCCAGGCAACCTGGCGTTTTATTTGTACCTGAAGGGCCTGGCGAACCAAGCCCCACCCTTGGACCAGGAGAGTGAGCCCTTGGCGCCGCTCTTTGTCATCGGCGACAGCCACGCCCTGGGTCCGGCCAATCGAGAGATCCTCTTCCAGGGCCAACCCCATCGCGTCCACGCCCATATCATCATCGGCGGCAAGGCCTGGCATCTCGCCATGACCTCCGGCAACCACCACCAGGCCGCCTTTCGCGCCATCATGGAGACCATCCCCCGCCGGGCGAAACTGCTCCTGATCCTGGGCGAGATCGACTGCCGCAGCGACCAGGGGATCATGCACCACCACCAGCGGAGCAAGCGTCCCCTGGCCGACATCATCCGCCAAACCATGACCGGTTATCTGGACTATGTCCTGGCGGCCGCCGCGGCCAAGGAGATTGAGTGTATCTTCTCCGGGGTCCCGGCCCCCGACGAAACCCTGGTCAACAGGCTGCCGGCTGAGAGACGCGGGGGCTATCTGCGCATGGTCGAACAGGTGAATACCCTCTTGCAACAACTGGCCAGGGAACGGCAGGTCTCGTTTCTCGATGTCTACCGGGCAACGGTGACCGACCGCAAGACCGCAAGCAGCCAATTTTATCTGGATGGTTGCCACCTGGATCCGCGCTTTTACGAAACCTCCATCGATGCCTATCTCTGTCCGGGGGATGGAGAGCGCCACCCCCACCCCGTGGTGGTGGCGCAATAGATGATGGCAGGCACCGCATTACACAGCAACCGGTGGACAATTTGCAAGCCGAGTGATAGCATTTGCATGATGCCGACGAAAGTTCACGGTAGTGGCTGCCGGGAGCTGGCCCCCGCGTACCCATGACCGTTAGGAGCCGTGATCCTGATTGTTCAGGTTATTGTTGCTCGACGGCTTAGGGCCTGATGACAAGGAGAACGAGAGATGCCTAAACACCAACGAAACCAAATGCCCCCTCTGCCCTCCCCCGCGGGCGCGCGAGCCCATCACCAGAGAGCCGCCCTGGCCGCCAAGCAGCCCCCGGCCTTGGCCGGCCCCCTTGGCGAACAGGTGCGCGCCGGCACGGCCCAGGTCACCCGGCCTGATGCCATCACCACCCTGGTCAACCAGGAGAGCAAGCGGGCGGTGATCGATTGGAGCTCTCTCAATGTAAGCACCGCGGAAAAGCTCATCTTCCAGCAACCAGGGTCGAGTTCCGTCGCCTTGAACCGAGTAACCGGCGATGACCCCAGCTATCTCTACGGCTCCATCACCGCCAATGGCCAGCTCTTTTTCCTTAACCCCCACGGCATCGTCTTCGGGCCCACGGCCCGGGTCGATGTCCATGGCCTGATGGCCACCACCCTGGACATCGACAACAACGCCTTCATGGCCGGGGATTACCGCTTCTCCTCGCCTACCGACGGCGTCACCGGGGAGGTGAACAACCAGGGCCGGCTCACCGCCGGGCAAGGGGGCTACGTCGTCCTGGCCGGGGAGCGGGTGGACAACAGCGGCGTGATCGAGGCCCAGTTGGGTGAGGTGACCTTGGCCTCGGGCTCCCGGATCACCCTGGATCTGGAGGGCGATCAGCTCATCTCCCTTGGCGTGGACGAGGCCGCGCTCACGGCCCGGGCCGGGGTAAAGAACAGCGGCGAACTCTTGGCCGACGGTGGCCGGGTGCTGATGACCGCCAAGACCGCCGACACCCTGGCCACCACCGTGGTCAACAACCAGGGTCTGGTCCGGGCCCGCACCATTGAGGAGCACGACGGCGAGATCTTTCTTATGGGCGATATGGACCACGGCCAGATCCTGGTGGGCGGCACCCTGGATGCCTCGGCCCCCGATGGCGGTGACGGCGGCCATATCGAGACCTCGGCGGCAAAGGTGGAGTTTGACCAGCCCACGGTCACCGCTGCCGCGCCCCACGGCCAGGGCGGTCAGTGGCTGATCGACCCCACCGACGTCACCATCGACGCCACCAATGTGGCGGCCTACACCACCTCCCTCAATAGCGGTACGAATGTCCTGGTGCAGAGCGGGGCTGCCGGCACGGCGGCGGGGGACATCACGGTCTCCACGGCGATCACCAAGACGGCCGGCACGGACGCCACCCTTACCCTGACGGCGCACAACGATATCAAGATCAACGCACCCATCACCTCCACCAGCAACAAGCTCAATCTGACCTTAAACTCCGACAGCGATCTCTCGGGCGTGGGGATCTCCCAGGTCGCCCTCGGCAACACCGTCGACCTCAACTCCGGCACCCTGACCAGCAACGGCGGCAACCTCAATCTCGGCGGCACCATCAAGAACAGCACCCTGGCCTTTACCGGCGGCGCTGCACTGAACAACGTCTGGGGGAGACTCAATGGCTGCACCCTGAGCGGCCTGGTCAACTCCAGCGGCACCACCATGACCGTTGACAATGGCCTGCTGCTGGCCGATGGCGCCCACCTGACCACCAACACTTACTGGTACTTCAACGGTGCCACCGCCGCCATCGCCACGCCGGTGGGCGCCGCGGCGACCAACGCCACCATCACCCTGAACAACGGCATGCTCGGCAACGGCACAACGGGCATGACCTTCACCCTGGGCAGCGGCATCACCGTCGATGGTTACGGCGGTTTCAGCAGCGGTGGCTACTCCGGCAACTTCATCAACAACGGCACCATCGATGCCTCCACAGCCGGCAGCACCATGAACGCCGGCAGCGGTGCTTACGCCACCACCTTTGTCAATAACGGCACCCTCAAGACCAGCGGCGGCACCCTGACCATCGCGGCCCTGGACTTCACCAACAACGGCACCATCACCGCCAACAGTGGCGCGGTCAAGATCGACCCGGGGAGCACCACCTCCATCTGGAGAAACAACAACACCATTGCCCTAAGCGGCGGCAGCCTGGATATCGGCGGCAGCGTCACCCTCGCCGGACTCGGCACCATCAACCGCAGCGGCGGCACGGTCACTATCAGCGGCACCCTCGACCTCGGCGGCAACACCCTGGATATCGGCAGCACCGGCCTGTTCGGCAGCGGCGGCCTGACCG
>CAYSFY010000161.1:0-645 GCA_964430285.1 uncultured Desulfobulbia bacterium
TCCTTAAGAGAGACGGTGAGATTGTTGCCGCCGCCGAAATAGACCTTGCCCCCCGCCACCAAGGGCGAGGAGAGGATACGGGCGGGCAAGGGGTCCTTGCCCTCGGCGGGAAACTGCCACAGCTTGCTCAGTTGCAAGCTATTGCCGCTGGCCGGATAGGCATAAAAGCGGCCATCCCACCCCCCGAAATAGAGGGTGTTATCGGCCACCGCAGCCGAACTGGTGATATTGTTGGCAAGATAGTCCGCATAGAGAGCCTGACCGTCGGTGTTAAAGAAATAGAGGCTGTCATCGTTACTGCCAAAGGAGAGGACGCCGTCCACCAAGGCCGGGGAGGCGATGATATCGAGATTCCCGGAGTCAAAGGCATTGACCTCCAGCGGGGCAAAGAGCTGGGCCCCGGAGGAGCGCTGCAAGGCCCACAACTGATTACCCACGGTGCCGAAATAGAGGTGCTCGCCATCCAGGGCCGGGGTGGCGAAGATGGGGTTCATGGTATCCACCGACCACACCTCCTCGCCGCTCTCCGCATCCAGGCGGCGCATCTTGCCATCCACGCCGCCCAGATACACCCCGCCGTCAGCCACCACCGGCGCGCCAGCGGCCAGTGTTTCCAACTGGTCTACCTCATGGGCTACCGCGTGG
>CAYSFY010000161.1:655-10218 GCA_964430285.1 uncultured Desulfobulbia bacterium
GAGATTGCCGCCGGTGGCATGGACCCACACAGGCGCCACCAGGGAGATGTCGTACACCACCTGCCCCTCCACCGGGGCCGGCAAGAGCTGGTCGAGCAGCAGGTGATAGCTGTTGGCCAGGGTCACCTCCACCCCGGCGTAAGGGAGCAAGGCGGCGGGCACGGTGGGGAATGCGTACCCCCCCTCCCCGTCCGTGGTCACGGTGATTGCGGTAGGGAAGAGAATGGTCGGCGGCATCTGGGGAAAGCGGAGGGTGACCGTGGCCTGGGCCAACGCCTGCTGCTGTTGATCGCGCACCACCCCGTGGATGGCGGCCAGGGAGAGGGGGGTGAGGGGCACCTGACCGATGGCGGTGCTCTGGGCGCCGTCGCTGAAGGTGGCTGTGGCCTGGGCCACGGCGTAGGACTCGTGGAACACGGTGAGGGAGACCTCCGGCAGCATCTCCGGCACGCTCAAGGCAAAGGAGCCATCCGCCAGGGTCACTGCCGCATCGTCCGAGCCGTGCATGGTGATCAGGGCGTTGGCCACCGGCGCGCCGCCGCTGGTCACCTGGCCGGTGACCAGCTTTTTGGCCGCGTAGACAAAGAGGAAGGGGTAGAGACCATCCATGACCACCCCGGGGGCGGAGTGGACGGCATGGCCCCCGGCGCTGTCCAGGATCACCCCCTTGCCGGCCAGGTGCCAGGCCTGGTCGTGATGGGAGAGCAGGGTGATGGTGCCGGTGCCGGCGCTGACGGAGGCCTGCATCTCCGCCAGGGAGATGGCCCCGGCACTGAGGTTGGCCTCTTTCAGCGTCGCCCGCACCATGCCGCCGAACCCTGACGCCTCCATGGTGGTGGGGTTGCCCAGGGCGTCGCTGAGCAGCACATCGGCCCCGCCGATGAGGTGGGTGGTCTGCGCCCCGCCCACCAGGGCGGTGACCGCCTCGGCGTCCTTGATGGCGGCAACGGTGGCAAAGGTGACCACGGCGGCGGTGGTGTCCTTGGCCAGGGACATATTGGTGATGGTGAGGGCGGCGGTGCCGTCCGAGACCTCCTTGGGGGTGGGCTTGGCCGACACGGCCTTCGTCGCCTCCATGATCAACAAGTTGGGGTACTCCTTGAACTGGGTCTTGGCCTCGACCTTGCCGAACGCAACGGCCTCGGCGGCAAAGGCGGGCTCCTCCTGGGGCTGCTCCAGCCAGAAATGGCTCCTGACGCTAGTGGCGGCGAGCAAGCCCGTGCGGTCGGCAAACCCCTCGGCCTGCACCGTCACGGTCAGGTTGTTGGCCGCCGGATAGTGGAACAGCCCCTGGTGGTCGCTGATGGCGATCAGCTGATTATTGAGATAGACCTCGGCCCCGGCCACCGGCGTCAGGGTGCCGTTGATCCGGGCAAGCACCTTGCCCTCGGCCGGGGGAAAGGCAGCGGTGGCATCATTGGCATTGACCCAGAACCCCATCAGGGGCTGGATCTCGTCCAGCTGGCCGAACTGTTTGCTCGCCGCGTAGGCGGCACCGTCATCCCCCTCTCCTGGCAAGGAGACCGCCCAGGTCGCCCCCTGCCAGGCCCAGACGCTGACGATCTTTGTCTTGACAGTGGCGAACAGGGTGGCCACCGTGGTTGATGCGGACTGCTTCAAGCCGATCAGGTTCCAGCCGCTGGCGAGTTGCAGGGACTCGGCAGCCGGGGGCTGACCGCTGACCAGCAACTGGCCCGCCCCTTCGCAGTTCAACCAAAAACCCTGGCCAGCGCCGAGAGTGGAGAGCACGCCGAACTGCTTGCCTTGGGCATAGCTGCCCGGCAGTTGCTCATCGGGCAAAAAGACCGACCAGGTGTTGCCCTGCCACTTCCACGCACTCTTCACCTGGACGCCGCTGATGCCGGCAAGCACCGCCTGGATGGAGGGGGTGTCCGGCTGCACCGGCAGATTGACCAAATTCCAACCGCTGACCAGGGGGATGGTCACCTCCGCCGCCCCACCCGCCAGCGGGGCGAGCAACAACCACAACCCCATGATAACCGCCGGCCAACACCTATTCATGATCACACCTCGCCAGTCAAAGGAAACAATTTCAGGGAACAGCGCCCACTCCGTATCAGCGTCTTGGTGGTTGCCGCCCGAGAGTGACAACCACGGGGCCGGATCGACCACCACCGCGCCCATGGTCGTCATCTCAGCTCTCACCCGGGAGGGAGAGGCGGGCTCTCCATTTCGGAGCGATCGCGCCCCGTCTGTTTGGCCCGGTACAAGGCCTGATCCGCTCGGGAGAAGAGGTGGTCCGCGACCTCGCCCTCCCGGTACTCGGCAACCCCCAGGCTGATGGTGGCCTCGATCCGTTGTCCGTCAAGGACCAGGGGCTCCGCCCGCACCACCCGGCGGATCTTCTCCGCCATGGCATGGGCATCCAGGAGGGAGCAATCCTGGAGCAGGACCAGAAACTCCTCGCCCCCCCAGCGGCAGAGCACGTCGGAGGCGCGAATATTGGCCGCGGTCAGCCTCGCCACATGCTGCAACACGGCGTCCCCCACGATGTGGCCAAAGGTATCGTTGACCTGCTTGAACTCGTCGATATCAAGCAGGATCACCGACAAGGTCCGCCGTTTACGGCGGACCTCCTTCAGGGTCTGCTTGATGATGATATCAAAGGCGCGGCGGTTGTAGATGCCGGTGAGGGCATCGGTGGTGGCCATCTTCTCCAGGCGCCGCTGATACGAAGAGATGGAGAGATTGGTGAGCAACAGCACAATCACCGTGACCACCGCGCACACCCCCAGATTGATCATCAAGGTCCGGCGAATGGAGCTGATGGCCTGCTCCTCGGGCTGCTCGACAAAGAGGTACCAATCGAATTCAGGGATGTAGCGGGTGACCAGATGCATGGTCTGGCCATGGGAGCGGTAGCGGAAGGCCCCGTCTTGGCGGGCGAAGATCTCCGGGGCCAAGGCACCCAGGCCGTCGATGTCGGCAATGGCCGCCACCTGCGCGGGAAACTCCATGCCGTGCAGTCTGATCCGGCCACTGCGGTCGGCAAAAAAGATGTCCCGGTGGTACCGCTTCTGGTAGCTGGCGATCAGCTCCTTGACCGCCCCCACGGCCAGCCCCACCCCGGTGGCGCCCAGGTAGCGGCCTTCATAATCATGGACCCGGTAGTTGATGAAGATGGTCATGGTGTCATGATTGGCCATGTCCGCGTCCACGTTGATCTCGTACTCCTTGTCCATCCCCCGGACCCGGAAGTACCACGCATCGCGGGGCTCTTCGGCCTTCACCTCCTTCAACGGGCCATTGGCCTGATAATAGGTGCGGGTCCGCTCCGAGACGAAAAAGCTGGTAAAGGTGTTATATTTGGACTGGATCTCCTTGAGATAGCGAGTGATGCGACTCTCGTCCTCCTCGCCCTGGATCACCCAGTCGCGGAGAAAGGTATCGTTGGCCATCAGCGAAGAGATGAAGATGGGGCGGAGCAGGTCGCGCTGGATCTCGGAGTAGATGTTGTCCCGGGTGAGGGGCAATTCGCTGTCGGTGATTTGGCTGCGCAGGGAGGCGCGGGAGACAAGATAACTCGCCAGGCTGGTGACCAAAAAACCGGCCACCAACAGCAGACTGATCATGGGGATCAGGCGATTTTTTTGCTGCCACATACTGGCTCCTGGTCAGGGGGGAAAGCGCGTCCGAGGCCGCAAGGGCGCTGGACCAAGCGGGTGCCGCGGCCTGCCCCGCCCGCGGACATGCCGGCGGCCGGCTGGCGATCCGCGCGGCAAGACACAACCATTATACTGCAAATGGCGAAAATGGCGACAGGAGAGAGTGGCTTACCTGCCTGTTCAGGGGTTGAGGCGGTGCGCGGGGTGGCAATGGTGGGGCCAAGCGATCTCCCTTGCCGGCATCATGTCCCGGGCCCACCCCTGCGCCCGCCCCCTAACCCGCTAGCCATGAGAGGCTCAACCATGCACTTCCCCCTCCCCTTGCAACCGGCCATCTTCTTGCGCCGTTATCAGCGCTTCCTGGTGGATGTCCAACTCCCCGATGGCCAGGAGATCACCGTCCACTGCCCCAACACCGGCAGCATGCTGGGGTGTCTGGCCCCGGGGTGCGCGGTGCGCCTGCTGGCCGCGGAGAACCCCAAGCGCCGCTATCGCTACACCCTGGAGATGACCCGGCCCGCTGGCGAGTGGATCGGCGTCAACACCAGCCGCACCAACGCCCTGGTCAGGGAGGCGCTGCTGCATGGGGTGGTGAGCGAATTGGGTCCCATCGACCACTGCCGGGCCGAGGTCCGGGTCGGCGAGGGGAGCCGCTTGGACTTCCTGCTGCACAGCCGCGGCCAGGCGATCTACCTGGAGGTGAAGAACTGCACCCTGGCCGAGGATGGCACGGCCCTCTTCCCCGACGCCGTCACCACCCGGGGCAGCAAGCACCTGCGCGAACTGATGGCCCTCCGCCGCCAGGGCCACGGGGCGGTGATCTTCTTCTGCGTCCAGCGTGGCGACGCCAGCCGTTTTGCCCCGGCCAGCCACATCGATCCCCTCTACGCCCGCACCCTGCATGATGCCGCGCGGGCCGGGGTGCGGGTCTTGGCCTATCAGGCCGAGGTGGGGGAAGAGGGGATCGTCATCCGGCGGCCGTTGCCGGTGGAGCTGGGGGTGGTGGGGTAGATCAGCGGCAATGGAGGGTTTCGTCCATCCCCTCACCAAGTCGATCAACAGAGTATCTACTACTGCGGCGGCAGGACGGGGGAGGCTTGGGGGTCGAAGGGGTTGATGCGCAGGGCCAGGGAGAAGAGGTAGGGGTAGTGCTCCTCCAGGTTCTCCATGTAGTAGAGCCAGCGGTTAAGGAGCGACTGGTAGGCGCGGCTGATGTCGCCGCTTAGGTGTTTGCTGTCCGCCTCCGGGGTGTGGCTGATGTCGGGGCGGTAGGAGAGCTCCTCGGTGAGGTGGAAGATGGCCAGCAGGGTCTCGGCAAAGGCCTCGTGCTCGATGAGCACCGGGTTCTCCAGCAACCGCACCAGGAAGTTGCGGCGCCCGGCCAGGAGGTCGCGCAGGGCAGGGAGATCGACCCGGGCCATGTCCACCGTGCAGTCATGCCCGCCCACCAGCCGCTGCGCCTCCCGGAACTCGCGGGCGGTCCAGCCGGCCCGGACCAGCAGGTGTTGACGCAGGTGCTCGATGGCCGGGTCGTAGGAGGAGAAGAGCTTGAGCAGCTGGTTGCCGATCTCGCTGTAAAAGACCCCCAGCACCATGTTGATCTTCTTCAGCCGCTCCCTCCGCTCCCGTTTGAGCAGCATCATCTCCGAGCCATTGGCCACCAGGCCCAGAAAGGTGGCGCCCCCCATGAAGATGAGCAGCACCGCAAACAGACGGCTGCTCTCCCGGGTGGGGTGGATATCGCCGTAGCCCACGGTGGCCATGGTCACGATGTTGAAATAGAAGGCATCGATAAAGGAGAGGTGCTCCAGGGCCATGAAGCCAAAGGTGCCCACCAGGGCAACCAGGACAAAGAGGGCGAAGAATATCTGCAGGCGGCGACGGATCTCGTTCATGGGGGCATGATAGCAGAATTACGCCCAAGCCACAACCCGGGCCTGGGGCGGCAAGGCTGAGCACCAGCGCCGGCCGCCATCATTTCATATCGTTCCCACGCTCCAGCGTGGGAACGCGCGGTAACGACGTTGATCAGGGGTTGATCCCTAGGCCTACGGCCAATTCCCGGAAAAAGGATTGATTTCCATCACGGGTTCGGCTATTTAAAACCATTCCGGCCTGCGACGCGTCGGGTTTGGGGAGAGTACTCCCCAGGGGTGGGGAGAGTGCCCCCCCTTTTCCGCCTCCGATCTCTCTGCCGTAGCGCGGACCTTAGGCCATGGCCCAAGGATCGCCCCTTTTTTGGCCGGAACCAGAGCGCAACCGCCGCTGCCCCATCACCACCTTTTCACCTTCCCCCTTGAATTGGAGAGCAAGACCATGGCCCCATGGAACCGACGTCCGAGAACAGGCCTGATCCTCTTTTGCCTGCCGCTGCTATGCACCGCGGCCCTTGCCGGCCCACTGCGGGCAGCGGATGACGGGGAAGGGCTCATGGCGCTCTATTTCGACAAAAACGAGTTGGTGGAGAGCGCGAGCCACATCCAAAAGCCCATCAGCCAAGTTGCCGAGAACGTCACCATCATCACCGCCGACGAGATCGGACGGCTGAACGCCCACAGCATGTACGAGGTACTGGAGCGGGTGGCCGGGGTGGAGATCGTCTATTACAACGGCCGCAATTTGAACGGCCAGGCCGATGTCACGATACAGGGCTCGCGCACGGAACATGTCCTGGTCCTGTTGGACGGGGTGCGTTTGAACACCGCCTCGGGCGGCAATGTCAGCTTTGCCCTGGTCCCGCTGGGGATCATCTCCCGCATCGAGATCATCAAGGGGCCGGCCTCGGCGGCCTGGGGCTCCTCCCTGGGCGGGGTGATCAACATCCTCACCAAACGGGCCGGCACCAGCGCCCGTCCCTACGGCACCCTCTCCGGCTCCTACGGCGAGAACCGGACCTCTGACCTGAGCGGCGATGTGGCCGGGGCCGTGGGCCGCCTGGGCTACTACCTCTATGCCGGCCACCAGGAGACCGACGGCTTTGTCGCCAATCGCTGGTTTGAGAACACCGCCCTCTACGCCAAGGGTGAACTCCCCCTGCCCCATGGCCTACAGCTGACCGCCACCGTGGGCAGCAGTGCACCCGACTATAACGCCGGCGACTTCCATGCCCTGGACTTTGACGAACTCATTAAAGATGAGTACCACCATGGCACCGTCAACCTCACGGCCCCCATCTCCCCGGCGCTCCACCTCAACCTCGGGCTCCGTCACTTGACCCGAGATTACGACAAGTCACGCTCCTTTCTCGGCCTGGGCACCTCCTATTTCGGGGCCACCCCGGCCGGTGACCTCTACTACCGCGAAGGGTGGGAGGAGGAGAGCAGCGGCGCCTTGCTGCGTCTGGCCTGGACCCCGGCCAACCACCAGCTCATGCTCGGGGCCGAGACCAACCGGGGCGAGGTCTCCAAGAAGACCGGCTATGGGGCCTGGGCCCAGGCCAACTGGGGGGCGCCTGCCGAGGACCCGGTGGCGCCGGTCTTCGAGGAGACCTCGGGTATCTACCTCAACGACACCATCACCTGGGGCCGCTGGGCCGTGACCCCGGGGGTCCGCTACGACCAGCACTCCATCAGCAAGGACCTGACCAGTCCCAGCTTGGGGGTCACCTACCAGCTCAGGCCGGACACCCTGCTACGCGGCCTGGTGGCCCAAGGCTTTGTCCACCCGGTGCTCTCCTACCTCAAGGTTAGCGACTGGTCGTTTGCGGCCAACCAGGGGCTCATGCCGGAGGAGATCACCTCCTACCAACTCGGCCTGGAGACCACCGCCCTGCCGTGGGTGAGCATCAAGACCAATCTCTTCCGCCATGAGGTCACGGATAGCTGGTCCATAGATTATAATGACATTGGCGTCCCTTTCTGGAAAAATGGTTCAGACCTCAGCCGTCAAGGCGTGGAAGTGGAGCTGGAGACCGTACCCGTGGCCGGCTTTTCCGCAGTGACCAATGTCAGCGTGGTGGAGTTTATCCCCGATGACCCGGCCCAGAAAAATGACTCCAGCTCCACGGCCAACCTCATCCTGCGCTACGACGACAAGACCGCCCTCCAGGCCGAACTGGCCGGCCGCTATGTGTGGTGGGATACCTACCAATCGGTCTCGCCAACCACGGGGGGAGGCGAGTATGGGAACCTGCTCTGGGATCTGCGTCTGAACCGCAGGCTCTGCACCACCGGCCGCACGACCACCACCGCCTTTTTTACCACCCATAACCTCTTCAACGGCCGAGAGACCGCGTATAAAAATTTTTATGAAAACCCGGACCGCTGGCTGGAGGCCGGGGTCAAGCTGCAGTTTTGAAAATACCCTTTGACCGTAGGGAGTTGGCCTGCTATCCTGGCCCCAGGCAACAGGAGGGGGGAGGCGAACCGCCCCCCCATCATGATTCACTGAGCAAACAGGAGCGCATTATGGAAGAGAACGATCTGATCATTTGGGATGCAGGGGTGGAACTAGAAACGGTCGCCGCTGGCATGGGCTGCTGTGTGGGTCGGCCGAATACTGCGGCTGCGGCTGAATAACAACCAAAAGAGGAAGGGGGCTGCGGCCCCCTTCCTCTTTCCCCCCTCCCCCTAAATGCCCCTCTCCCACTACCTCAAGGCCGTTCCCCACGCCCTCATCCCTGACCGTCTGCTGCTCTTCTCCACCCGCAAGGCCTCGTTGATCCAGATCCCGGCCCGGGGCTATGCCGCGCTTGCCGGCGGTGCCCAGCCCAGCCCGACCATGGTTGATACCCTGACCCGGCTTGGGCTGTGGGTGGAGGATCTGGCCACGGAACAGGCCGAGGTCCATGCCATGCAGGCCACCATCAACCAGTTGAACCCCGGGGTGCGGGCCGCGGTGATTCTGGGCATGGGTTGCAACTTCGCCTGCCGTTACTGCTACGAGGGGTCGCTCAAGGGGCCCAAGGCCATGAGCGATAGGGTGGCCGATCAGACCATCGCCTTTCTGCAACAGCGGTTCGGCCCGGGGAAGAGCAAGCTGGTCCTCGACTTTTACGGCGGCGAGCCCCTGCTCTACCCCGAGCGCATCAAATACCTGGCCCGGGCCATGCAACCCTTTGTCCGCGCGCAAGGCGGCGAGTTCAGGTTCACCCTGGTGACCAACGGCTCCCTGCTCACCCCCGCCACCGTGAGCGCGCTCCTCCCCTTGGGGCTCGCCAGCTGCAAGATCACCCTGGACGGCCCGCCCCAGAGCCACAACCGCTCCCGCCCCTTCAAGAACGGCCAGGAGTCCTTCGACCTCATCCTTAAAAACATCCGCGCCTGCTGCGAGCTCCTCCCCATCACCCTGGGCGGCAACTTCACCCGGGAGACCGCCCCCCTCTTCCCGGCCCTGCTGGATATCCTGGACGAGCACGGCATCACCCCGGATAAACTGGCCCAGGTGAAATTCGACGCGGTGATGTCGGTGCGCGACCCCTTTGCCCCGCCCGGCTTCCACGACGGCTCCGCCTCCACCGCCGAGCCCTGGCTGATCGAGGCCACGCTGATGCTGCGCCGGGAGATCCTCAAACGGGGCTATGCCTTTCCCAAACTCACCCCCGCCTCCTGCATGGTGGAACTGGACGAGGCCATGACCATCGACTGGGACGGCGCCCTCTACAAGTGCGTGACCCTGATCGGCCACCCGGATGTCAAGAGCGGTGATGTCTGGCAGGGGATGACGAGCACCGCCGTCTACCACCCGGACCACTGGCGCCAACACCCCCAGTGCCGGCAGTGTGTCTACCTCCCCCTCTGCTTCGGCGGCTGCCGCTACGCGGAGTACCAGCGTTGCGGCTCCATGGCCGGGGTGGACTGCCAACAAGAGTACTTCGACCAGGCCCTGGCGGAGATGCTGAACCAGGATATCCAATTCCGTACCCCCGGGGCGTGACGGCCACTGCCTCGGCCCCTCTCCACACCCCATCCGCCCCCTTCACCCACCCCCAACCCCGCC
>CAYSFY010000162.1:0-8016 GCA_964430285.1 uncultured Desulfobulbia bacterium
CTCCCCCGGTGCCGACACGAGTTACGGCGCCGGCCTCTTCGACGGGGTGGATGACTATGTCGCCACCAATCTGGTCATCGATCAATCGGCTACCACCACTGGCGCCACCATCAGCGTCTGGGTCTACCCCACCGATCCCGGCAGTCGCTACCAGTATGTCTACAGCACCAACAATGGCGGTACGGATTTGGGCTTAAGCCTCAACGGCAGTTATTGGTATGTCGACACCGGCTACTCCACCTATTGGGCCGGGTCGGTGGCCTTTAATACCTGGCAGCAGATCACCGTGGTCTTGGACCCGAATGCTGGCGCCAAGTTCTATGTCAACGGGGTCAAACAAAACACCTTTGGCTACATTGACTACGATCTCAGTACCAGCCCGCTCAACATCGGCCGCAACCCCGCCACCGGCAACTATTACGCCGGCAAAATCGACGAACTGACGGTATTTTCCAGGCCCTTCAGCGACCAGGAGGTCAGCCAGTACTACAACCACAGCATGGTCATGAGTTTCATCGATAGCGATGGCATCGGCACGGACACTACCTACACCTATCGGGTAACCCCAGTGACCAACACCACCTGCGGCGACTGGGGGGCGAGCGCCACCCCGGCCTTGGTGCCCGCCACCACCCCGGCCGCACCGTCGGCCCCGGACACCCTGACCGTCAGCCAACAGAGTTCCACCGAACTGGACCTCACGTGGCACGCCAATACCTCTTCGGAATCCGGATTTGAGATCGAACGTTGTCTCGGGGCGAGTTGCGACTTCTCGACCCGCGACACCTTCCTCACCGGGCCCGGGGTAACTGCCTACCAGGACACCTCTCTCTGCGAGGGGCAGGCCTATCGCTACCGGGTCCGGGCGGTGCAGGGGGGGGGGGCGCCCTGGACCTGGGCAACCGCCTTTACCCCAGCGGTGGGCACGAGCACGGCCACCGCCGGAGCGGTGGTCATCACCCTGGATGCCGTCTCCGAGTCCGAGATTGAGGTCTCATGGGATGATATCAATCAGGATGAAGATGCCTACGAACTCTCCCGTTGCCTGGTCGAGCTCGGGGTTATTGCCTGCGATCAGCCCGGCCAGTTTACGGTGATCGACACCTTCCCCGGTTCCATCGGCGGGGCGCAACTCCACTACGCCATGGACGAGGCCTCCTGGAACGGCACGGCCGGCGAGGTCAAGGACATCTCGGGCAACAACCGGCATGGCCAAGGGTACAATGCCATCACCACCGTGGCGGGTGGCCGCTTCGGCCGGGCCGGCTCCTTCAACGGCTCAAACCACTATGTCGTCACGCCGTTGACCATTAACCAAGGCCCGAACTCCCCCGGGGTAACCATGGAGGCCTGGGTCTATCCAACCTTGCAGGACACCTACGCCCGCCATGTGCTCTCCACTGAAAACGGCGGCTATGATTGGGGCATCAGCGTCAAAAACGGTAAATGGCTGGTCAATACCGGCATCAGCCAGAAAGACACCGGCCTCACGGTGGATCCCAACGTTTGGCAGCATATCGCCGCGGTCTTCACCCCCGGGGTCGGCATCACCGTGTACAAGAACGGGACCCCTGCCCCCCTGATCACCGAGATCGATTACGATATCCAGAGCCACGCCTTGGACATCGGCCGCTATGCCGGGTCCGCGACGCCCCAGTACCACTTCCAGGGCAAGATCGACGAGGTCCTGGTCTATGGCCGCCCGCTGACCGCAAACGAGATTATGTCCCATAACTCCTACCAGGAACGGGCTCTGTACACCTATGCCGATACCACGGTCCAGCACAGCAGCACCTACCTCTATCGGGTAATCGCCAGAAAGACGGCGGGGTGTGGCTGGAGCAAGGAGGGCACGGCCACCATCGACACGCCGGCCCCTCCCGCCCCCTCCAATCCCGTGGCGGATGGCATCACATCGACCAGTGCCACCCTGCACTGGCAGGAGAACAACGGTTCGGAAAGCGGTTATGTTGTCAGCCGCTGCCCAGGCACGAGCGGTGATTGCGCCTCGCCCGTGCTGTCCCCTCTGCCCCCGGGCAGCTCCTCCTTTGCCGATGACACCCTATGCGCCGGACAGACCTACACCTACCGAGTGTGGGCCGAAGGACCCTGGGGACAGACCTCCTATGCCGAGCAGCAGCTGACCACGGCCAGTATGCCGGCGGCGCCGGTGGGCCTTACTGCCACCCGTGCCACCGAGGTGGAGGTCGACGTGGCCTGGCAGCTGACCCCGGCGGATGAGAGCCAGGTAAAACTTGAGCGCTGCATCGGCGCCACCTGCGTTGATCTGGATCTGCCGCCCGGGACCATGAACTACGCCGACAACGAACTCTTGGCCAACACGGAATATTGCTATCGGGTCAGCACCTTGAAGAGCGCCTTCTGCGGTTGGCAGACCACGGTCGCGGGTCCGGTGTGTGCCACCACCAACCTGGATACCGGTTCCCTCTCCGCCACCCCGGTGGACACCACCTCGGTGGAGTTGGCCTGGAGCGATGCCACCCAGACCGAGACCGCCTCGGTGGTCGAGCGTTGCGACGGCGACCTGATCGCCTGCTGCGGCAACGATCCGGCAGCCTGCACCGGCGACTTTACCCAGGTGGGGGTGGTTGGTTATAACCAGCAGGCTTACACCGACACCAGCGGTTGTGCCGGCAACGTCTATACCTACCGGGTCAACACCAAGGGCGAGGGGTTGAGCCTGGCCAATGGCGGCTGCTGGAGCAAACGGGCACCCCTTACCTTCACCTCCTTCCCGCCCTTTGCCGGGGTGGAGGTGGTTATCCCCTACCAGAGCGAAATGCAGGCCGATTTTGCCGATATCCGCTTCTACGACACCACCGCCCATCGGGAGCTGCGGTACTGGATCAAGCAGAAGACCAACTCGACATCTGCCACGGTGTGGCTGATGACCGGCGCCAATTCGGCCATCTCCCTCTACTACGGCAACCCGGCGGCACAGTCCGCGGGCGGCAGCGACGCCTTGTTTGCCGAGGTCTACGATGAGTTCCAGGGGGCCACCATCAACCCTGACAAGTGGGTGGTGTTGGACCCGCCTGCCGACAAGATCTCCCAGAACAATGGTCTGCAATTTGTCTACAAAAACGCCACCCAGGATGCGGCACTGTTATCCGCCAAGACCTTTGAACGGGCAGCAGGCAATGAGCTCTATATCGACTTTACCGTTGGCGCCGACACCACCTACTCCAGCGAGACCTTGCTCATGGGTTGGGGGCAAGATCAGCTGACGGCCCCCACTTACAGCGGCAACGCGACCCACCTCCTGAACCTGACCAGTTACAACAACCATTACCTCCAGAACGTCTATGAAACTACCTCCGGGGCCTCCTTCACCAAGCTCCTCTACAATGACCTGACCCGCTACCAGCTGAAGATCGTGTTGAACGTCAACTCCGGGGCCAAGTACTACCTGCGGGGGGGCGTCTATGCCGACTGGCGCTTGTTGACCGACACCACCACCGTCCGCACCAATGACGATGTCATGCGCATCGCCCTGTTCCAGGCCTCCCACAACATCACCATCCACCAGGTGACGGTGATGCATGCCTCGGCCCAGCGCGGGAGCAGCGTCAACTTTGCTGCTGCCGAAGGGGATGGCCTCTCCTGCCTGACCCTGACCCACACCTGGAGCGGGACCCCCACCCTGGCGGCCCAAGCTGATCTGGATCCGGTGGTGGCGCCCAGCGGAGTGACGGCGGCGATGATGGATGGCGCGGTAACCCTGGGCTGGACCCCCGGCACCGGAGACGAGAGCGCATTCTTGATTGAGCGCGACTGCGGCAGCGGCTTCGTGCAGATCGGCAGCTCTCCCGAAGGCACCACCACCTACCGCGATACCACCATGCCAAACTCCACCCCCTGCACCTACCAGATCAAAGGGCACAAGGGCACTTCCTGTCCGTGGACCAGTCCACCCAGCAGTGCACTCCAGGTGCTGGCGCCACCGGACGGACCTGTGCTCACCGCCACCGCCGTCAACCCCTTCCAGATTCGCCTGGATTGGAGCAATGCCGCTGGCGAGCAAGGGTATGAGGTGGAGGTGCAGGTCGTAAACGGGACGTGGGTGCCCTTGGCCTCCCTGTTGCCCGATCAGCAAAGCTATACCGACAGCCACGGGGTCAACCCCGGCACCCGCTATAGCTATCGGGTGCGGGCCACCAGGGCGGGCGCCGCTTCCGCCTGGGACGAGGCGAGTGCCACTACCCCGGCCTACACCCCGGGGGCGGCCACCTGTCCGTTACCTTGATCAGTGATTGTGGGAGATAGGCCAAGCCGGCGAGTCACGAAAGTGTTTGACATTTAGCCCACACTGTTTTTTAAAGTAAAGCCCCGTTGCGTGCTCCACCGGCAACGGGGCTTTGTTATTCCCGCGCGGCCCGGAAACGGCTCGCCAACATTTAAGCGCGCAAGACGCCTATTATTTGCAAGGAGGAACTCATGGAATACTCTCCGGAAGTCGCGGAAATGGTCTGCATTGCCAAGGGGCCCAAGAACGGTCCGGCCCCCATCCCCCAGGAGGGGCGCTGGGTCCAGGCCAAGGAGGTGACCGACATCTCCGGCCTCACCCATGGCGTGGGCTGGTGTGCCCCCCAGCAGGGGGCCTGTAAGCTGACCTTGAATGTCAAGGGGGGGATCATTGAGGAGGCCCTGGTGGAGACCGTGGGCTGTACCGGCATGACCCACTCGGCCGCCATGGCCGCCGAGATCCTGGCGGGCAAGACCATCCTTGAGGCCTTGAACACCGACCTGGTCTGTGATGCCATCAACGTGGCCATGCGCGAACTCTTTTTGCAGATTGTCTATGGTCGCACCCAGACCGCCTTTTCCGAGGACGGCCTGCCCATTGGCGCGGGTCTCGAAGACCTGGGCAAGGGGCTGCGCTCGGTGACCGGCACCATGTACAGCACCAAGGCCAAGGGGCCCCGCTATCTGGAGATGGCGGAGGGGTATGTCACCCGCCTGGCCCTGGATGCCAATGACGAGATCATCGGCTATCAGTTTGTGCGCATGGGACCGATGATGGAGCAGATCGCCAAGGGCGTGGACGCCAACGAGGCCCTGGCCAAGTGCACCGGCACCTATGGCCGTTTTGGCGAAGCGGTAAAGACCATCAATCCCAGACACGAGTAGTCCCTTCTCCGTTGAGTTGTAGCAATTTTCGCGAAGAATGATGACGAAACTCAAAGCCGGTAAGGGAATCAAACCAACAGGGACTTATCCAGTTTATCTGGGTTAGGAAGGAGAGCAGGCCATGGCGCTATTTGAAGGATATGAGAGGAGGATCAACCAGATCAACGCGGTCTTGACCGCCAACGGCATCGCTTCGTTGGCTGAGGCGGAGGCGATCTGTAGGGAAAAGGGCCTTGATGTGGGTAAGCTGGTCCGCGAGGTGCAGGCCATCTGTTTTGAAAACGCCTGCTGGGCCTATACCATGGGCGCGGCCTTGGCCATCAAACGGGGACAGAGACGGGCGGCGGAGATCGCCCAGACCTTGGGTGAGGGGTTGCAGGCCTTCTGCATCCCCGGTTCGGTGGCGGATGAGCGCAAGGTCGGCCTGGGGCACGGCAATCTGGCCGCCATGCTCCTGCTCGAGGAGACCCAGTGCTTCGCCTTTGTGGCGGGTCACGAGTCCTTTGCTGCAGCCGAGGGGGCCATCGGTCTGGCCCGCTCCGCCAACAAGGCGAGGAAGACGCCGCTTCGGGTCATCTTAAACGGCCTGGGTAAGGACGCGGCCCATATCATCTCCCGCATCAACGGCTTCACCCATGTCACCACCAGTTTCAACTACCAGACCGGCGAGCTCTCCATTGACAAGGAGACCGCTTACTCCGCCGGGGAACGGGCCAAGGTCCGCTGTTACGGGGCCGATGATGTCCGCGAGGGGGTGGCCATCAACCATCAGGAGGGGGTCGATGTCTCCATCACCGGCAACTCCACCAACCCCACCCGCTTTCAGCACCCGGTGGTGGCCACCTACAAGAAAGAGTGTCAGCTCTTGGGGCGTAACTTCTTCTCCGTGGCCTCGGGCGGCGGCACCGGCCGTACCCTGCACCCGGACAACATGGGTGCCGGTCCCGCCTCCTACGGCATGACCGACACCATGGGCCGCATGCACTCCGACGCCCAGTTTGCCGGCTCCTCGTCGGTGCCGGCCCACGTCGAGATGATGGGTCTGATCGGCATGGGCAACAACCCCATGGTCGGTGCCTCGGTGGCAGTGGCCGTGGCGGTGGAGCAGGCCATGGCCTGATCGGGTTTTAGGTTCATCTGCCGCCTGGCGCGGCCTCTATCTCCCCCATGGCCAAGTGAGCGGCCTTGGGGGATTTTTCGTTGCGCGGCGGGGGACGACTGCTTAGCTTGTTTAGGCTGCCGGCTGAAAAGGGGGGGATGGCAACAGAGGACAAAGAAGAGTGAGGTCGTTATCTCCTGCCCTACAGCCTTCACTCTATCGGCCTAATTCGTGGGCGGGGGCGGGGCGTAGTTCTTGAGGTAGATCTCCGCCATGGTCAGGAAGACGGTGATGATCAGCGGGCCGTAGACCAGGCCCAGCACGCCAAAGAGTTTGATCCCTCCCAGGATGCCGAGGAAGACCAGCAGGGCGTGCATGTCGACCTTGCGGCCCACCAGGTGCGGTTTGAGCAGGTAGTCCACCGACATGGAGAGAATCAGGTAAAAACAGGTGATGAAGATCGCCTGGCCGCTATGGCCGTTGACAAAGACGATCAAGGCGGTGGGGAGCAACACCAGGCCGATGCCGATGATCGGCACAAAGGCCGCCGCGCCCATGACCAGCCCCCACAGGACCGGCGAGTTGAAAGCGAAATAGACGAACAACAGGCCGCCCAGGATCCCTTGAATCAGGCCGCAGATGCCGTTACCGAGGAGGCTCGCCTGGGCGATCTCCTGGAATTTGCGGATCAGTTGCTGGTTTTGCGCCTCCGGCAGTGGCGACAGGCGCAGCATGAAATTCTGCAAGCGATCGTAATCCATCAACAGGAAAAAGATCATCAGGATCATCAAGGTGAAATCAATCATGAATTTCACGATGTTGCCGGCCCAGGCAGTGGCCTTGGTGTAGATGAACAGGGCGGCACTGCTGGCATAGCGGGAGAGGTTGGCGCTCAGATCCTCGGGCCGCAGGGTGACCCCCAAGGCCGCCAACCGCGTATGGGCCGAGGCCAGTAGGGCGTTGTTCTGCATCAGGTCTTGGACCCGATCGGTGAGGTTGATCTCTCTAAGATACTGGGCGTAGACCACCGCCTCCTTGGAGAAGGCGACCACAAAAAAGATCAGGGGGATGAAGACCAACAGGACGATGAGCAGGCAGGTGACCAGCGAGGCGAGATGGCCGGCCATATGCTTCAGCAGGCCATGGTAGATCGGGCGAAAGAGGGTCACCAACAGCAAGGAGATGATCAGGGTGGAGACAAATGGCCACAGCAGCCGCCCCAGCAGCAGAATGCTCAAACAAAATAGGGCCAGGAAGTAGCGAGCAACCGTCGAATTGACAGGGCTTTTCGGCATGTGAGACCTCATGAAAAGGGGTGAAGCGATCTGCTCTCTACTATGCTGGCTTGCCTGAAAAAAACAATGAATTTCAGCAAATCAGGAAAAATTATTGGGTTGGCTGCTGAAGTGTGGTATGAAAATTGGTTTTTAGGGCAAGGCAATGACCTTGCGGTTGACTGATTTGATGGCACGAGGATGCTGATGACGAATCTGACAATTACCCAGGCGCGGCCGGAAGAGTTGAAGGCCAAGCCTGATGAAACGGCCTTGGGTTTTGGCAAGCTGTTCAGCGATCATATGTTCACCATGCGCTATACCCATGGTGTCGGCTGGCATGACCTGGAGATCAAGCGCTATCAGGATTTCTCCTTGGCCCCCTCGGCCATGAGTCTCCATTACGGGCAGGCCATCTTCGAGGGCTTGAAGGCCTATCGCGGCATGGACGACCAGATCACCCTGTTCCGGCCCAAGGACAACCTGCGCCGG
>CAYSFY010000162.1:8026-10207 GCA_964430285.1 uncultured Desulfobulbia bacterium
TGAATACCTCCGCCGAACGGATGTGCATGCCGGCGTTCGATGTCGATCAGGTCCTGGCCGCCATGAAGGAGCTGGTCCGGCTGGACCGGGAGTGGGTGCCCCGTTCCCAGGGGGCCACCCTCTATATCCGTCCGACCATGGTAGCCACCGAGGCGGCCCTGGGGGTCAGACCTGCCAAGGAGTATCTCTTCTTCATCATCCTGAGTCCGGTGGGGGCCTATTACCCCGAGGGCTTTAATCCGGTGAAGATCTATGTCTCCGATACCTACGTGCGGGCGGTGCCCGGCGGGGTCGGCTCGGTGAAGACCGCCGGCAACTACGCGGCCAGCATCAAGGCGGCCATGGAGGCCCAGGCCCTGGGCTACACCCAGGTCCTCTGGCTTGATGCCGTGGAGCGCCGCTACATTGAAGAGGTCGGCACCATGAATATCTTCTTCAAGATCAACGGCCAACTGATCACCCCGCCCCTGGCCGGCACCATCCTGCCCGGCATCACGCGGGATTCGGCCATTCAGTTGGCCAAGGAGTGGGGGCTCGATGTCCAGGAGCGGCCGATCTCCATTGATGAGGTGATCACCGCCAACGACGACGGCACCCTGGAGGAGGTCTTCGGCACCGGCACGGCGGCGGTGATCTCGCCAGTGGGCTCCCTCTACTATCAGGGCCGCACCATTGTCTTGAATCAAGGCCGCACCGGGGCCTTGTCGCAAAAGATGTTTGATGTCCTCCAGGGGATCCAGTACGGCCTGCGCCCGGATACCCACGGCTGGATCGAACCCCTCCTCCCCTAAGCCATGGGCGGACACCGCCCTTTGTGGGGTGTCCGCCCATGACCGCAAAAAAATATTTGTTCCTCCCTTGATTTTAGAAAATTCATTCTTACCTTTGCGCAATCGTTAGGCAATGAGGAGTAGGCGTGTAGGCGTCGCGGGCACGCATGCCGTGGGCGGCTTTACGTTTGTCTTGGAAAATTAATATTCAATTATGAACCAAACTGGAGGTAGTGCATGAAAATTCGTCCGTTGAACGACCGTATTTTGGTGAAAAGACTGGAGCAGGAAGAGAAGACCGCCGGCGGGATCTTTATCCCCGATAGCGCCAAGGAGAAACCGGCCGAGGGTAAGGTCGTGGCCGTGGGCAATGGCAAGATGAACGATGCCGGTCAGCGGGTGGCTCTCGAAGTCAAGGCTGGCGACCGCGTCCTGTTCAGCAAGTATGGCGGCACCGACGTCAAGATCGCCGGCGAGGATTTCCTCATCATGCGCGAGGATGATATCCTGGGGATTGTCGAGTAACACAAACCCGAATGCCGATGGCTGTTTTTATCGTACACACAATTACACTAATGAATCAGTAAGGAGATGAAGAGTATGGGAGCTAAAGAGATAAAGTACAGTGTTAAGGCCCGCGAGTCCCTGTTGGCCGGGGTTAATGCCCTTGCCGACGCCGTGAAGGTAACCTTGGGCCCCAAGGGCCGTAACGTCCTGCTGGAGAAGTCCTACGGCGCGCCGACCATGACCAAGGACGGCGTCAGTGTGGCCAAGGAGATCGAACTGGCTGATCGGTTCGAGAACATGGGCGCCCAGATGGTGCGCGAGGTTGCCTCCAAGACCTCCGATGTCGCCGGTGACGGTACCACCACCGCCACTCTGCTGGCCCAGGCCATCTTCCGCGAAGGCGCGAAGTTGGTTGCTGCCGGCAACAACCCCATGGAGATCAAGCGCGGTATCGATAAGAGCGTTGAGTGTGTCGTGGCCGAGCTGGCCAAGATCTCCAACCCCACCAAGGAGCAGAAGGAGATCGCCCAGGTCGGCACCATCTCCGCCAACAACGATCCCACCATCGGCAAGATCATTGCCGAGGCCATGGACAAGGTCGGCAAAGAGGGTGTGATCACCGTTGAAGAGGCCAAGAGCATGGACACCACCTTGGACGTGGTGGAGGGCATGCAGTTTGATCGCGGCTACCTCTCTCCCTATTTCGTCACTGACCCCGAGAAGATGGAGGTCAACCTGGACGAGCCCCTGATCCTGATCAACGAGAAGAAGATCAGCAACATGAAGGACCTGTTGCCGATCCTGGAGCAGGTTGCCAAGATGGGCAAGCCCCTCCTGATCATTGCCGAAGACGTGGACGGCGAGGCCCTGGCCACCCTGGTGGTCAACAAGCTGCGCGGCACCC
>CAYSFY010000163.1:0-6050 GCA_964430285.1 uncultured Desulfobulbia bacterium
GAAAAATTACAGATGGTGAACACTTTCGCTCCGACAGGCTCCTAGCGGGCTGCAGAAGTCGGCAATCAAGAGGGTGTGTCGCTGGCGGAGAGCTGGCTGCTCCGGTTTGCAGCGCTTGCAAGGGCGATAACCGGCTCGCTCTGCCTCACGGGTGGTCAGAAAAAACTCTACATTTTCCGGATTCGCGGTCCGCGCCCCACAGGATGGGCGGCAGTAGACCCCGGTGGTCTTGACTGCGTAGAAAAATCTCCCATCCGCCTTGGGGGCACGGGCAACAACGGCTGCCCAGCGAGGGTCGTTGCTGGTGGCAATGGCGGGCATCTTGGCCTTTTTCGACATAGGCTGACTCCTTTAGCTGGATGTAAAAGACGCATCATCTCCGTCTCCTGTATCCAGTATAGCCATTGCCGTAAAGAGTTGCACTCCGAGTCTTGCTTTTGAATTCTCACCCGCGAATCACAGCTGTTGCGCCTTGTCTAGCCGGTCAACGAGGTTGGTGACCATTGATTGAGAAAGAGGATACCAAGAAAGCGGACGACGGCGAAACTTTAAAACCAAGGGGCGTTCCCCTAATGCGCCGATAGGTATTGACGCCCTTGGGGGTAGCGTGGGATACCATAATAGAGGGGTCCGAATCGAGGTAGCATTCCTGCCGTCAACTCAACGAAGGGGGGTATCGCCATGCAGAGAGATCATCAGCCCAACTGTTCCCGGTTCACCACGCCACTCACCTGCCCTCTCCTTCTCTTCCTGCTCCTCATCGCTTTGTCCTGGGGGGCATCAAGGGCGCAGGCGGCCGCCAGCTACACCTTCACCAAGCCCATCGCCCCCACCTGGAACCTCCTGGCCACGCCGTTGACCCCCACCGACCCGGCCGTGGAGGCGGTGTTGGCGGAGATCAAAGCGAACCTCTCCTCGGTGTGGAAGTGGACGAACAACACCTGGGCCGTCTATCTGCCGGGGGAGGCCAACGCCGGCACCTACGCCCAAAGCAAGGGCTTCAGCACGTTGACCACCATCAATCCCGGCGAGGGGTTCTGGGTGAACAGCCAAGCCGACGCCACCTTCTCCATCACCGGCCCCTTGGCCGAAGGGCAGCTCTCCTTTGCCTCGGGGTGGAGTCTGTTGGGACTGAAGGACAGCCAGGCCACCACCGTGGAGGCCATTAGTGCCGGCACGTCGGGCATCGTCTCCATATGGAAGTGGCAAGGCGACACCTGGGCCATGCACCTGGCCGGAGAAGCGGTCCCGGGCACCTATGCCCAAGGCAAGGGCTTTTCCCTCCTTACCTCGATTAGCCCCGGCGAGGGGTTCTGGGTGCTGATCGACAACTCCAAGGCCTTGAACATCGCCGACTATTTCCCCAAGAGCGGGCCGGCGGGCTCCCCGGTCTATCTCAAGATGTCGGCCCCGGTGGCGGCCATCAAGGATACGTTGACCGTCTATTACAACCAACAGCCAGTGGCGGCGAGCGCCATCACCGTTGGCACGGATACCATCCAGTTCACTCTCCCCGCTGCCGCGCCATCCGGCGACATCCAAGTGAAAGAGGCAGGTAGCGCGGGCAACACGGTGCCGTTCACCATCCTCTCCCCGGCCACCACCCCCTTGACCTCGCAAACAGCCACCCCCTCGTCGACCAACCAGACCATCGGTGATCAGGAGACGATGGCCGTCACCCTGCCGCCCACCATCATTGCCAGCGAAAGCGTGGTGTCGCTGGCCACCGTGGCCAATAGCCCGGCCAATGGCACGGCCCCCTTTGCCCCTACCCTGGCCTGGGATGTGACCATCAGTGGCCTAGAGCAGTTGAACGACTTTATTGAGATCACGGTGAAGTATGACCCGGCTTTGCTCGCCGCCGGCTATAGTGCCGAAGAGCAGTTGCAGCCCATGCGCTGGAATGCGGAGGGCAACTACTGGATCCCCCTCCCCTATCAGGTGGATGCCGAGAACAGCACCATCAGTTTTTACAGCGACCATCTCTGTATCTTCGAGGTGGTGGTGATCACCGGTCTGGCGGTGGCCAATGTCGCGGCCTGGACCGGGATTGGCGAAGAGTTGCTCAATGATATCTACTGGACCCCCGCGGCCCACTTCAAGTTGATGTATAGCCAGACAGCGATCCAAGCGGACGCCCCCTTGGAGGACGGCTCGTGGCTAAACACCACCTATGCCGGCCCCCTCTACCCCATCGCCTCCTATCAGGCCAAACACCCCAAGTTCATTCAGGATATGGGCAACCTGCTGGAGGTCGCCCTGAAGAGCTATGTCGAGACCTCGCAATTTAAAGACCCGATCACCAAGCCCGGCTGGATCTGGGGGACGACCCAAAACCCCATTACCGTCAAGATGGACTCCTGGTGGGTGGCGGTGGGTGGTAACCCAAACTTTGAAAAGGTCTTTGAGTACATCCATTATCCCACCGTATCCCTGAAGGATTTTCAAGCGCATGACAGCTATGCCGTCATCGGCCATGAACTCTTCCACCGCATCGAGGCGGAGTACTATGGCAAGACGGGCTTCCTGGTGCCGGCCAACCACTGGTGGCTGGAAGCGGCTGCCGAATATGCCGGCCATCGCGTGGCCTGGTCGCAAAAACTGGACAACTTGCACGACAAGACCGGGTCGGATTTCTTCAGTTACCCCCTGACCCATACCGGGGTGATGGCCAACAGCAAGGGGTGGAACCTGGATCAAAGCTACGAGTATGCGGCCTCCGCCTTTATCCAGTTCCTGGTGGAGAAGAAGGGGCTGAACTTTAAGGAGTTGTTCGCCTACGTCGCCGCCGGCAGTCCGTCACAGACCCCGCTGGAGAGGCTGAATGGCTATCAAGGGGTCACCCTCTCCGCCTACTACCGGGACTTTACCGCCTGGGGCCTCTTGTGCAGCGATTCGTTTCTCAAAAAATACCCGGTAAGCGCGATAGCGGACAAGGAGGAGTCCATCGCCGTGCCCGAGGACCAGGTCCGCATCTCTTTCACCGGCGGCCAATACAGCACGGTCAGTGTCTACAAACGCGACAAGACCGCCACCAAGTCCACGGTCATCCCCACCCCAGACCTGGTCCTCGACAACGGGGTCAGCCATGAGCTCACCGTCAAGGCGGACGACACCCTGTACCTCATCGCCGAAAACAGCGGGGCAAGCGATGAAACCATCTACGTGGCGGTGGAGCTGATGGTCAAGGGGGAAGCAAAACCGGGGACCGTCCACACCTTTACCCTCAAGGGCGGCTATTCGGCCAAGGTGTGGACCATTGCCAACAGCCGCTACCAGGAGGTGGCGGGGAGCAACGGCAGCATCATCAAGGATATGGTGACCGGGCTGGAGTGGCAGCGGTGCAGCGTGGGGCAGAGTTGGAACGGGACCAGCAAGGGGTGCGATGGCACCCAGACCCTAATGGACTGGAGTGCCGCCGCCAACCTTACCCAGACTGGCGGCTGGCGGACCCCCACCCTCACCGAGCTGGTCGGCTTGGTCTATTGTACGGATACCCCCCCGGTGATCGGACTGACCAGCGAGCGGCCGGAGTGCGGCCTGTTTGGCGACTTTCAAAAGCCCACCATCTGGCAGGAGGCCTTCCCGTTGGTGGAAACCGCCTGGTTCTGGACCACCAGCATCGGCAACGAGATCACGGTCGGCGAGCAGTATTGGTTCGAGGGGGCGGCGGTGAGCTTCTATTACGGCAGCATGCAGTACGGTGATATCGCCAATCAATGCGCGGTGCGTTTGGTGCGCGATGGACAGTAAGTTAGCGGCCAGCGCCACCCCTCCCATCTGCCGGCCACAATCAGGACGCCTCCTCCGGCAGCTTGCTACCCGCAAACGTATTGATTTGGTCAGGCTTAATCGTTATGATTAAGCCTGACCAAATCAACTAAAGGAGCTAAAGAGATGGCACATACAGACACCAAGGTCCTCACCGCGCATATCCCGCTGCCTCTTGCCGAAAAAATTGACCAGTTGGCCGCTCGCCTTGAACGTTCGCGAGGCTGGGTCGTCAAGCAAGCCTTGGTTGCCTGGGTTGACCAAGAAGAGGAACGTAAGCGTCTGACCTGTGAGGCGCTGGCCGATGTGGATACCGGACGAGTCATTGACCACCAGTCCGTACAGGCATGGGCCGACAGCCTTGGCAACGACCAGCCGCTGCCGAGGCCTTAGAGGAATGGAACTCAAGTGGACAAGCAAGGCGTTGTCTGACTTGGCGCGTTTGTACGATTTTTTGGCGTTGGTGAATAAAGCGGCTGCAGTGCGTACGGTACAGACATTAACCGCCACCCCTACCACTCTCTTGAATAATCCGCGTATCGGCAAAAGGCTGGAAGAATTTAATCCCCGCGAGGTTCGCCGGATAATCGTCGGTCAATACGAGATGCGCTACGAACTCCAGGAATCAACAATCTATATGCTCCGCTTGTGGCACACACGTGAGGATCGGTAGCAGTGCCCACCAGAAACGGATGCAAACTTCCCCCCTTGGCTGTTCCCTTTTCATCCCACCACTCTGATTGCGCCTGGAAAGAGGTTGAGGTCAGACGGCAGAAACTTCAAAACTGAAGGGCGTCCGTCCCTACTGTACACCCCAAAAGCACCCAAGATGCCGACATTAAGCGCGCCATCAACTTATCCAAAGAGTGGAGGGAGTAGACCATGGCTGAGAAATTTTCCCATTATGATACCGCTGACTACCTACGCACCGAGGAAGACATTGCCCTCTACTTTGACGCCGTGCTCGAAGAGGGTGATCCCGCCCTTATCACCCATGCCCTCGGCGTCATCTCCCGCGCCCGTGGCATGAGCCAGCTTGCCCGCGATACCGGCATGTCCCGCGAGGGTCTCTACCGGGCCTTGAGTGCCGATGGTAACCCTGAGTTCACGACGGTGATGAAGGTCATCAAGGCCCTCGGCCTGCGCCTGCATGCCGAAGTTGCGCACCAATCGTGATGAGGGATAGTGATCAGAAGTTCGAAATTGCATGCTGGCCATAAAAATTCAGCTTTAAAAAGAGAGATGTACCATGATGACCTTGCTGACTTCGGTGTTATGGAAAAAGAGTTGTGAGGTGGGTGTTTAGGTGTTCAGCAATGTCAAAAACCGTTGTTTCCAGAGCCATATCGCCATTATCCAGTTCACTACACAAAGCTAATCTGTCTCACACCTGGCAGAGCAACCCCTTAAGGTAGGTCCCTTCCGGGAAGGCCAGGGCGGTGGCGTGGTCAGGGGCTTGGTCCAGGCGGCGGATGAGGCGGGCTGTCCGCTTGGCGTCCAGGGCGGCGTCGGCCACGATCTTCTGAAACAGCGGGGGATCGATGAGGCCGGAGCAGGAGAAGGTGAACAGGCGGCCGCCCGGACGCAGGAGGCGGAAGGCCAGCAGGTTGATATCCTTATAACCCCGGGCGGCGCGGGCGATGTGCTGGGCCGAGTCCACGAATTTGGGGGGATCGAGGCAGATGCAGTCGAAGAGCCTCCCCTCGTTGCGGTACTGCCTGAGCAGGGCAAAGACATCGGCCTCCACGAACTCCACCTGGGTGGCTGCCGGCCGGTTCAACTCGGTGTTGTGGCGGGCCAGCTCCAGGGCCGGGCCGGAGGAGTCAACGTTGACGACCAGCTTGGCCCCACCGCGCATGGCTGCCACGCCAAAGCCGCCGCTGTAACAGAAGCAGTTCAGAAACTCGCTGCCCGCGGTCAAACCCTCCACCAGGGTGCGGTTTGCGCGTTGATCCAGGTAGAAACCGGTCTTGTGGCCCTGGTGGATGTCCACCGCATAGCGCCGACCTTCCTCATTGATCGTGATGAGCGGATCAGGTGGCTGGCCGGCCAAGAGGCCAGCGGCCGCCTGCATCCCCTCCTTGCCCCGGGCCTCGGTGTCGGATCGTTCGTAGATGCCAACAGGGTTCAGCAACTCCATCAGCAGCGCCACCATCTCCCCCTTCCACCTCTCCGCCCCGGCCGCCAGAAACTGGCAGACCAGATAGCGGCCATAGCGGTCAACGATCACCCCGGGCAGGGAGTCGGCCTCCCCATTCACCAGCCGGCAGGCGGTGTCG
>CAYSFY010000163.1:6069-10171 GCA_964430285.1 uncultured Desulfobulbia bacterium
CACCGTCCATCAGGCCACAGACCTTCCGGAAAGCGATGGCCTGTTTGAGCCGGTGGCGGAAGAAGCCCGTGCCAATGGTCTCCTTCTCGTCAAACGACCACACCCGGGCCCGGATCTGGGAGGCGGGGGAGATGGCGGCATGGGCCAGGAACTCTCCACCAGCGGCCCGGACCTGGACGGTGGCGCCGGGCTCAACCGGTCCGGTCAGCTGCTGCACGGCGCCGCTGAAGATCCAAGGGTGTCGGCGGAGCAGGGACTTGTCGCGACCGGGTTTCACGGTGAGGGTGGTCATCACGTTTCGATCTGGCGCAGCATCTCGTCAATCACCGCCAGCCCCCCTTGCCAAAAGGCCGGGTCGCCGAGCTCCACGCCAAAGGGTTGCAGCAGGGCCTGGGGGGTGTCGCTGCCCCCGGCCCGCAACAAGTCGAGGTATTTGGGGACAAACCCCTCGCGGTCCTGGCGAAAGAGGGCGTAGAGGGCCAGCACCAAGAGTTCGCCAAAGGCGTAGGAGTAGACATAGCCGGGGGTGCTCAAAAAATGGGGGATGTACGACCACCAGTGGCTGTACCCCTCGGTCAGGGTGACGCTGTCACCGAACATGGCCTGCTGGGTCTCCCGCCACAGGCCGTTGATCCGCTCGCTGGAGAGTTCGCCCTCCTCGCGGCGGGCGGTGTGGCAGAGCTCCTCGAAGCGGTTCATGGCGATCTGGCGAAAGACGGTGGCAAAGATGGACTCCAGCTTCTGGGCGATAAAGGCGGTGCGCTCGGCCGCCACGGTCAACAGCGCGAGCTGGTGGTTGAAGAGGACCAGCTCGGCAAAGACCGAGGCGGTCTCGGCCAGCACCAGCGGGGTGTCGCTGTTCAGGTAGCCGCGATCGGCCGCCAGGTACTGATGGATGCCATGCCCCAACTCATGGGCCACGGTGGAGACATCGCGGATGTTGCCGGTGTAGTTGACCATGATGAAGGGGTGGCAATCCGGGGTGCAGGGGTGGGCAAAGGCCCCGCCCCGCTTGCCCTCCAGGATGGGGGCATGGATCCACCCCTTGGCAAAGAAGAGTTCGGCGATCTCCCCCATCTCTTTCGAGAAGCCGGCAAAGGCCGCGGTCACCATCTGCCGGCACTGGGACCAGCTCACCTGTTGCTCCGGGATGTTGGGCAGGGGGGCGTAACGGTCGTAGTCAAAGATCTCCGTAAAACCCAAGAGCCCGCGTTTTAAACGATAGTAGCGGCTCGGGATGTCATAGCGGTCGCTCACCACCCGCACCAGGGTGGCCACCGTGGTGTCGTCCACCTCGTTGTAGAGGTTCATGGAGCTGAGCCAGCCCGGATAGTGGCGCAGGCGGTCGTCGATCATCTTGTCGGCCAACAGGGTGTTGGTGATGTGGGTGAGGATGTGGAGCTGGCTAGCCAGCCCCTGGGTCAGGTCGCAGGCCGCCTCCTCGCGGATGGCGCGCTCGGGGTGGTAGAGGTCGGCCAACACCTCCTCCTCGCTGCGCTGGCGCGTGCCGAACTTGAGCTGGCCCATGACCTTCTCGAAGAGCAGGGTCCAGGCCCCGCGGCCCACCGGCGCGATCTCGACCAGCAGGGTCTCTTGCTGGTGGGTCAACAGGTGGGGGGCGTAGCGCCTCAAGTTATCGAGATAGTGGTGGTAGCGGGAGAGCTGAGGGTCGGCCAGCAAGCGGTTGGCCACGGAGGGGTCCAGGGCGCTCCACTCCAGTTCAAAGAAGATGGTGGGCTTGGCCAAGGCGCTCATCTCCTCGCGGATCCGCTGCAAAAAGGCCCCGGCCTGAGGCTCGTGGGTCTGGGTGCAGAAGTTCAGGAAGGCGAAGGTGGTAAGGCGTCCCTTCCTCTGGGACAGGGTCTCCAGCCGTTGCACCAGCTGCAGCAAGGTAGCGGCGGTGAGCGCGGCGAGTTTGCCGCTAAACTCGGTCTCGATGGCTTGGGCCTCGACGGCGCATTGCGCCAAGTCCGCGTTGATGGCCGGGTCATCCAGGGTGGGATAGAGGTCGTGCAGGTGCCACAGGATATCGGTGGTGCCCAGGATTGTATTCAGGTCGTTCTTCATGGTCGCTCCATGGTAAGGGAAGTGGTGGTAAAGGCTATAGGCTGTTAGACTGTAGGCTGTTGAGCGCTGTCGATTTTGTTCTTCCTACAGGCTAAAACGCTTCAGACTACAGCCTTATACCTTAAAACACGGAGAGCCCCGGACCTTTACGGCACGGGGCTCTCTGTGGGTACTTAAGAAGAAAACTGGCTATCAGTTGGGCTCGTCATGACACAGGGAGCAATCCTGGGAGATGGTCTTGCCTTCGGTATTGGCATGCTCCTCATCGTGACAGCGCCAGCAGCCCCACCCCTCTTCCGCCCGCTGGTGGCCGAGGTGAGAGCCGTAGGTGCCCAACTTGATGTTCATGTCGGGCCAGACATTGCCGAGATAGCTCTCCAGCAAGTAAGCGCCGGCCTTTTTGATGTCGGCATCGTACCGTTTGACATAGTCGATGCCCTGACGGTTGGTCTGCAACTCCAGCAGACGGTTGGTCATCTGGGCCTCGGCCTCTTCCCGGCTATTGTACTCGGCGGTAAGGACATTCAAGCTATCCTCGCGGATGCCGATGATCTCGGGGTTGATCTTCTTGCTCTGCAGGCCGAAGTCAACACGCTCGTCCGGCAGGTCATAGGTGTGGGTGGGACGGTTGTGGCAGTCGATACAATCCATGACCCGCCATCCGGACTTATCGCCCTCTTCCGACTGGTTGATCTCGGCCGGGATCTCGGCACCGGCTTTAACGAACTCATCCTTGCTGCCGTCAGGCCGGGTAACCTTGACCTTGGCGATGCTCAATCTCCGCTCGTCGGTGGCCAGGTACTTCACCTCCACGTCCTTACTAACGTGCCAATGAATTCCCTCGAAGGCGTTGGTGATCTTGTTATGGCCGCCAATGTGCAGGGCGATCTCGGCGGTCTCCGGTTCGGTTTGGTTGTCATTGGTGAAATGGGTGAAGGACTTGACCTTCTTGCCGGAGAATTTCTCCGGCCAATGGCAATGCTCGCAAGTATCCCGAGCAGGACGAAGATGCTCGACCGGGGCCGGAATCGGACGGCTGTAGCTGTTGGTGGCCACGGCCAGGACCTGGCGAAGACCGGAGATCTTTGCACGGACGAACCACTGGGCGCCCGGGCCGATGTGACACTCGATACACACGACCTTCGCGTGGGGTGAACGGGTGTAGACCGTGTACTCCGGCTCCATGACATTGTGACAGACCTTGCCGCAGAAGAAGGGGGAATCGGAGAACTCGTAACCGAAATAGCCGATAACCGCGAGCAGAGAGAAGAAGATCACGGTCAGGATGATGAACCAGATGACCATCTTGCGGTGACGGTGATCGCTCAGGTTGATCTGCAGGTGGTCCTTGGTAATCCCGTAGCGATGCCATTGGCGGCGACGAAGATAGGCGGCCACCGGAATCAGAATCAGGCCGGTGATCAAGCCGCCGGGCAGCACCAGGAAGGCGAGGAGCGGGACATAGACATTGTGGGTCAGGCCGAACAGTTCAATGATGAGCCCGATAAACATCAGGGTTGCACTTACCGTGGTCAAGACCACGCCCAGGATGCCCAGCGGTGACCGCCACATCCCTCGCACGATGTGGCCCCAAGCGCCACGATGATGGTGTTGTTGATCCATGTCAGCCATTTCTTTTTCTCCTCTTAATAATTTTTGTTACATTGTCTCAATACTCGTCCAGCGCAGACCATCGTACGCGAACATTTTCACGCATTGCCTGACGTCCCCCATCCTTAAGAGACGGGCAACCTTAATATATTTCAACAAAAAGTACAACGGCCAAACGTAAAATATGGGCAAGGTCACTTGTCTGGCAAAAAAAACGTAATAACAACAAGTTGTCATCATGTGTCCCGTATTTTTTTGCCGCATCGGTAGTAGTACGCAGGGGCCGGCGGCCTGGGAATGGGCATGGGGCAGGAGGTGTTCGCCCTGCTTCACGGTTGACGCTTGCCAATGGTGTGATTATTTTAATCTGTTATTTTTCGGGATGAGCCCCCCGACCCTTTCGTCCATAGCCAATGCGGCCAGC
>CAYSFY010000164.1:0-10108 GCA_964430285.1 uncultured Desulfobulbia bacterium
GGGCCATCCGCGCCCTGGCCGATGACCTGGCGGTGATGCATCGAGGACGGATCGTGGAACAGGGCCGGGCCGACGCCATCTTTGCCGCCCCCCAGCACCCCTACACCAAGGCCTTGCTGGCCGCCGCCTTTCTCAATGGGGTGGAGCAAGACCGGAGTGAAGAGGTTCAAACCGTGTTACCTCCAAGGTGATCCATTGGCCAAAACGCGGCCCAATCCGAAAATGCAGGTGTGGATCGATGCCAGAAAACGGCACTCTCTGACCCATGCCCAGATCCAGATGGCCCGTGAACTCGGCCTGAACCCGGCCAAAATCGGCAAGATAGACAACCACCTCATAGGAGACAAGACATGAAGCTACAGACGATCAACAAACTGGGGTCATGGGAGTGGCCCCCGGAGACGGGCGGACTCATCCGGGAAATCCTTGCCGATCAGCGGGCTGATCCGGCCGAGCGGTTGCTGGCCGCTGAGATGGCAGGCAATATTGAGGTGCTGCATGAGGAACTCGCCCAAACCTTGCTGGCCATCGTCAACAGCGGTGCCGAGGCGGAGGCGCTACGCTGCCGAGCAGCACTAGCCTTGGGTCCGGCACTGGAGCTCTATGACATGGAATATTTTGATGACCCTGATGAAATATTTCTGAGCGAGGAGACCCTGCGTACGATTCAGGCGACACTCCGACAGATCCATGCTGATGACGGCGCCCCCGAACTGGTGAGACGACGGGTGTTGGAGACGGCGGTGCGCGCGCCCGAGCCTTGGCAAGAAGAGGCTATCCGCGCCGCCTATCTTTCCGGTAGTGAGGAGTGGCGCCTCACCGCCGTATTCTGCATGCAGTATGTGCAGGGGTTTGCGGAGCAGATCCTGCAATCGCTGACCAGCAGGAATCCGCATATCCGGTACGAGGCAGTGCATGCGGCCGGCAACTGGGGCATAAAAGAGGCGTGGCCCCATATCGCCCCGCTGCTCTCGGCAAGCAACACGGATAAAGCCTTGCTCATCGCCGCCATCGACGCCGCAGTTGGCCTTAGCGTGCCGGAGGCCAATGGCCTGCTGACTGCTCTCCTTGATGCGCATGATGACGATATCGTCGATGCCGCCAACGAGGCCTTGGCCATGGTCGAGGCAAACCAGCAGTTCGCCGATGACGACGAAGTGGATGAGTGACGATGGGCGCTGACCTAAACTCCTCATCGCGGTCAAGGCGATGGCTACCGAGAAATGCCCGTGGGTGCTGAGAACACCATCACCGTCGAGTACCGTATCGACCAGGCCATCGCCCTGGCCGACCTCCTGGTGGCCAAGAGCGGCCTGGCCAAGGCCAGGGTCAAGGAGTGCATGCAGAAGGGCGGAGTCCTGCTCTCCCGTAACCAGGGCAAATTTACCCGTAGCCGCAAGGCCAAGACCCAACTCCGGCCCGGGGACCTGGTCCGTTTGGCCTACGACCCGGAGATCCTAGCCCTCATCCCCCCTGCCCCGCGGCTGATCGCGGACCGCATCGCCTACAGCGTCTGGGACAAACCCGCCGGGCTCCTGGCCCAGGGGACCCGCTTCGGCGACCACTGCGCCCTGCTCCGTTTGGCCCAACTGGCCTTTGTGCCACCACGTGAGACCTTTCTTGTCCACCGGCTGGACCGCGAGGCCAGCGGGGTCATGCTCATCGCCCACAGTAAACAGGCGGCCGCCGCCCTGAGCCGGCTGTGGCAAACACATCAGGTGATCAAAGAGTACGAGATCACGGTACGGGGGGTGTGGGACCAAGGGGAGAGCGGCACCATCACCCTGCCTTTGGATGGCAAGGAGGCGATCACCTCCTACCGCCTCCTGGACCATAACCTGGAGCTCCGGACCTCCCGCCTCCTCGTCACCCTAGGGACGGGCCGCCTGCACCAGATCCGCCGCCACTTCGCCCTCTCCGGCTTCCCGGTCATGGGTGACCCCCGCTACGGCACCGGCAACAAGGACCAATGTGGCCTTGCCCTACGGGCGATACGGCTGGCCTTTACCTGTCCCTTGCAGGGACGCCACCAGAATTTCAGCGCGATTCCATCACCCCAGTAGGCACGCCTTCATTTCCAATGATTTTTTTAACGGCATAATTTTTCCTATTAAAAAAATTGCAGGGAAAAGAGGTTGCTTTCATTGAGGTGTTCGGCGACTGATTGACTATCAGTATTAGTGTAAAGCAACTGGCCCGGAAGCCTGTCTGCTGATGTCAGCACTCTTGTCAACCCTTATACGGAGGTCATTGTCATGCAAAAAAAGAACAAGCGGAAATTTCACCCATTTGTGCACCAGGTAGTTGGCGTTTTGTCCATTAGCCTGCTTACGGCATTTCCTGTCCAGGCAGAAGAGGGGTTGGGCAAGCCAATTTTGGTCATCGGCGCCTCCTTGGAGAACAGCGTAACACCGATTGACGACAACCTCATTGGTCCTTGGGGCGGGTACGCAGTGAATAGCGGGAGCTATCTGAGTCTTGGCGAGGCGTTGGTCAGGACAAAAGAGCTCAATGGTTTCGTAATCAATCAGGCCGAGGCCGGTGCAACCAGCTTTGCCCGCTTGCGATGCGGGTGGTATGGTTGCATGACTTTAGGTTGGCAAGGGTATGATGTACAGTTTCAAAAGGCCTTAAGCCGGGTGGCCATCACCAATCCGCAAAACCCGGCACAGATTGTGGGCTATAACGCCGATTATATTTTTATCGGTTTTCCAAATGATTGCCTCCACTCCGGAGCCATGGGCATCCCCCAAAGCCAGACAGCTCCTTGCACTGTATCTGAACTTAATGACGTTATCGACCGGCTAAAAACTGTCGCAGAAAATGCACTGGCCCTGGGGATAACACCAATATTCGATACTATCCCGCAATACAACGTTTTGGATCTCCCGTATTTCAGACAACGCAGTAACCTCATCTGGGCCATCAGCGAAGAGGATTTAGACACTTACCGAGACCTGCATCGCACGAGAATCCAGAATGAAATTCCTGAGGCACTGCTTGTTGATACCTGGGAAGGTATGGAAAATATTGACGGCATCCACCCTACCCCTGAATCCGCGGAACGTGCTGCAAAACGTGTCGCCAAGGCCATTCGCGACCACGAAAAAGGAAACCGACATTAAGCGTACGGTAAGCTTGGCCATTGACTTTAAGCCCATAAACACAGAGTGCCCAGGGAGAAAGTTCTCCCTGGGCACTCTGTGTTTATGGGCACTATGATGGCTAGTGGCTTTTGTCGCAACATGGGGAGAAATCAGTACTCCTTGTTGCTCACGGTCTTGATCAGGTTCAAGCGGGCAAAGGAGGCAACTGTCGGTGCCGTGGCATTGAGAGTGGCGATGAAGAACAAGACTCAACCGGCGGAGGAGCGAGCCCCACGGATAGTGGGGGTGGTGAAGAAGCGGATGATGAAGTGCGACAGACCTACTGTGCCAAACATCTGACATGGAGAATGAATCCGCCACTAAAAAAAACAGGGCCGCCCAGAGAAGAGTGATGTCCCCCTGTGAACGGCCCTGCTTTTTTTCTTTGGGCGCTGATGGATTCGTGAACAGGCAGCAGGCCCTGTTTGCGAATCCATCAACCTCTGTCAGTTAGTGCTTGGCAGCCCCCTCGGCACCGATGCCCAGGTAGGTTCGGACCTTTTCAGCCTCGAACATCTCTTCAGCCTCCTTCTCGCGGGTCATCATGGAGACTAGGAATGCCACCAAGAAGGCCAGGCCCATGGAAAATACCCCTGGATTCTTCATGGGGAAGGGAGCGGGCTTCACTGCCGCCTTCTTGCTGGCCTCGTCTGTCTTGGCAGCCGTCAGTTCCGCCTGCTTGGCAGTCAACTGCTCAGGTGCGAACCCCGGGGCCTTGATCTCCTTATCGATCTTGGTAACCAAGGCAGTGGCGGTATCAAGGGCCTTCTTGGCCGGGGCCTGCATGACATCCACATAGACGGTAGGTGACAAGACAATCAGGACCACCGCTACGATCATGCCGGTATAGATGCTGGCTGCGGCCCCAGCGGTGGTCAGTCTCTTCCAGACGATGGAGAGAAGCAGGGCCGGGAAGTTGGCGCTGGAGGCCACGGCAAAGGCGAGTCCGACCATGAAGGCGACGTTCTGGCCCTTGAACAGGATGCCGAGCAGAATTGCGCAAATACCGAGACAGACAGTGGCGATCTTGGCCACCCGCATCTCGTCCTTCTCGTTGGCACGGCCGCTACGGAAGACCCCGACATAGAGGTCATGGGAGAGGGCCGAGGCACCGGCCAGGGTAAGGCCCGCGACCACGGCCAGGATGGTGGCAAAGGCCACTGCCGCCAGGAAGCCCAGGAACAGGGTGCCGCCGTTGAACTCCGCCAAGGTCAGGGCCGCCATGTTGCCGCCCTTGTCAATGGACATGATGAAATCCTTACCCACCAAGACCGCGGCGCCAAAGCCGATGGTCACGGTGAGAATATAGAAGTAACCGATAAAGCCGGTGGCGTAGAAGACCGACTTTCTGGCCTCGCGGGCGTCAGGCACGGTGTAGAAACGCATCAGGATGTGGGGCAGGCCGGCGGTGCCGAACATCAGGGCCAAGCCCAGGGAGAAGGCATCCAAGGGGTTGGAGATCAGCCCTCCGGGTTCAAGGAAGGCGCCGGTGTATTTGTCCGCCGCCATCTGAAAGAGTTTGGGATAACTGAAATCCACCTTGTTCAGGGTGAGGAGCACCAGGATGGTGGCGCCGCCCAGGAGCAGGACCGCCTTGATGATCTGCACCCAGGTGGTGGCCAGCATGCCGCCGAAGAGGACATAACAGATCATCAGGCCGCCGACGATGTAGAGGGCCGACTCGTAGGGGAGGTTGAACATCAACTTGATCAGGGTGCCGGCCCCAACCATTTGGGCGGTCAGGTAGAAGAGGACGGTGACCAGGGAACCGATGGCCGCCGCGGTCTTGATGGGTTTCTGCTTGAGACGGAAGGCGACCACGTCGGCAAAGGTGAATTTACCCAGGTTGCGCAGGGGCTCGGAGATCAGGAACATGACGATGGGCCATCCCACCAGCCAGCCCACCGAGTAGATGAGACCATCATACCCCTTGGTGGAGACCAGGCCGGCGATACCGAGAAAGGAGGCGGCGCTCATGTAGTCGCCAGCCAGGGCCAGACCGTTCTGGAAACCGGTGATGCCGCCACCGGCGGCGTAGAACTGGCTCGCGGTCTTGGTCTTCTTGGCCGCCCAGTAGGTAATACCGAGGGTGGAGGCGACAAAGAGGAGGAAACAGATGACGGCACTGGGGTTCAGGGTGCCGATGACGGTTTGAAACTGCGGTGCTTGTGTAGGCATGTCAATCAACCTCCAATCCGTTTTTTGACACGATTGACCATGTCATCATAGGTGCTGTTGGCCCAAAAGATATAGACCCCGGTCAGGATCCACGACAGGATGATCACCCCAACCGCGATGGGGATGCCGATGGTAATCGCCGAGCCTTCGGCGATCTTCTGGGAGAGAAAGGGTTTATTGTAGGCAATCAGGGCGATGAAGCCGAAGTAGAGAACCAGTTCGATGATCGTCAAGATCAATGTTACGGTATTCTTCTGGGAGGCCAGCGCCTTGAACTCGGGATCGTCTAGGATTTGGTGGGCTTCTAATTTGATCATGGTCGCCCTCCTTTCCGGTGATGGGCTTGATGGGACGTCTCTCTGTTCATAGTGCGCGCTCTCCTTTTCAAGTTGAATTTATACTACACTGTTACACCCGGTTTACCTATTTTTCGAAGTATATAGCATAGTAATTTTACCCATGTCAAGCCATTGTGTAGTTATACGCACAAAAAGGTAGGTCGTAGCGATTAGGGGCAGCAAGCTGGTCTCCACTTCGCCTTCACATGGACCACCACGACCCATGCCGGCTACGGCCGGCCGCCAAAAAGTCATGCATGGTCCGCACCCCGTAAGGATGCATCTTCTTGACCAGATAGAGAAAGAGGTAGGCGGTCTGCAGGGCATCTTGCAGGGCATTGTGTTCCTGAAACCGGGGCAGGCCGAACTCCCTGCTCAAGGCGGGCAAGGAGAACCCCCCCTGCCGGTTATAGTGGTCGGAGCACTCTCCGTCCCGCAAGTCATGATAGGCCATGGCCAGCCCCATGGTATCGAGATAGGGGGTGGTCAGGATGCCCCCCATCAACCTCTTGGCGGCGCGATTGATGAACTCAAGGTCCAGACGGACAAAGTGCCCCACCAGAAAGGCCCCGCCGCAAAACTCGACAAAACGGGGCAGGACCTCATGCAGACCGGCCGCCTTGTGCAGTTCCTGGGGGGTGAGGCGATGGACCAAGGTGCTTTGCGTCTGAAAACGTTCATCCGGCCGTACCACCGCGTAGAAGGTCTCACCGCAGCTGATGTGCAACCCCTTGATCCGTACCGCGCCAATGGCGACAATCTCATCCCGCTTCCGATTGAAACCGGTCAACTCGGTGTCAATGACCACAAATTCGTAATCGTGGAGCAGATTGTGGTACTCCGCTCCCTGGACGAATTGCTGCCGGTTACCGACAAGCAGCGGGTGAACAGGCTCTCTCCCGGCCCGAAGAAAGGTTTTAAGCAGATGGACAAAGGACATGGCGCTACAGATCCCTGATCTGGAAATCCAAACGGATCACATCTTGTAATCTGGCAATGACGGCAAAGGCCTCTTTCAAGGCTTGGCGCTCCAGGTCCGAGAGGTCTTGCGGGTTGATATAATTGTCCGGTTGTCTGCCGTCCTCAAGCATCCTCAGTTGATGGACCAGGCGTAACTGCATCAGAAACTCGTAGGCCTCAATGGTTTCGGAACAGAGGGCATGGGGCAGGTGTTGTCCCTCTTGCAGGATGCGCAGCCGGTCAAGGGTGTTGACCTCGTCGATGCCATATTTCAAGGCCATCAACCTGGCGAAATCGACAAAAAAGACAATCCCCTTGCTCTTCAGGTCAAAGGTATTTCTATGCTCGCCATCCTTCTCCACAATAAAGTTCTTAAAAAAAGAGAGCGGTGGCCGGGATGCCAGACAGTTACGGGCCAGGTGCAGGAGGAAAAAGCCTTGCTTCTCCGCAACCCCGGTCAGGAAATGTCTCAACTCCGGAGCCAGCGTGGCATCTCCATAGCCGGGCCTGAAATCGAAGAAGATGGTGGAGTGCAGGATCTCCAATGGCTCGGGATGGCTGCACCAATGGCGGAAATACCCTTTCCAACGCGACAGCGGTTGCCGCCATTTGCGGTTAGTGGCCATGACCTCCCCAGGGCAGAGGGGGTAGCCGCAGTTGACCAGATGATTAATGGCTGCCTGGGCAAAGGCCTCGAAGTACTCCTCGGCCGCTGCCGCAAGTTTTAGGTCCGGGCTATCCTGATAGATGATGGCATTATCCTGGTCGGTCTTGAAGGTCTGCTCCCGGCGGCCCTCGCTGCCCATGAGCAACCAGCAGAACGGCAGGGGCGGCGTCCCCAGCTCCATCTGCAGCAAGGAGAGCAAACGCTCCAGGATGTGGTCGTTCAAGACGGTGATCATGCGGGTGATGTTGTTGGCCTTGGCCCCCTCCTCGATCAAGGTGCGGACCACGAAAGGCACCTTCTGGGCCAGGGGATACAAGCCGGAAATGTGGCGCTGGGCCACAATCTCCCGAAAGAGATAGAGGGGCGAGGTGCCCTGCTCCACCATAATATCGTGGGTGGTGATCATCTTGATGATCTCCCCCCCCTTTTCAATGGCTAGGTGGTGCACCTTCTCCTTCATCATCTTGAGCAGGGCGTCAAAGGCCATGGCCTGGCTGGAGATGGTCTGGATCGGGGCGGACATGATCGCTGAGGCCTCGGTTTCAAAGGAAAGGCCCTTGGCCACCACCTTGGCCCGCAGGTCCTTGTCGGTGATGATGCCCATGATCTTGCCGGACTCGTCGGTGAGCAGGATGGAGCCGATGCAGTTGTCACTCATGATCCCCGCCACGGCCCGCACCGTGGTGCTGGCCGGTGTGGTATAGAGACTCCCCTTGGCGATCTCCTCCACCGGGGCACTGAACAGCGTCAGGGCGCCTTCGGTACGAGGGGCGATCTTGTGCTGACGCAGTTCCGCGTACACCCCCTTGACCAGCTTGGCCGACATGGTGCGCAGGAAGTACTGGGCCACCTCGGCGTTCTTGGCCAGCAGCGCCTGAAAGTCCTGTTTGCCGATCAAAAAGCAGAAGGTGTCCTCCACCGTCTCGACATTGAGGTTGGCCCGGGTCCCCTGGATAATGGGCAAGGCCCCGAAATACTCCCCCTCGCCGCGGTAGTCCTTCAGCGTCACCTCGCCCTCGTCATTCTGCAGATAGCTCTTTACCCCGCCCTTCTGGATCAGGTATAGAAAGTCAACCTGGGTCTCGTTCTGCACGAAAATCATGGTCCCTTCCGGGAAAAAATCGATCACGCATTTCCCAGCCAGCCCCAGCAGGGCCTCATGGTCAAGACGGTTGAAGGGCAAGGTCGTCTCGAGAAAACTGACGACATTTTCCACCTGGATAAAGCTCTGCTCGTTGGTTGCCATGGTCGTTCCCATCTCTGCATTACCGGGGCCAGCCAGCACGCCGCAGCCAACTCCGTACTGGCGAAAACTCTCTTCTTCCGCTCAAGGAACTAACACTGATGGCAGCGCCAAAAGTCGTCAAGCTGACCCGCTGTTAATGGAATTGCAATAGGTTACCGCGCCTGCCAGCGGCGGTTGAACGGTTTTTGCCAAACCGTCAAAATAGGTACTTACCCTAGTGCCAAACACGTCACATTGCAACCGCAATTTGGTAACCGGTCAGTTGCCCATCAGGGAATCCCCCCTTGACTGGCCACCTAGATCTGCTACTATTGCAAAATTGACGGTCTCGCAAAAAGTCCCAGCACTGTCCATCTGCCTACGTATTATCAATAAGTTACACGACGAGCCAGCGTCGGTTGAGCGGTTTTTGCGAAACCGACACAATTCCGCCACACACCCATGAGACCTTGACGAGGAGCCCCCCCTGATGATGACCTTGATCGCTTGCGTGTTCGTGCTCTGCTACACCATGATCGCCCTGGAGCACCCCATCAAGATCAACAAATCCGCCACCGCCCTGATCGCCGCCGGCCTGATGTGGACCCTCTACTCCCTTGCCAGCCCGCAGGGGGTCCACGTGGTCAGCGAACAACTCACCGAAAAGCTGGCCGAGACCGCGGCCATCGTCTTTTTCCTGATCGGCGCCATGACCATCGTCGAGGTGACCGACGCCCACGGCGGCTTTGAGGTCATCACCTCGCGGATCACGGCCACCCGCCTGTCCAGCCTGCTCTGGGTCATCGGCATCATTACCTTCTACCTGTCCGCCATCCTTGACAACATGACCACCACCATCGTCATGGTCGCCCTGATGAAACGGCTGCTCAGAGACCATCACCAGCGGCTGGTCTTTGCCGGCATCATTGTCATTGCCGCCAATGCCGGCGGCGCCTGGTCCCCCATCGGCGACGTGACCACCACCATGCTGTGGATCGGCGGCCAGATCACCAGCGTCAAGATCATGCAGGGGGTGTGGCTGGCCTCGGTAGTCAATGTGCTCATCCCCCTGATCCTGGTCTCCTTTGTGCTCAAGGGCAAGGTCGAGCCCCCCCACCAGATGAGCCACGGGCAGGCCGGCACCTCACCATTCGAAAGAAATCTGATGTTCTTCATGGGCATGGGCTCCCTGATCTTCGTGCCGGTGTTCAAGGCCATTACCCACCTCCCCCCCTACCTGGGCATCCTCTTCTCCTTAGGCGTCCTGTGGCTTACGGGCAACATCGTCCATCGCCGCAAGTCCCCGGAGGCCAAGGAGCATCTCACCCTGACCCGTGCCCTCCGGCGCATCGACATGGCCTCGGTCATCTTCTTCATCGGTATCCTGCTCTCCGTGGCCACCCTGTCGGCCAACGGCATGCTCCCCACCCTGGCCCAGTGGCTCGACGCCAAACTCGGCAATCAGGCCTTAATCGTCATCATCATCGGCCTGGTCTCCGCCATTGTCGACAATATCCCCCTGGTGGCGGCAAGCATGGGGATGTACCCGCTCTCCCAGTTCCCCAGCGACTCCTTCCTCTGGGAGTTCATGGCC
>CAYSFY010000165.1:0-10067 GCA_964430285.1 uncultured Desulfobulbia bacterium
CCAAACTCAAGAGAATTTGCAGCCGGTTTTCATCCGACAGGGCCTTGGACAAGAAGGCGGAGCCCTTCATGTCCGGTTTCGCTAACTCTTCCTGCATTTTTCCCACTCGCTAGGTATTGCCAACAAAGGTGATGGTCTCCTGCCCCTGGCGGGAGCATGGACTTGCTTATCATATAAATGTATATTTATATGATTAATTGTAGATGTCAAGCCTGATTTTTGCGGAAGTGGTGAATAAGAGAAGCACTTGCGTTGATCGCCTCGGCCATTGACTTGCCAGCAACTACGGTTTATATGTAGTACTCGCGCAATAGCTAGCCGTGCTGACCTCTTCCCGTGAACCCATGCTGCATAAACTTCGCAAACTCAGGCTGTGTACCATTACCTTGGCCATTGTCACCCTTGCCTTCGGGTTTGGCGGCAACACCGTCCTCTGCTTTATGCCTGACGGCGAGGTCCACATGGAGCGGCACCATGCCGTTTGCGCCCCCGAGAGCGGATGCCTTGACCAAGGGGAGACGGTAGCCATGGACGATGATCGGGAGTTGAACCAAGGTCAGTGCCTGGACGTCTCCCTGGTCAGCGGCACCACGGATCATCTCCAGCGCCATCTCACCCCCTGTCCCGCCCCTGCCCTGGTCCCCCTGGGATCGCCCATCACTCTCGCCAAAATTGCACAACCCTCTTTCCGCAACACCCCGGCCTGTACGCCACCACCCCAACTTGCCTTCCTGCACAGCGTCGTCCTGCTGATTTGATTTCGTCCCCCTGCGTCCGTCATGGCTTGCCCTTTCGGGAGCTATTGGCGGCGCCCACCCCCCCAAATCCATAAGCGGATGTCCGTGCTCAGTCCCTCTTGCAGGGGAAAGATCACGCCATTCGTTCCATTCCCCCCTCTGTTTGGAGGATGTTCATGCGTTGCCAACGATTTACCTTGTATGCTCTTCTGTTTTCCGTGGGCCTTTGCGGCCTGGCCCTGCCCGTTGCCCATGCCGGCGGCGCAGCCAATACTCCCCCCTCTGGCGGCATGACCCTGGCCGAGGCCCTGACCCATGCCGCTCGTAACCGGCCGGAGATTGCCGCCTATGGTGCCGACTCCGATGCCGCCGCCCTTAAGCTGAAACATGCCGGCCAGCCACCTAACCCGGAGCTTGGCCTGGAGTGGGATAATCTGGGCGGCAATCTCCCGGAGGGTGATGCCCGGGAGACCACGCTCTCCCTGAATCAGCCGGTTGAAATTGGCGGCAAGCCCGTGGCGCGAAAAAACCGGGGCCATGCCGAAATGCTACGCTTGCGCCACGAACAGGCCACCGTCTGGCTCGACATCGCCGCCGAGGTGCGCATGGCCTTTCTGGAGGTGCTGGGCGCCCGGGAACGGCTGACCCTGCAACAGGAGGCGGAGAGGATCGCCTCGGAACTGGCCGCGCTTACCCACGAGCGGGTGGCGGCCGGTGAACTTGCCGCCACCGAGGAGATCAGGGCCGAGGCCAGAAAGGCGGAGACCATGGCGGAGACCCAGAAGCAGCAACGTCTGTTGGCCGAGGCGGAACTTGGTCTCGCCTTGGTCCTGGTTGAGCCTGATACCGTCACCGTGAGCGCGGCCGGGCAACTGCCGCTGGAGGTCACCATCCCGGAGCGCCAAGCGGTGCTGGCCGGGATTCAGGACTCGCCGCAGCTCACCCTGCGGCGCAGCGAGAAGGAGGTCGCCGCCACCGGTCTGGCGCTGGAGCAGGCCAACGCCTGGTCGGACCCCTCTCTCTCCCTTGCCGTCCGCGAGATTTCAGGCAAGGATGCGCGCGCCGTCTCCGTCGGTCTCTCCATCCCCTTACCCTTTTTTCAGCGCAATCAATCAGCCCTGGCCGAGGCCAGCGCCACCGTGCGCAAGGCCAAAACCAATGAGGAGGCCGCGGCGCGGCGCTTGAAAACCGAACGCATCAAGGCCCACGCCATGCTGGTCGCTGCCGACCATGAGGCCCGCACCCTCCGCAACGAGGTGCTGAGTCGGGCCGCGGAAGCCGCCGAGGCGGTGCGGGAGGGATTTCGGGCCGGTAAGTTCCGTTACAGCGATGTCCTGGAGGCATCACACTCCCTGGTGACGGTGAAGGCCCGTCATCTGGACGCCATCATCGATCTTAATCGTGCCGCCATCGTGCTCGATCAGCTCCTGGGCAGGCCCGCACTCCCGGAAATTTCACCGAACTCTTCATCCCTCTCTCCTGACAGGAGCAACCCATGAGCCATCACCAAAAAACTTCCTTAGTCCTTATCCTGGTCGCGCTTACCTCTCTCGCCGGTGCCGGTGGGTATGCCGCCGTTGGCCATCTGTCGAAAGAGGCCGCGCCCGCGAGCGCCGCAACCCCATCGCTACCACCCGAAGAGACGGCGGCCGGGCATGCTGGCGCCGAGGAGCACCAAGACGCCCATCAGGACGCCGGGCATGCACACGGGGCCGAGGGCTCCGATCTGGACCGGCCGGTGGATGAGATGTGGCGCGCCAAATGTGAACACGAAATTCTCCAATACCAGTGCGATGAGTGCCGCTACGAGATCGGCATGGTCAAGCTCGACGCCTCTATCGTGGGCGACAAAGGGCTGGTGGCGGTCGGCTATCCGGAAAAACGGCAAGGCCGCCATGAGGAGCGTAGCCTGACCGGAGAGGTGCAACTCGACGAGACCCGCACCGTGCATGTGGCTAGCCCCCTGACCGGTCTGATCACCCGGGGCTTTACCACCCCCGGGGAGCGCGTCGAGGCCGGGGCGCCACTCTTCGAGGTCGATAGCCCCGAGGTGGCGGAGGCTAAGGCGAGCTACCTCAAGGCCGTGGCCGGACTTGATTTCTCCCGCAAGGCGGCGGAGCGGGAAGCCCTGCTCTTTTCTCGAAAAGTGGCGTCCCGGGTGGAGGTCCAGGAGGCCGAGGCCCGGCGCACCGAGGCCGAGACCGATGTCGCCGCCGCCCGTGGCCGTCTGCTGCGCCTGGGGCTCACCAAGCAGGAAATCGAGCGCATCTCCGCCAAGCATGGGGCTGCTGCCTTGGACGGACTCGTCGTGGTCCGCGCCTCCAGGGCCGGCACCGTCATCGAAGGCCACGCCGCGCCGGGGGAGCACGCCGAGACCGGCAGGGAGCTGTTCACCATCTCCGGCCTTGACAGGGTATGGGTGATGGCGGATTTGAAAGAGGCCGATCTTGCCGCCGTCTCCAACGCTGTCGGCGGAGAGGCAACGGTTGACGCCATGGGCCGCGGTTTTGTCGGCCGCCTGGACACCATCGCTGGCCGCATGAGTGAACAGACCCGCACTGCCAAGGCCAGATTCAGCATTGACAATGCCGCGGGTCTGCTCAAGCCGGGGATGTTCGTCACGGTGCGGCTGCTGTTGCCCGCCCCAGGCGAGAGCTTGGTGGTGCCCAAGGTGGCGGTGCTGGCCGACGAAGGCCGCACCTTTGTCTTCACCCATAAGGAGGGGGATTACTGGGTGCGACGGCCGGTTAAACTGGGGGCGCGGATCGATACCATGGTGGAGATCGCCTCCGGCCTCACGGCGGAGCAACGGATCATCACCGACGGCTCCTTTCTCCTGAAGAGCGACGTCCTGCGCGGCAAGATGGGCGCCGGCTGCGCGGACTGAGGGGGGACGACATGCATACCTTTATCACTTTCCTCATGCATCAACGCTGGTTCGTCATCGCTGCCACCCTGCTGCTGTGCATCAGTGGCTGGGTCGGCTGGACCAGGCTGCCCATCGACGCCTTTCCCGACGTCACCAACGTCCAAGTGATGGTGCTGACCGAGGCCCCCGGGCTCTCGGCCGCCGACATCGAACAACAGGTCACCTACCCCATCGAACAACAGATGGGCGGCGTGCCCCAGGTGACCCAGGTCCGCTCGCTCTCCAAGTCCGGCCTCTCCCAGATCATTGTGGTCTTTGGTGAAGACACGGACATTTACTTCGCCCGCCAGCAAGTCTTCGAACGTCTCCAGGGGGCCAAGGAGCAGCTGCCCAGCGGCGTGAATCCGGAACTGGGACCGATCAGCACCGGCCTCGGCGAGATCTTCCAGTACACCCTGGAGAGCGAGACCCTGTCGCCCATGGAACTCAGGGGGATTCAAGACTTTCTGGTGGCCCCCCAGCTCCGGCCGTTGCCGGGGGTGAACGAGGTCAACAGCTTTGGCGGTTTCGTCAAGCAGTACCACGTGCTGGTAAAACCCGATGCTCTTCTCAAGTACAACCTCGGCCTGCGGGACATCGTTGAAGCATTGGAAAAGAATAACGCCAATGCCGCCGGCGGCTTCATCGTCAGCGGCTGGGAGCAGACCTATATCCGGGGCCTGGGCCAAATCGCCGGCATCGATGATATCCGCGACGTGGTCCTCAAGGTCGCGGATGGCTCGCCGGTGCATGTCCACGACGTCGCCGAGGTCGTGGTCGGCCCCCAAGCCCGGCAGGGGGCGGTCTCCCGCGACGGCAAAGGCGAAGCGGTGGCCGGCATGGTGATCATGCTGCGGGGGGCCAACTCCAAGGAGGTGGTGACCAGTGTCAAGGAGACCGTGCCCAGGATCCAGAAAAGCCTGCCGGAGGGGGTCTCCCTCAATGTCTTTTACGACCGCACCTCGCTCATCGAGGCCTGCATCGAAACCGTGGTCAAGGCCCTGCTGGAGGGCGGGATCTTCGTGATCCTGATCCTCTTTCTCTTTATTGCCGAAATGCGCTCGGCCCTGATCGTCTTAGCCTCCCTGCCGATCACCTTCCTCATCACCTTCCTGATCATGGGTCAGACCGGGATCTCCTCCAACCTCATGAGCCTGGGCGGCCTCGCCTTCTCGGTGGGGATCGTGGTGGATGCCTCGGTGGTCATCGTCGAGAACGTGCGCCGCCACTTCGGCGAACGGACCAACCCGGGGCTGCGGCGGCACATCGCCATCGAGGCCGTCAGCGAAGTGGCCCGTCCCGTGGCCTTTTCGGTGCTGATCATCATCATTGTCATGATCCCTCTCTTCTCCTTGCAGGGGATCGAGGGTAAGATGTTCGCGCCGCTGGCGGCGACGATGATCATCGCCATCCTGGTCTCCCTCATTACCGCGCTGACCTTTGTGCCGGTGGCATCGGAGTGGCTGTTACAGCAGGCCCCGGAAAATGAGTTCCGCATCGTCAAGGGTGTGCACCGTGGCTACCTTGCCCTGCTCAACGCCGCCCGTCGCTGGCGCTGGTTGACGCTCACCCTTTCCGCCTGCGTCATTGTCGTCGCCGGCCTTGCCACCACCCGCATCGGGACGGAGTTCATCCCCAACCTGGATGAAGGTTCCATCGCCATCAACGTGGTGCGGCTGCCCAATGCCTCCCTCGATGGCTCGGTCAGCGTCAGCAGCTTCATGGAGCGGAGGCTACGGGAGGGCTTCCCCGAGGTGACCGCGGTGATCAGCAAGACCGGGCGCGCCGAGATCTCGGAGGACCCCATGGGACCGGAACAGACGGATCTGTTGATTATGCTCAAAGATCGTAAGGAGTGGACCACAGCGAAGAGCAAACCCGAACTCGTCGCCGCCATGCAGCAAGAGCTCGGCAAGATCCCGGGGATCAGGCTCTCCTTCTCCCAGCCCATTGCCTTGCGGGTCAACGAGCTGATCTCGGGGGTGAAAAGTGACCTCGCCGTGAAGATCTACGGCGAAGACATCGGACTGCTCAAGGGGTTTGCCGACCAGGCGGCCGCTGTTTTAGGCACCCTCGACGGCGCCCAGGACGCCCGGGTCGAGCAGGTATCCGGCATGGAGCAGATCGAGATCACCCTGGATCGTCCGGCAATGGCACGCTACGGCATCAGCGTCGCCGACGTCAACGAGACCATCGAAACGGCACTGGCGGGCAGCGAGGCCACCCGCGTGGTCGAGGGGCAACGGCGGGTAGCGGTCGTGGTTCGCTTCCCCCCGGAGGCGCGCGCCGACCTGGATGCGGTTGGCCAAATTCTGTTCACCGGGGCCGGCGGGGCGCAAGTGCCCCTTGCCAAGATCGCCAAAATCGCCACTGTCGAAGGACCGGCCCAGATCAGCCGCGAGAAGGGGATGCGTCGGGTGGCGGCCGAGGTCAACATTCGCGGCCGGGACCTTGGGGGGTTCGTAGCCGAGGCCCAGACACTCCTCGCGGGTCTTGAGGCCAGTCTGCCCCCCGGCTATTTCGTGGAGTATGGCGGCCAGTTCGAAAACCAGCAGCGGGCCATGCGGCGGCTCTCGGTGGTGGTGCCAATGGCCTTGACCCTCATCTTCATCCTGCTCTACATGGCGCTCGGCTCCTTCCGGGACTCGCTGTTGGTGATCCTGAACCTGCCCTTCGCCCTCGGCGGCGGGGTACTGGCGATAGCCGCCATCGGCATGCCGCTGTCGGTCTCCGCCGCCGTGGCCTTTATCGTGCTGATGGGTATCGCGGTGCAGAATGGGGTGGTGCTCATCGCCTTCTTCCGCCAGCTGCGCGACGAAGGACGCTCAGTCGAAGAGACCATCAGCATCGGCTGTAACCTGCGCTTTCGCCCCTTGATCATGACCGCGCTCTGTAGCTTCATCGGCCATGTGCCGATGCTCTACGCCACGGGCGCGGGGGCCGACATCCAGAAACCCCTGGCCGTGGTGGTGATGGGGGGGCTGGTCACCTCGACCATGCTCACCCTCATCGTCCTGCCAACGATCTATGAGTGGCTCGAAAACCGAAAAACAGCAACCGATACGGAGGTCGCATCATGAAACAGGTCATCGCCTTTATCAAACCCCATCAACTCTCCCTGGTCGCCATGGGTTTGCGGGACATCCCGGAACTCTCCGGGATGAGCATCGGCAAGGGGCAGGGCTTTGGCCGCGGCCGCGCCCAAAAGGCCGCGCGCCGCATCGTCGAAGAGGAGATGGCCTATATCCCCCATGTGCGGCTGGAGGTCTTTTGTAGCGACGAACGGCTGGAAGAGGTGGTGGCCTCCATCGCCGCCAATGCCCACACCGGCCTTAGCGGCGACGGCAAGATCTACGTCACCGAGGTCCACGCGGCGCTACGGATCAGTAACGGCGAGCGCGGCCCGGCCGCCGTCTGAGGCGGGGGGCACGAGAGTGGTTATCACCGGGAGGAGATGCGCCCCGTGATCCGGCGGGAGAGGGCGGCTCTCTCGGCAATGACAATAAATAACCAGGGTGAATCATTCGCCCTGACAAATGACCAAAGGAGATCACCATGAAAATGAAGACCATGCTGTGCGCGGTTACCTTGCTGCTGGGTGGTGTGTTCACCCTGCCCGCTGGCGCCACCACCCCGATGCCGGCAAGTGCCTCTGGCTTGCTGACCGTGAAGGTCCTGCCCGATAGTGATGTGGAGATTGTGCAGACCACGGCCCGGCAGGAGGGCGGGAACCTGATTGTCGATGGACATCTGCAACGAAAACAAGTCCATGGCCGAGTAATCCCCAAAGGGCACGTTGACATCGCGATCCACGATCAACAAGGCAAGACCATCCACCAGACCTTCACCCGGGTCTCGCCGGAGATCCTGCCCCGGATGAATGGGGTCAAGGCCTCTTTTCTGGCCCAAATTCCAGTGCAGGTCCCCGAGGGCAGCCTGGTCAGGGTAAAATTTCACTGCGGCCCCCACGATAGTTGATGCCATCGCAATAAACCACGCAACCGTGGCCGGCACGCCCCGGAACAGATTGAAATTGCAGCGGCGGATGGCCGGCTTCACGGATTTTGGCGCGGCCATCCGCCTTTGACATTTGTGACCTCCGGGGATACAATCCCCTCCTGACTCTCCGTGCCGGATGGATCGTGGACCCGCGTCCCCTCGCCTTGCGCGCCATCCGGCCTTAGCCCAACTCCCCAACCACCGAGACAAGCGACCGTGACCCCAACCGACAGCCGCTGGCAGTTCTGGATCGATCGCGGCGGCACCTTTACCGATATCGTGGGCCGGCGGCCCGACGGCACCCTGGTCACCCACAAGCTGCTGAGCGTTGATCCGGAGCGCTACCCGGACGCGGCAGTGGCCGGCATCCGCCACCTGTTGGGGCTCGCGGACACGGAGCCGATCACCCCCGGGCTGGTGTCCTGCGTCAAGATGGGCACCACCGTGGCCACCAACGCCCTGTTGGAGCGCAAGGGCGAGCCCACCCTGTTGGTGATCACCCGTGGTTTTGCTGACGCCCTGCGTATCGCCTACCAGAACCGGCCCGACCTCTTTGCCCGCCACATCGTGCTGCCCGAGCTGCTCTACACGGCCGTGGTGGAGGCCAACGAGCGGGTCGGCGCCCACGGGGAGGTGATTACCCCCCTGAATGAAGCGCGGCTGCGGGAAGAGTTGCGGGCCCGGCATGCCGCGGGCCTCGACAGCGTGGCCATCGTCTTCATGCACGGGTACCGCTACCCGGCCCACGAGCAGGCGGCCCAGCGCCTGGCCCAGGAGGTGGGGTTCACCCAGATCAGCACCTCCCACCAGACCAGCCCCTTGATGAAGTTGGTCAGCCGTGGCGACACCACGGTGGTGGACGCCTATCTCTCCCCCATCTTGCGCCGTTATTGCGCGCAGCTGGCAGCCGCGATGCCGGGGGTACGGCTGTTGTTCATGCAGTCCCACGGCGGGCTCGCCGATGCCCGTGCCTTTGCCGGCAAGGACGCCATTTTGAGCGGCCCGGCCGGCGGCATCGTGGGCATGGCCCGCACCGCCGAACAGGCGGGCCTTAAACGGGTGATCGGCTTTGACATGGGCGGCACCTCCACCGATGTCTCCCACTACGCCGGCGAGTTCGAGCGCGAGTTCGAGACCCAGGTGGCCGGGGTGCGCTTGCGGGCGCCGATGATGAGCATCCATACGGTGGCGGCGGGCGGCGGCTCCATTCTCTCCTTCGACGGGGCGCGCTTTCGGGTCGGCCCCGAGAGCGCTGGCGCCGACCCCGGCCCGGCCAGCTACCGGCGGGGCGGTCCGTTGACCGTGACCGATGCCAACGTCATGGTGGGCAAGATCCAGCCCGCCTATTTCCCTAAGCTCTTCGGCCCGGCAGGGAATGAACCCCTCAACCTGGCGGTGGTGCGGGAGCGCTTCCACGAGCTGGCGAGGCAGACCGGCCGTTCAGCCGAGGAGGTGGCCGAGGGGTTTATCCACATTGCCGTGCAGCAGATGGCCAACGCTATCAAGAAGATCTCGGTGGCGCGGGGTTACGATGTCAGCCGCTACACCCTGCACTGCTTCGGCGGCGCCGGGGGCCAACACGCCTGCCAGGTGGCCGACGCCTTGGGCATGACCCAGGTCTTTGTCCACCCCCTGGCCGGGGTGCTCAGCGCCTATGGCATGGGGCTCGCCGAGCAGACGGTGATGCGCGAACAGGCGGTGGAGCTGCCCCTGACCGCCGCGGCACTGCCGCGCATCGACCGGGTGCTGGCGGAACTCGCCTACGCCGCCGAGGCGGAACTCAGGCGCCAACAGAGCGGCCCGGGTGCGCTATCGGTCCAGCGGCGAGTGCATGTGCGCTACCAGGGCACGGACACCGCCCTGGTGGTGGCGGCCGGCACCTTGGCCGAGGTGGTGGCCGGCTTCGAGGCGGCCTACCGCCGGCGCTTTGCCTTTGTGCTGCCGGGGAAGGGGATGGTGGTGGAGGCGGTATCGGTGGAGGCGGTGGTGGCGGGGGAGCGACCGGTGGAGAGCTGCCCGCCCGAGAGCTCCCCCCGACAGGCGGACACGGCGGTGGTGCCCATCTACGCGGGCGGGCAGTGGCAGCAGGCAACGCTTGTGGCGCGCGATGAGTTGCGGGCCGGTGAGGTGATCATGGGTCCGGCCATCATCGCCGAAGAGCACGCCACCACCGTGGTGGAGCCGGGGTGGCAGGCGCTGCTCACGGCCCGCGGGGAGTTGCTCCTTCGCCGCTGCCACCCCCGTGCCCAGCGCTTTGCCGTGGGCACCACGGCGGACCCGGTTTTGCTTGAGGTGTTCAACAACCTGTTCATGAACATCGCCGAGCAGATGGGTCTGCAACTGCAAAACACCGCCCACTCGGTCAACATCAAGGAGCGCTTGGACTTCAGCTGCGCCCTGTTCGACAGCAACGGCAACCTGAT
>CAYSFY010000166.1:0-1573 GCA_964430285.1 uncultured Desulfobulbia bacterium
CGCCCACCACCTTCGACCGTCTGCTGGCCCTGCGCTTCGGTGCCGCCGCCGTGCGCATGGTGGAGGAGGGCCTCTTCGGCCATATGGTCTCCCTGGTCAATGGCGAGATGCAGAAGGTCACCCTGGAAGAGGCCACCCGCAAGCGAAAAAAAGTTGACGTCCATGACGACAAGGTGTTGACTGCCCGGGAGATCGGCATCTGCCTGGGCGACTGACCGGGTACTTCATAATTACGAATGACGAATTACGAATTAAAAAAACGTAATTCCCCCCCATTCGTAATTCGTAATTCGTAATTTCTAATTCGTAATTCATAAAAAAAATGGCAACCCCCACCAAGCCCCCGGATCAATCCAGCCTCCGCGCCTCGGTCAAGGATCAATCCGGGGCCGGCAAACTGAAGATCGGCGAGATCCTGCGCAAGGAGGGGCAGATCTCCAAGAATCAGTTGGAAGAGGCCATGGCCGTGATGAAGAAGTCGGGGGGCAGGCTGGGGAGCATCCTTATCCGTCTCGGCTACATCGAAGAGACCACCATCCTCAAGGTCCTGAGCCGGGTCCAGAATTTCCCGGCGGTGACCATCGACGATGAGCCTCCCAGCAAGGATGCCCTGGCGATCATGCCCTTTGCCATCGCCAAGAAGTACATGGCCTTCCCCCTGCGCACCGCCGGCAAGACCCTCCATGTCACCATGGCCGAACCCACCGATACCAGCGCAGTGGAGAGTCTGCAGACCGACATCAAAATGGCCCTGGCCGTCAGTATCTCCTCGGAACGGGACATCATCGACTCCTACCGCAAGTTCTACAAGATCTCGGAGGAGGAGTACCAAGAGCTGACCTCTTCCGGCGAGTCGGAGGTCGTGGATGACGAGGGGCCGGTTACCGGCATCGACGACTTCGGCTCCCTGGCCTCGGAGGCCGCCGAGGGGTATGATCTGGAAGGCGATGACGAGGGCGACTCCATGACCGACCAGTACTCGGCCTCGGACGCCCCGATCATCAAATTGGTAAACGGCATCGCGATCAAGGACGGGGTGAGCGACATCCACATCGAACCCTACGAGAAGAGTCTCCAGGTCCGCTACCGCATGGACGGCACCCTCTACAAGTCCATGAACCTGCCGCTGACCATCAAGAACGCCCTGATCTCCAGGATCAAGATCCTGGCCTCCTTGGACATCACCGAACGCCGCGTCCCCCAAGACGGCCGCATCCGCATCCGCCTGACCAAGAGCCGCGCCGTGGACTTCCGGGTCTCGTCCCTACCCACCCTCTATGGCGAGGGTATCGTCCTGCGTATCCTGGACAAAAGCTCTTTGAACGTCGACCTGACCAAGCTGGGCTTCGAGACCGAGACCTTCGACATCATCAAGCGCTGCATCAACCGGCCCCAGGGGTTGCTGCTGGTCACCGGCCCCACCGGCAGCGGCAAGACCGTTACCCTCTACTCCATCCTCAACTCCTTAAATGACGAGGGGACCAAGATCCTGACCGCGGAAGACCCGGTGGAGTTCAACTTCAAGGGGATCAATCAGGTCAACGTCAGAAACGAAGTGGGGATGACCTTTGCC
>CAYSFY010000166.1:1583-9782 GCA_964430285.1 uncultured Desulfobulbia bacterium
CTTCCTCCGCCAGGACCCCGACATCATCATGGTGGGCGAGATCCGGGACATGGAGACCGCCGAGATCGCCATCAAGGCGGCCATGACCGGCCATCTGGTCTTCTCGACCCTGCACACCAACGACTGCCCCGCCACCATCGGCCGTCTCAGGGACATCGGCATCCCCCCCTTCATGATCGCCTCGGCGGTGACCATGGTTCAGTCCCAACGCTTGGCCAGGAAGCTGTGCGTGGAGTGCAAGACCCCGACCCCCTGCACCTACTCCAATCAGGAGCTGTTGGCCATGGGCTTCAAGGAGCAACAGATCGAGGGGCTGAACCTCTTCGGCCCCAAGGGGTGCGGCACCTGTAACGGCGGCGGCTACAAGGGGCGGGTGGGACTCTTCGAGGTAATGGAGGTCACCGACGAGGTGGGCAAGGCTATCAATGCCTCGGTGCCCGAGGATCAGCTGCGCAAGATCGCCATGCAGGAGGGGATGACCCCCCTGCGCAACGCCGGCATCAACAAGGTCGTCATTGGCGCCACCAGCATCGACGAGGTGCTGAAGAAGACGGTGATCAGCGCCGAGAGTCTGCCCGCCTATCTGGTCAACCCCGATGTGGAGAACTACCAGGAGGGGGACTACATCATCCGCCAGGGCAACCGCGACATCGACTTCTTCAAGTTGATCCAGGGGGCGGTGGCGGTGCTGCGCGACGGCAAAAAGATCGCCGAGATCGTCCAGCCGGGTGATTACTTCGGCGAGATGTCGGCCATCACCGGCGAGGTGCGCTCGGCGAGCATCGTCTCCAAGGGGCGGTCAATGGTCAAACGCTACCCGGGCGACAAGCTGGCCGAGATCATCCACAAATACCCCGAGGTCGCCACCCACCTCTTCAAGACCCTGGCCACCCGCCTCTCCCAGGCCAACGCCATCATGGTCAAACTGGCCGCCGATTTGGGCCGCAAGGCCTGAAGAGAGCAGTCAGCGGACAGCAGTCGCTTCCCCCTCCCCTCCCCTCTTGCCCCGACCTCGTTACAAACCTTCACATTTCGTATAACTACCTATTGATAACGGTTGTGCGATACGGTATATTTTTTTCCCGGTCTGCCTCTCTATGCCAATGATCGTTGTCATTGTTTACGCGGCCTTCCACCTAGGATTGGCCGCGTTGCCATATTTACCTTATTTATTTGTAAAGGAGTTAGTTGATGAGCGCTAAAATTTTAAGTGGCACGGAAACGGCCAAGGCCATCCGCCAGGAACTGGTCCAGGAGATCGCCGAGCTGAAGGCCAAACACAGTGTTGTCCCGGGCCTGGTCACCATCCTGGTGGGGGAGGATCCCGCATCCCAGTCCTACGTCACCGCTAAGAACAAGACCGCCAAGGAGTTGGGGATTGCATCAGAGCAGATCACCCTGCCTGCGGACACCCCTGAGGCGGAACTGCTGGCGCTGGTGGAGAAGTGTAACCGTGACCCAAAGATCAATGGCATCCTCGTGCAGTTGCCGCTGCCCAAGCACATCAATGAGGCCAAGGTCCTCTACACCATCGACCCGGCCAAGGATGTGGACGGCTTCCATCCCGTGAACGTCGGCAAGATGATGCTCGGCGAACAGTGTTTCCTCCCCTGCACCCCCCACGGCATCCTCGAACTGCTGGTCCGTGGCGGCGTGGAGACCAAGGGCGCCGAGGTGGTGGTCATCGGCCGCAGCAATATCGTGGGCAAGCCCATCGCCAACCTCATGCTCCAAAAACGGATGGCAGGGGATGCCACGGTCACCATCTGCCATACCCGCACCAAGGATATGGCGGCGCACACCAAGCGGGCCGACATCATTATCGCCGCGGTCGGCGTACCGAAGCTGGTCACTGCCGACATGGTCAAGGAAGGGGTGGCGATCATCGACGTCGGCGTCAACCGTATCGGCATGACCGACTCGGGCAAGGCCATCCTGGCCGGTGACGTGGATTTCGAGGGGGTTAAGGAGAAGGCCTCCTGCATCACCCCGGTCCCGGGCGGCGTCGGCCCCATGACCATCACCATGCTGATGAAGAATACCGTCCAGGCCGCCAAGGTCGCCGCCGGACTGCTGTAAAAAGGTTGTTTAGGCTGTAGGCTGTTAGCCTGTAGGGTATAAGTAGGCTAACCGCCTACAGTCTACAGCCAAAACAACCTAAGAGAAGTCACTAACTTTGGAAGCACTTTGAGGTAACATCATGGCTACACGAAAAATTGGATGCGAAAGCTGTTCCGGTATCACCTGTTCCTCCACCCTGGATGTCCTGCAGCAGGACATTGCCAAGGATGTCAAGACCGCTTATCACCGGGTCGAGGCCAGGGGGATGTCCGCCTGTCTGTTCGGCTCCGGGGGGGCCTGTTGCCGTCATTGCAACATGGGTCCCTGCCAGATCATCGACGGCGTCGACGATATGATCGGGGTCTGCGGCGCCACCGCCGAGACCGTGGCCGCCCGTGGCTTCTGCCGCACCATTGCCGCCGGTTCCGCAGCCCACACCGACCATGCCCGGGAGATGGTCAAGGGCTTCATCGCCACGGCCAAGGGCCAGACCGACCACGAGATCAAGGACGAGAACAAGCTCAGGATGATGGCCGAGGTCTTTGGGGTGGACACCACCGGCAAGGACAAGAACCAGATCGCCCTGGAAGTGGGCGAGAAAGCGCTCTCCGAGTTTGGCCAGCAGAGTGGTACCCTCACCATGCTGAAGCGGGCCCCGGCCAAACGCCAGGCCCTGTGGAAGAAGCTGGGTGTCGAGCCCCGCGGCATCGACCGCGAGGTGGTGGAGATGATGCACCGCACCCACATGGGCGTTGACCAAGACTATCGCAACCTGATGCTGCAGGGCTCCCGCTGCGCCCTCTCCGACGGTTGGGGCTCGTCGATGATGTCCACCGAGCTGACCGATATCATGTTCGGCACCCCGGTGCCCCTCAGGTCCATTGTCGATCTCGGGGTGTTGAAGGCCGATCAGGTCAATATCACCGTCCATGGCCATGAGCCGTTGCTGGCCGAATCCCTCTGTCTGGCCGCCAAGGAAGCGGACATCCTGGAGGCCGCCAAGAAGGTGGGGGCCAAGGGGATCAACCTGGCAGGGGTCTGCTGTACCGGCAACGAGATCCTGATGCGCCGCGGCATCCCGGTGGCCGCCGGCTTTGTCCAGCAGGAGATGGTCATCGCCACCGGCGCGGTGGAGGCCATGGTGGTGGATGTCCAGTGCATCATGCAGTCAGTGGCCCAGGTGGCCAAGTCCTTTCACACCGATATCATCACCACCAACTACCGCGCCAAGATGGAAGGGGCCGTCCATATCCAGTTCGAAGAGGACCGGGCCATGGAGTGCGCCAAGGAGATCTTGCGCAAGGCCATTGCCAACTACAAGAAACGGGGCAAGTGCTACATCCCGGAATCGAAGAAGCTGGATGTGGTGGTGGGCTTCAGCCACGAGACCATCAACTATATGTTGGGCGGCCGTTTTCGCGCCAGCTACCGCCCCTTGAACGACAACATCATCAATGGCCGCATCCGCGGAGTTGCCGCCATTGTCGGTTGCGACAACTACAAGTACGCCGACGATGTCCACGAGAAGGTAGCCAAGGAGCTGATCAAGCACAACGTGCTGGTGCTGGCCACCGGTTGTGCCGCCACCTCCCTGGGCCGGGTCGGCCTGCTACGGCCGGAGGCGGCCACCGAGTTCGCCGGTCCGGGTCTGGCCGAGGTGTGCGAGACCGTGGGTATGCCGCCGGTCCTGCACATGGGCTCCTGCGTGGACAACAGCCGGTTGTTGATCGCCGCCACCCAGATGGTGGCGGAAGGTGGCTTGGGCGATGACATCTCCGACCTCCCCTTGGCCGGCACCGCCCCTCTGTGGATGAGTGAGAAGGCGGTGGCCATCGGTCAGTACTTCGCCGCCTCCGGGGCCTATGTCATCTTCCAGAACCTGCCGATCACCGGCTCCAAGAAGTTCACCAAGTACATGACCGAAGAGCACGAGACCATCTATGGTGGCAAGTGGGCCATGGAGAGCGACCCCATCAAGCTGGCCCACAAGATGATCGCCCATATCGATGCCAAGCGTGACGCCCTGGGGATCAACAAGAAGCAGGAGCGGGTCCTGTTCGACATGGAGATGCGCCGTGACCTGACCAGCGGCATCCCCGGCGTCGGTTGCACCGGTCCGGCCGCGAAGTAGGGTGGGCAGCGCCCACCGCATTTAAGGTCGTTACCAATGGTGGGCGGTGCCCACCCTACCCAGGTGATGCCCCAATAACCCTTATCTCTTCAGGAATACGGATTAATGAAATCAGGAAGCCGTTTAGAACAGATCCTGCGCTCCGGTCAATTCGCAGTCACCGGTGAATTGGGGCCGCCCAAGAGCAGCTCCCTTGAGGTGGTACGCCACAAGGCCCGCTTGTTGAAGGGCCATGTGGATGCCGTGAACATCACGGACTGCCAGACAGCCATTGTCAGGATGAGCAGTATCGCCGCCGGCCTGATCACCCTGGCCGAGGGGGTGGAACCGGTCATCCAGATGACCTGCCGGGACCGTAACCGTATCGGCATGCAGAGTGACATCCTGGGGGCCAGCGCCCTGGGGCTCAAGAACCTCCTCTGCCTCACCGGCGATCACCAGAAGTTCGGCAATCACCCCGGCTCCAAGGGGGTCTTTGACATGGACTCCATCCAACTCCTGGGCATGATGCGGAACCTCCGGGACCAAAAGGAGTTCCAGTGCGGCGAGAAGATCAAGGAGGCGGAACCCCGCCTCTTCCTGGGTGCCGCTGCCAACCCCTTTGCCGGTCCCGCTGATTTCCGGGCACTGCGCATGGGCAAGAAGATCGCGAACGGCGCCGACTTTATTCAGACCCAGATTGTCTATAATGTCGAGAAGTTTGCCGAGTTCATGCGCATGGCGCGTGAACTGGGACTTACCGAGCAGGCCTATATCCTGCCGGGTGTCACCCCGCCCCGCTCCTTGGGCATGGCCAACTACATGAAGAAGTTCGTGCCGGGCATGGATGTGCCCGACCATATCATTGCCCGTCTCAAAGGGGCCAAGAACCAAGAGGAAGAGGGGATTCGCATCTGTGTTGACATCATCAACCAGGTCCGCGAGATCAAAGGGGTGAGCGGCGTCCACATCATGGCCATTGAGTGGGAGAGCGCCGTACCCGAGATTGTCAAACAGGCGGGCCTCGACAGCCGGCCGACCATCGAGATGACCATCGCCCCCACCATCTGTGCTCCCCCGACGATCGTGGTCCAGGCCGAGAAGGGCCCGGCCCCGGTTGCCGCCGGGGGTGACCGCGACGAACTGCTGGCCCAGGCCCGCCTTGAGGCCGTACGCATCGTGGCCGAGGCCCGAGCGCAGGCCGCAGCCCTTACAACTACTACCGCCACAACCGTTTCGATTTCCACGACCGATATAGATGACGCAGGAGAACATGCAATGAATGAGAGAGAACGTCTGATGGCCCTTGAGTCCGTGCGCATGGGTCTGGCCGCCTTAAAGAAGGCCTATGGCTTGAGCGATGATCAATTCGAGGCCCTGGTGAAGTTCGCGGGTGCCGAGGCCATCCTGGTCAAGGAGCATGCGGCCGCGACTGGCCAGGCCGCCCCGGTTGCCCCAGTTGCCCCAGTTGCCCCAGTTGCCCCGCCGCCCCCGACCACGCCACCAGCAGCGGCAGCACCGGTTGCCCCGGCAGTCGATACCGCTGCCTTGGCGGCAGCGGAGGCCAAGAAGGCGGCGGAAGCCAAGGCAGTAGCAGAGACCAAGGCAGCGGCCGAGGCCAAGGCAGCGGCAGAGGCCAAGGCAGCGGCGGAGGCCAAGGCAGCGGCAGAGGCCACGGCTGCCGCTCCTGCCTCCGCCTCCCAGGAGACCGCGCTCGCCGCTGCCGCCCTGGCCGTGGAGCAGACACACTTGCAGGATCGTGCCACCAAAGTGCCCGCCGACCACTATGTCAAGGCCTACACCGGCGCCATCCGCGACGTGGTCTTGGGCAACGGCGCCAAGACGATAACCGTGGGTGGCACCAACACCCTCCCCTTCCAGCTCTTCGAGGGGCAAATGAACAACAAGCCCCTCATCGCCATGGACATCCCCGACGTTAAACCGGATGAGTGGCCAACCACCCTGACCCGGCACTTTAGTGATTGCCTGGACAACCCCACTGCCTGGGCACAGAAGTGCGTCAACCAGTATCAGGCCGAGGCCATCTGCCTCTCCCTGGTCAGCACCGACCCCAACGGCATGAACCGCTCCGCTGCCGAGGCGTGCAAGACCGCGGGCCAGGTCATTGCCGCCGTGGACGTGCCCATCATCATCTGGGGATGCGGTAACGCCGAGAAGGATACCGAGTCCCTACGCGAGATCACCGCCATGATCGGTGACAAAAAGGTCTGCCTGGCCCCGCTGGACGATAAGAATTACCGCTCCCTCGGCGCCACGGCCATGGCCTTTGGTCACCCCATGGTGGCGGCCTCCCCCATTGATGTCAACCTGGCCAAGCAGCTCAACATCCTGTTGGAAAACTTGGGCGTCTCGCTATCGAACGTGTTGATGGATCCCTCCATCGGCGCCTTGGGCTACGGCATCGAGTATACCTACTCGGTCATGGAGCGCATCCGCTTGGCAGCCCTCACCCAGAAGGATGAGAAGCTCCAGGTCCCCTTCATCTGCAACCTGGGCCGCGAGGTGTGGAAGGCCAAGGAGTGCCGCCTCCCCTCCGACCCCCTGCTCGGCGACCAAGAGCGGCGCTCGGTGATGATGGAGGCGATTACCGCAAGCTGCATGCTGCTCTGCGGCGGCGACGTCCTGATCATGAGACACCCCCAGGCCATCAACCTGGCCAAGTCTCTGGTCAACGGTCTACTGGGCTAATTTGGAAAGGGGACAGATTTGAAATCTGTCCCCGTACAATTATAAAAGGAGTTTTCCGATGTCTAAAATAATCTGTTCTGCAGCCATCCGCGGCGCGCACAAGATCATCGACATGGCTGAAGCGAGTTACGAAGATGCCGTGAAGAAGTTCGGGGCCGAGCACGAGGTCTCCTACCCCAACACCGCCTACTTCCTGCCCGTCATCTACAGTATGCTGGGGGCCAAGGTCAAGGCCCTGGGCGACATGAAGGAGATCTTTCAGGAGTGCCGCAAGCTCCTGCCCCCCCAAGTCAGCGACACGGTGTGGATGCCCTACCTTGGTCAGGCCCTGGATGCCGGCATGGCCACCTTCTTTGCCGAGGAGATGTACGAGGCCATCCGCTACCTGAATGAGCCCAAATACTATACCAAGACCGAGGACCCGGCCGATGGCAACATCTGGCTCGGTGCCGCGGACGACGTCATCTTCCGGAAACGCGGGGTCGAGTTCGTGGACGGCACCGCCCCCGGTTTCGCCGCCATCGTCGGCGCCCCGCCCACCAAGGAGATCGCCAGCAAGATCGCCCTGGAACTCCAGGAGAAGAACCTCTACATCTTCATGCACGACCACACCGGCGGCGTCAGGATGCCGGAACAGCTGATCGAGGCCGGGGTGCAGGTGGGGTGGAACACCAGGCTGGTGCCTTTCGGCTCCACCTACACCTCGGCGGTCTTTGCCATCGGCTTTGCCTGCCGGGTGGCCATGGCCTTTGGCGGCATCAAGCCCGGCGACTACAAGGGCAACCTGATCTACAACAAGGACCGCACCTTCGCCTTTGTCATGGCCTTGGGTCCGGTGAGCGACGAGTGGTACGCCAATGCCGCCGGCGCCATCAACTGGGGCTTCCCCACCATCTCCGACTACAACATCCCCGAGGTGCTGCCCACCGGGGTCTGCACTTACGAGCACGTGGTCAGCAATGTGCCCCACGACGAGATCGTGCAGAAGGCCATCGAGGTGCGGGGACTGAAGGTCAGCATCACCAAGATCGACATCCCCATGGCCTTTGGTCCGGCCTTCGAGGGTGAGCGCATCAGAAAGGACGACCTGTTCATGGAGTGCGGCGGCGGCCGTACCAGCGGGGTCGAGGTCCTGGTCTCCAAGCCCATGGACGAGGTCCAGGACGGCCTGGTCATTGTGGAAGGCCCGGACATCAAGGACATCAAGGCGGGCCAGAATCTGCCCATCGCCATCCTAGTGGAGGTGGCCGGTCGCGAGATGCAGTCCGACTTCGAGCCGATCCTGGAGCGCCAGTTCCATCACCTGATCAACTACATCC